>JAZUFB010000132.1:0-3202 GCA_045640475.1 Clostridia bacterium
CCGAAGAACACGATCCGGTCGCTTTCGTCGATCATTCTCTGCAGTTCCGGATATTTCCCTGTATATTCTTCCATCATCGCACCCTCTTTCTTCATATTATTATATCACGTGATTTCCCTCCATGTGTAACAAACTTAATCACATATCACTTATCACCTATCACCCATCACCCTCTCCGCAATATAGACGTAATTTTCTCAGTCGCGCAACGCCCACAAAATATGGCTCCCCCTGGTCAGGGGGAGCTCCGCGAAGCGGTGAGGGGGTTGCTCCTCTTCCCTAGCGCGTAGCGCCCTAGAGTGCTCCGCACTCCCTAGTGCGGCCATAGCCGCACCCTCGCGCAGCGGAGCTGTGCCGGAATAAAAATACTTCATTAATGCATAAATCCCCCAAAATGCCCCTTGACTCCTGCATAATTATGCGTAAAATATGATTGTTACGGTATATTCTGTAACATCCCCCGCGAATTTATATGAAGGAAGTGCTGTTCTATGCCTAAGGATCCTTCTATTAAAAAAGTCATGGTGATCGGTTCCGGTCCTATCGTCATCGGTCAGGCGGCCGAGTTCGACTATGCCGGTGCCCAGGCCTGCCGTGTCCTTCGTGATGAAGGACTGGATGTCGTTCTGGTCAATTCCAATCCTGCCACCATCATGACGGATAAAAACCTCGCTGATGAAATCTATCTGGAAGCCCTGAACGCGGAGACTGTCGCGCGTGTCATTGAAAAGGAACGTCCCGATTCTCTCCTGGCCGGTCTGGGCGGACAAACCGGTCTGACGCTGGCGCGCCAGCTCACCGAAAACGGCGTCCTGCAAAAATACGGTGTGCGCCTGCTGGGCACTGATATCGACGCCATCAATAAGGCGGAAGACCGTCAGCTGTTCCGTGATACCATGCAGGCCATCGGTCAGCCCTGCGTTCCTTCGGATATCGCTTCCGATGTGGAAACATGCCTGAAGATCGCCGACGAGATCGGTTATCCCGTCATCGTCCGTCCCGCCTTTACCCTCGGTGGAACCGGCGGCGGCATTGCCGATACTCCCGATGAACTGAAAGTGATTGCCAAGGGCGGTCTGGATATGTCCCCCATCACGCAGGTTCTGATTGAAAAATGTATTGCCGGCTGGAAAGAGATCGAGTTTGAAACCATGCGCGACAGCACCGGTTGCGCCGTCTCTGTCTGCAGTATGGAAAACGTCGACCCCGTCGGTGTCCATACCGGTGACTCCATCGTCGCTGCTCCCGCGCTGACGCTGACCGACCGTGAATTCAATATGCTCCGTCAGGCGGCTCTGGATATGGTTTCCGCCATCGGCATCATCGGCGGCTGTAACTGCCAGTTTGCTCTGAAGCCCGACGGATCCGAATACGCCGTCATCGAAGTCAATCCCCGTGTATCCCGTTCCTCCGCGCTGGCCTCCAAGGCGACCGGCTACCCCATCGCCAAGATCACGACCCGGCTGGCCCTCGGCTATACGCTGGCGGAGATCAAAAATGAAGAAACCGGTTGTTCCCTGGCCGGATTCGAGCCGGACGTCAAATACATCGTCGTCAAGTTCCCCAAGTGGCCCTTCGATAAATTCTACGGTTCCTCCCGTCGTCTGGGTACCCAGATGAAGGCCACCGGTGAAGTCATGTCCATCGGTCCGACCTTCGAGTCTGCCCTGATGAAAGCCGTCCGTGGCGCCGAGATCGGTCTGGACACTCTGACCGCCGCTCCGCTGGATAACCGTCCCGTACTGGAGCGTCTGAAGGACCAGGATGACCGCCGTATCTTCACCGTTTATGAAGCGCTGAAGTCCGGTGTCTCCATGGACGAGATCTATGAGCTGACAAAGATCGATTACTGGTTCCTGAAAAAGCTGCAGCTGCTGGCCGACATGGAATCCGATCTGCAGACAAAGCCGTTCACGGATGACCTGTATCAGCAGGCTAAGGCGCTCGGATACACGGATAAAGCCATTACCCGGCTGACCGGAAAGACCGACCTGCCTTCCATGCCTTTCAACTACCGGATCGTGGAAACCTGTTCCGCGATTTTCGGGAAAGATAAGCCCTATTTCTACTCCACTACGGAGGATGGTTGCCAGGCCCGTTCCTTCCCGCGTTCCGGGAAGCCCGTTGTCATGGTGCTGGGTTCCGGTCCGATCCGGATCGGTCAGGGCATCGAGTTCGACTACAGCTCCGTTCACTGTGTCTGGACGCTTCGTGAAATGGGCTACGATGTCGTGATCGTGAACAATAACCCCGAGACCGTCTCCACGGACTATGACACTGCGGACCGTCTGTATTTCGAGCCGCTGACCCCCGAAGATGTCATGAGCATCATTCAGGTGGAAAAGCCGATCGGCGTCGTGGTCGCCTTCGGCGGACAGACCGCCATCAAGCTGACCCAGTTCCTGGATAAGAACGGGATCACGATTCTGGGAACATCCGCGGAAAGTATCGATATCGCCGAGGACCGTGCCCGTTTTGACGCGCTGCTGGAGCAGTTCGCCATCAGTCGTCCCCGCGGCATGGGCGTCCGTACGCTGGAAGAAGCCGTCAGTGCTGCCGAGAACCTCGGTTACCCCGTCCTGCTGCGTCCGTCGTATGTCATCGGCGGCCAGAACATGACGATCTCCCGCAACCGTGCCCAGACCGAGGACTATATGAAGCGGATCCTGTCCGCCGGGATCGAGAACCCCGTCCTGGTGGATAAGTACATGCCCGGTATCGAACTGGAAGTGGATGTCATTTCCGATGGTCAGGATGTTCTGATCCCCGGTATCATGGAGCATATCGAGCGTGCCGGTGTCCATTCCGGTGACTCCATCGCCGTCTATCCGCCTTTCAACCTCAATGAGCACTTCCTCCGTAAGGTCTGCGACGTCTCCGAAAAACTGGCCCTTGCACTGGGCACCAAAGGTCTGGTGAACATCCAGTATCTGATCTTCGATAACGAACTCTATGTGATCGAAGTCAATCCCCGTGCCAGCCGGACTGTCCCCTATATCAGCAAGGTGACCAACGTTCCCATGGTGGATCTGGCTTCTCATGTCATGCTGGGCGCGAAGCTGAAGGATCTGGGATACGGCACCGGACTCTATCCGGTCCCGCCGTACTGTGCCATCAAGGTCCCGGTCTTCTCCTTCGAAAAGCTGAATGACGCCAACTCCATCCTCGGTCCCGAAATGAAATCCACCGGTGAAGTGCTGGG
>JAZUFB010000133.1:0-7041 GCA_045640475.1 Clostridia bacterium
GGGTACCGTCCATCGGAGGATCCGTGGTCAGTACGGTGGGTTCGAAATAAGTGGGATAACGCTTTTCAAGCCAATTTTCACGTTTGAAGCTCAGTTTGTAGATCTGCGGCTTGTCATCGTTCAGATAAACATGATCCGTGGTATAGCCGGTCACATACAGAATCACGCCGCCGATCGGTTGCGTGGGTGTGTAGTCCCAGTTAAAGTGCAGGCGTCCGCGTTGCGTACTGTCACCGGGAGCCAACACATCCAGCGTGTAGCCGGTAAAGAAGTTGGTGCCGTCCGCCATGCAGGGCAGTTCCAGGCCGTACTGGTCATACAGGGCTATGGTAAAGTCGACCTTCGCCAGGTTCATGGTGGTCTGGTTGGTCATGCGGATCCTGATGGTGGAGCCGTCAATATACATATCCTCGATCACCACGGGATCATTGTAATGATCCACGATCACGATCGAGTCGGCGGTAAATCCGCCGTCATCCGTAACGCAGTGCAGGGTCGTCTGACCAAGGTGCCGGCCATACAGGCTGACCTGGTTGGCCTTGGTGTGACCGGAGGAGACGGTCGACACATAGGTGTCGTCGGTATACCAGCTCATGCTCTGGATATCGGCATCCTTGGGCTGGGTATAGCTGTGGAGGCTCAGGCTGCCCTGATAAGGCACATGATAGACATTCTGACGGAAGTATACGCCTTCCACAGGCTGAATGACCTTCACGTTTACGCTGCCGGTCTTCTTGGATCCGTCCGTGGCAGTCGCGATGATCTTCGCCGTGCCGCGCTTGAGGCCGGTCACCAGACCGCTCTGGTCCACAGTAGCGATCTTTTCGTTCGCGCTCTTCAGGGTCACCCCGGGATTGGTCGCGTTTTCGGGTTTCACGGTCCAGCTCACATAGGCGTTCGAGCCCACATACACATTCACCGTAGCTTCGTCAAACACGATCTGTTTCACCGGCTGCTGGACCTCGATGCTCACCGTGGTATACACGTTGGGGTCCGCTTCGCAGGCGCAGAACAGGATGCATTCGCCAACGGACACAGCCTTGGCCTGTCCGCCCTTGGTCACGGTCGCGATGCTCTCGTCGGAGGAGGACCAGACCACGTTCCGGTTGTTGACGTTGGCAGGGGCGACGGTCGCGTTAAAGCGTCTGGATTCACCCACGTTGATGATGGCGGAAGTTTCCTTCACAGACACGCTTTCAGGGCCCTGCTGCACGTTCACCTGGAAGGTGCCAAGCTTGCCGGAACCATCAGCCGCGGTGGCTTTCACCGTCACGGTACCGCGCTTCAAAGCGGTCAGCATGCCATATTCGTCGATCGTCGCGTTGGCTTCGGGCGTGCAGCTCCATTTCACAGCCTGCAGTCCGGCATTGGCGGGCTCGATCTTTGCACTCATCTGCATACTGCCGCCCACAGACAGAATCTTGCTGTCCGCGTTCACAGTCACCTTCGTGATCGGCTGCACCACCAGCAGATGGAAGATTTCCGTCACTTCAGGGTTCTGCGCGCTGTAAACGATCAGGTCACATTCACCGGGCTTGGTTCCCTTTACATTGGAGGCCCCCTGGATCACAGCCACAGCGGGATCGGTCGTTTCATAGGACACCTTGCGGTTGCTGGCATCCGCGGGCAGCGCTTCCGCGGTCAATGCCAGAGGCTTGCCGACCGGGATCACGATTGTCGGATAGGCGGTGCCTTCCTGCATCACTTCAAGCACGGTCGCGTCGTCCGGCTCAAAGATCATCAGCATATTCGTCCGCTTCAGCGCAACGCTCGTTACGCGGCGGGCGACCTTGATGTTCGCGCTGGCGGTCCTCTTCAGACCGTTGGCCGTAACAACGTTGCAGGTGATCTTGGTGTTGCCCCGTCCAAGCGCGGTAACGGTACCGTCGCTTGCGACTTCCGCGACTTTGGGCGCGGAGCTTCTCCATGTCATGGTGCCGCCGTCAGAAAACGCGCCCTCCATGATAAGAGGCAGATTTACAACGTCGCCTTCAAAAATCGTAACATTCGTCTGTTCAAAAACGAACTTGTCCGCCGCCGAAGCAGTTGCAACGATGCCCAGCAGCAAGAGGACCATAACGACTGCGCGCAGGATCTTCTTCATGTGTTTTCCTCCATCCGTTGTCAGATTCACGGTCATAAAAACGGATCCGGATGGTTTCCATCCGGTTTTTCCCGCAAAAATATAACGTTCCGGAGCTTCGTTTCCTTCCCGGAAAGCAGCCCCGTCCCGGTCAAAAAACGCGCCGTTTCAGGCGCAAACGATCCAGTTATGCGTTCCCGTTCCCCGCTTCAGTATTCCGCGCCGCGGAATCGTGTTTTTCCAGATAGAAGCGGACCAGCTCTTCCAGGATCTCGTCCCGTTCCAGATGGCAGATCATGCTTCTGGCGGAGTTGTAGCTGGTGATATAGGTCGGGTCTCCGGAAATGATGTAGCCGACGATTTGGGTCAGCGGATCATACCCCTTGGCCTGGAGCGCCCGATAGACATACATCAGGATATCCTGCGCCTCATTTCCGCTTTCCGTGATCGGCGTAAACTTCATCGTTTCAAAAGGTTCGGACATGTTCAGCCCTCCCATAGTTAGTCTCATTCATTATACACTTTTTTTACCCCTGTGAAAAGGACAAACGGCAAATTCCTCAACGAAAAACCGACTTTTTTTGTCCCATTTTTTCTTGCGCCGCGCCTGCCCATACTGTATAATGAGAAAATGTATGGATATACGAAGAAGGGAGTCTGGATCTCATGAGTGAGAATACCGAGATCAAAGAGATCAAAGAGAACACCGAAAAGAGTAATTTTATCTGGGACGCGATCGACCGCGACCTGGAAGACAAACGCTATACTGAAATTCATACCCGTTTTCCCCCCGAACCGAACGGGTATATGCATATCGGCCACTGCAAAGCCCTGATCATGGACTTTCTGACTGCCGAAAAATACGGTGGAAAGTGCAACCTCCGCTTTGACGACACGAACCCCGCCAAAGAAGATACTGAGTATGTCGAAGCCATCAAGCGCGATATCCATTGGCTCGGTTTCCACTGGACCGGTGGCCTGTACTACGCTTCTGACTACTACGACAAGTGCTACGAGATCGCTGAAGACTGGATCCGTCGCGGCCTCGCCTATGTGGACGAGCTCAGCAAGGACGAGATGCGTGAATATCGCGGCACCCTGACGGAACCCGGCAAGAACAGCCCCTGGCGCGACCGTCCCTGGGAAGAGAGCCTCGATCTGTTCCGCCGCATGAAGGCCGGTGAATTCGCCGAGGGTACCAAGACCCTCCGCGCCAAGATCGACATGGCCTCCCCCAACATCGTCATGCGCGATCCCGCCATGTACCGCATCCTGTACAAGGAACACTGGCGTACCGGCAACAAGTGGTGCATCTATCCCATGTACGACTTTGCCCATCCCATCGGTGACGCGCTGGAAGGCATCTCCCACTCCATGTGCTCTCTGGAGTATGAGATCCACCGTCCCCTGTACGACTGGGTGGTTGAGAAGAGCCAGAACATGCTTCCCGCCAAGCCCCGCCAGCTCGAATTTGCCCGTCTGAATATGACCCGTACCGTCATGAGTAAGCGCTATCTGCGTCAGTTGGTCGAGGGCGGTTATGTCGCCGGCTGGGACGATCCCCGTATGCCTACCCTGAGTGCTCTCCGCCGCCGCGGTTACACCCCCGCTTCCATCCGCAATTTCGTCAGCGAGATCGGTATGAGCAAGGCCGATTCCATCGTTGATTTCGCCGTGCTGGAGCATTGCGTCCGCGACGATCTGGGCCAGACCGCGCCCCGTGCCATGGCCGTGCTCAATCCCCTCAAGGTCGTGCTGACCAATTGGCCCGAAGGGGAAACCAAAGACGTCGTGCTGGAAAATCATCCCGATCATCCCGAAATGGGCACCCGCACCATCAAGTTCGGCCGTGAACTGTGGATCGAGCAGGAAGACTTCATGGAAGTTCCCGCCAAGAAATATCAGCGTATGTTCCCCGGTAACGAAGTCCGCCTGAAGGGCGCCTACATTGTCATGTGCACCGGTTGCACCAAAGACGAAAACGGCAATGTGACCGAGGTCCAGTGCACCGTTGATTTCGATTCCTTCTCCGGCAGCGAAGGCGCGGATCGCAAGATCAAGGGCAAGACGCTCCACTGGGTCGCCGCGGATGATTGTGTTCCTTTCGAAGCCCGTCTCTACGAACCGCTTCTGCTTGAAGAATTGCCCGAAAACGAAGAAGGCGAAACGGTCGACAAGAAGGACTTCATCTCCCGCCTTAATCCGGACAGTCTCACGGTGCTCAAGGGCGTTGCCGAGCATTGCATCGCGGACGCCGAAGTCGGCACTTCCTTCCAGTTCCTGCGCACCGGCTACTTCTGCAAGGATCCTGACAGCACAAACGCTCTCCCCGTCTTCAACCGTTCCGTCGGTCTGAAGGATACCTTCGCCAGGCAGTCCAAGTAATCCAAACTGAAATAAACTAAACTGAAAGGTAGTTTTCATCATGAACGTACGTACACGTTTTGCGCCCTCTCCCACCGGTTTTCTCCATCTGGGCGGTCTGCGGGCGGCTTTGTATGGCTATCTGTTTGCCAAGCAAAATAACGGTGCCTTTATCCTCCGCATCGAGGACACTGATCAGGAGCGTTTTGTCGAAGGCGCGACTGAGGTCATTTATGACACCCTGAAGGATTGCGGCATGAACTGGGACGAAGGCCCCGATGTCGGCGGCGATTATGGCCCCTACATCCAGAGTGAGCGCAAGGCCCAGTATCTCCCCTATGCCCAGCAGCTGGTCGAAAGCGGCCACGCTTACTACTGCTTCTGCACCAAGGAAGAGCTTGAAGAGCGCCGTGCCGCCGCGGAGGCGAAGGGCGAGACCTTCAAGTACGACAAGCATTGTCTGAATCTCTCCAAGGAGGAAGTGCAGGCCAAGCTGGATGCCGGCATCCCCTATGTCATCCGCCTCAACGCCCCCACCGAGGGGGAAAATTCCTACCACGATATCGTCTTTGGCGATCTCACTTTCCAGAATGAGGTCCTCGACGATATGATCCTCATCAAGCAGGACGGTATGCCCACCTACAATTTCGCCAATGTCATCGACGACCATCTGATGGGCATCACCCATGTCATGCGCGGCATGGAATATCTTTCCTCCACCCCCAAGTATAACCTGCTCTACAATGCCTTTGGCTGGGAGATCCCCCAGTACATCCATATGCCTCCCGTCATGCGCGATGCCCAGCATAAGCTGTCCAAGCGTGACGGTGACGCTTTCTATTCCGATTTCACCGCCCGCGGCTATCTGCCCGAGGCGATCATCAACTACCTCGCGCTGGTCGGCTGGAATCCCGGCGACGACCGTGAGTTCTTCTCTCTCCAGGAGCTGGTCGAAGCCTTTGATGTCAACCGCATCAACAAGGCGCCCGGCATCTTCGACATCGAGAAGCTGACCTGGTTCAACGCGGAGTACATCCGCCGCATGACCCCCGAAAAGTATCTGGAGACCGTCACGCCCTGGTTCGACAAAGTGCTGGCCGGCAAGGGCATCGATTATCCCCGTCTGGCCCAGCTGATGCAGGATCGGACCGAGGTCTTCGAGCGCGTGCCTCCGATGGTCGCTTTCCTGGGCGAGTTGCCGGATTATGATGTCGAACTTTATACCCACAAAAAGATGAAGACCAACCCCGAGGTCGCGAAAGCCAGCCTTGAGTTTGTCCGTCCGATCCTTGAAGGCATCACCGACTGGACCGAGACCGTGATCCACGATACCCTCATGTCCGCCATCGCGGAAGCCGGTCTCAAGAACGGCGCCGTCTTGTGGCCCCTGCGTATCGCTATCAGCGGTCAGGCCAACACTCCCGGCGGTGCGGTCGAGATCGCCTGGTTGCTTGGCAAGGAAGAGACCATGCGCCGTCTGGACGACGGTCTTGCCCGTTTGGGATAACCACCCGATATCAATAAAGATGCCGATAAAAAGGAGAGCATTATGATCAGCTTTACCTGCGACTATCTTGAAGGCTGCCATCCTTCGATCCTGAAGGCACTTGAAGAAACCAACCTCCTGCAATCGGTCGGCTACGGACTGGATCCGTACTGTGCCGAAGCTGCCGCTGCCATCAAAAAGACTTTCGCCTGTCCGGATTCCGATGTCCATTTTGTCGTCGGCGGCACGCAGGCCAACACGATCGTCATTTCCTCCATTCTCAAGCCTTATCAGGGCGTTCTCTGTGCCACCACCGGCCACATCAACGTCCATGAAACCGGCGCCATCGAAGCCAACGGCCATAAGGTCCTCGGTCTCCCCGGCAAGGACGGAAAGATCACTTCCGCTCAGGTCAGCGTCGCGGTCGCTCTTCAGGGCGATGACGAGCATATCGTCAAGCCCGGCATGGTCTATGTCTCCATGTCCACTGAATTGGGCACGATCTATAACCTGACCGAGCTGAAGGACCTGTACATGACCTGCCGCCAGAACGGACTGTATCTCTTCATTGACGGCGCGCGTCTGGGCTATGCGCTTTCTTCCCCCGTGGGCGATGTGACCGCCACCGATCTGGCCTCCTGCTGCGATGTGTTCACCGTTGGCGGCACCAAGCAGGGTGCGCTCTTTGGCGAAGCCGTGGTCATCAATAACCCGGATCTGAAAAAGGATTTCCGCTATATGATCAAGCGTCAGGGCGGCATGCTGGCCAAGGGCCGTCTCCTCGGTCTCCAGTTCAGCACCCTGATGAAGGATGGCCTGTATTTCTCCCTGGCCCAGAAAGCCGTCGACAACGCCATGAAGATCCGCGGAGTCCTCCTCGAAAAAGAGATCCCGCTCTTTGTGGATGCCCCCACCAACCAGCTGTTCCCCATCTTCACAGATGACCAGCTGGAAAAGCTGGAAGACGATTTCACCTTTGAAAACTGGGAGCGCGTGGATGAAGCTCATACCGCTGTCCGGATCTGCACCTCCTGGGCCACCCCCGATGAAAGCGTAAGCGCGCTCATCGCTGCCCTGCAGGCCTTATAAGCCGCATGATAAAGCCGGT
>JAZUFB010000134.1:0-62887 GCA_045640475.1 Clostridia bacterium
CCGTTTGCTTTCAGAACAGCTACATTTTGACCATCCAACTGCACTACTGCAGCCTGCAAAGGATCGTTTCCAAGATGAATATCAATTTTTGAATTTCCGTTGACGACCTGCGGTCTTTGTTGCAGTGAATGTGGGCATACAGGCGTTATCGTCATGCAGTCAACATCCGGCGAAACAACTGGTCCGCCCGCAGAAACAGAATAACCGGTGGAACCGGTCGGAGTGGCTATAACTAAGCCATCAGCAAGCATATGTCCTGCAAACTCTGCATTCACTGAGACATTGAGTGAAATCAGTCGTGCATATCCGCCTCTGCTGACGACAACATCATTAATAGCGTAATATGGATCGCTATCGTTTACAACGGCTTCAAGGATCATTCTTGTTTCTGTTTCACCTTGTTTATTCAGGATCATATCTGCCAGTTCCGCTGGATCTTCTGGTGCTGTTTCCGCCAGGAATCCAAGATGACCGAAATTAATACCGATTACTGGTACATCAAACGCAATAGCAAGATGTGCAGCGCGAAGAATGGTCCCATCGCCACCGAAGGCTACGATCAGATCCGGTTTACTGACTAGATATCTGCTTTCTTCGTGATCGTTTTCAGATATAACTGTAATCCCTTTGGACCTGATTTCGTTTTCAAAACCTTTAGCATAAACGCAAGCTTCGATATTTACAGTATTGATTACTGTTTCCAGGACATGAATCTTTTTCATTCTAAAAATCTCCCGGATTTAGTCAGATTATTCTATCATTTTTTGTATATTCATGCAATATCAGTCCATGTAAATGTATATCAACTTCTTTATTGTAATACTGTAATGTGTTATAATAATTATATTAGGAGGGGTCATGATGAGTGTAAAGATCATATACATCGATCGTCATTTATGCATTTGTGTAAAGCCTTTTGGTATTCCTTCCGAAGGGGATGGAATGCCCGCTCTTCTGAAGTCCTCTTTATCGGTTGAACAGATCTTTCCTGTTCATAGACTTGACCAGGCCGCGGGAGGGCTCATGGTTTTCGCTCTTACAAAAGAAGCTGCTGCCGCAATGACCGGTCTATTATCCGGTAGGGATACCATCAAAGAATATCTCGCTGTCGTTTTCGGGAAACCCGAAGCAAACGAAGGCATTTTTTTTGATTTGTTATTCCATGATCAACGGAAGAACAAAACTTTTGTCGTAGATAAAGAAAGAAAAGGTGTCAAGAAAGCCGAACTTGCGTGGATCCTTCAAGATGTAGCTGAATCTGGAGAAACTCCTCTTTCGTTAGTCAGAGTCGCGTTGCATACGGGGCGGACACATCAGATCCGTGTTCAGTTTGCTTCTCGAAAAATGCCTTTAGTTGGTGACGGCAAATATGGAAGCAGAAAAAAAGCGCCCAATTTGGCGCTCTGGTGTTGTCGTCTTGCGTTCAGGCATCCGTTCAATAACGAAATGGTTGATTTTTCTTTACAACCTCCAGTTGATCAGTTCCCTTTCGATTTGTTTGAGAACCATTAACTGTAGATTACGATTTCAGAGACCGATGTGCCAATGAAACAAGATCCGCCACCTGATCCGTACTTATTTTTTGACTGCTTGATGTTTTTCGTCTGATTTTTGCAATGAATTCTATATTACCTTCAGGCCCGGTAATAGGGCTGAAGTCAAGTGCTTCGACCCAGAGACCGTTTTCATCACAGAAGTCAATAATTTCTTTTAATACATCTTCATGCACATCCGGATCACGAACGACGCCCTTTTTCCCGACTCTTTCGCGTCCTGCTTCGAACTGTGGCTTGATCAACGTATAGAAAACACCGTTAGGACCCATGATACGGTCTGCTACAGGCAAAATCAAACGAATGGATATAAAGCTGACATCCATTACTGTTACTTCAGGTATTTCCGGAAACTGTTCGCTTGTCAGGTATCGGGCATTGGTACGCTCCATTACAGTAACGCGCGGATCATTTCTCAATTTCCAATCAAGTTGACCATATCCAACGTCCACGGAATAAACATGCTTTGCATTATTCCGGAGTGATACATCAGTAAATCCACCCGTAGAAGCTCCGATATCCAACACAATACGGCCAGTCAAATCAGCATTGAAGACCTTGATTGCTTTTTCAAGCTTCAGCGCTCCCCTGCTCACGTAATCATGAGCTGGCGTTCTCATTGTCAGTTGAACTCCTTCTGGCAGATTTTCTGAAGGCTTCAACACTTTCTTTTCACCGATATAAACCAACCCCGCCATAATAGCGGCTTGTGCTTTTTCGCGGCTTTCACATAAATGGAGAGATACAAGGGCCTGATCTACTCTTTGCTTGCCAGCCATCTGATGTCTTAACTCCTTCCAAGGGTACGCATGATCTTTTCAGATAGGATCTCCGGAGATAATCCTGCATCTTTCAGTAACTGTTGATGATCTCCATGCCCAAGATATATATCCTTTATTCCAAAGCATGCGCTGGGAACATTCAGCGATGATTCCGTACAAAGACGTGTCAGATAAGATCCGAATCCGCCGTTTAATACATGTTCTTCGATCGTAAACCATGGTTTCTTAAAGGAGGATAGCATTTCAAAATCGGCCGGACGAATACTCGAAGCATTGATAACCCCGGCAGAAACGCCATTCTTTGCCAGTCTTTGGGATGTTTCCATCGCAATTGACAGGGATGTACCATAGGTGACGATTGTGCAATCCTGTCCGTTCAATAATTCTGTCCATTTACCCGGAACAAAAGGCTTATCGGATGTATCGTTCAGAAAGCTTTTTTGATAACGCGCATAACGTATAACACACGGGTTATTTTGTGTCAAAGTCCAGTCAAGCATTTTTCGCAGTTCATGGGAATCACCAGGCGAAAGGATTGTCAACCCTGGAACCGGAAGGGTCTGAGCAAGGTCAAATACGCCATGATGCGTTTTTCCGTCAGCTGATCCAATTCCTGCCCGATCAAGTAAAAACACGACCGGAAGATTTTGCATGCATACATCATGGATCACCTGATCAAAACACCGTTGAAAGAAAGGCGCATAAACGGCAAAATATGGACGCATTCCTGCGGCCGCCATTCCTGCAGCCATCGTTACAGCGTGTTCTTCGGCAATCCCGACATCAATCATCCTGTCAGGATACTTTTCTTTAAAATGGTCCAATCCGGTACCAAGTGGCATCGCCGCTGTTATTGTAACGATTTCAGGATGGCTGTCTGCCAACTCTACCAGTCTCTGTGCCATTACATGACCAAATGACCAGGATTCAGGTTCTTTTAACCGACTTCCGGTTTCAACATAGAATGGTGGGGTGCCATGAAAAGTCTCCGGCCTGTTTTCTGCCTGATCATATCCGCGTCCTTTTTGTGTGATTACATGAACGACGGTTGGTTCTGTCTGGTCGGATGCTTCTTTTAATATTGCTTCAAGGCCTTGTATGTCATGACCGTCAATCGGACCAAAATACCGAAAACCAAGCGCTTCAAAAAAGCCTTCATTTCTTTGCTTTACAAAGATCGACTTGATTGCGTTTTTCCCACGATGGATCATTGAATATACGGATTTACCGATCAGTGGCAAATGTTTGATGCTACGTACATGCTGTTTGGTTGTTTGGTATCTTCTGCTGATACGTAGTTTGGTAAGATACGCGCTGAGAGCACCAACATTTTTTGAGATGGACATCTCATTGTCATTCAAAATTACCAACATGGGTGTATGGCTATTGCCGGCATCATTTAATGCTTCATAGCACATTCCGCCGGTCATTGCGCCGTCTCCCACCACTGCAACGACTTTATTATTTTTATTTTGATAATCCCTTGCGCGTGCAAAACCCAAAGCGGCGGATATCGCGGTAGACGCATGTCCGGTTTCAAAAACATCAAAAGGGCTTTCATCCCTTCTGGGGAATCCAGCAATGCCGTCATATGTTCGCAGCGTATCAAAAAATTCTGTTCGTCCTGTCAACAACTTATGTACATAGCATTGATGACCCACATCAAAGATCAATTTGTCATGCGGAATATCGAAAACGCGATGAATAGCGATTGTCAATTCCACAATTCCAAGGTTGGAAGCCAGATGTCCTCCATTTTTTGAAACTGTATCAATAATCTTTTCTCTGATTTCAGAAGCAAGCACGGGAAGCTGATCTTCATCCAACTGCTTCAGATCCGTTGGTGAACTGATTTTTTCCAAAATCATTGTTCAATGCTCCAGTTCCGTATTTTTGATAATTAGTGCGTAATCTTGCTTCCTTTAGCACCTTTTGCTCCTTTAGCTCCACCCAAAGAAACGTTCTTAAGGATATCACTTGTATAAGCGTAATTCGCGTTGTTGCGATCTTCATATGCTTTTTCAGCATATTCGACCATTCTATCGATCAATGTGGCATAATTGATACCTGCTTCAGCCCAAAGATAGAAAGCTAAAGATCCTGGAATAGTATTGATTTCAGTGATCCAGAGTTTCTCGCCGATACGATCAAACATATAATCGATGCGTACAACACCTTTACAATCCAACATTGTAAATATTCTTTTGCTCAATTCCTGTATTTCATCACGCAGGCCGTCTTCAATAGGCGCGGGTAAGATCCGGTGGAGACTTGCCATGCCTTTAGATCCACCATTTGCAAGATACTTTTCAGAGAAGTCAAGGAATTCTTCGCTGCTTAGCGGCATTTCAATCGGAGAAGCTTCAACACAGTCGTCATAACCCATCACCGAACAGTTAAGTTCGATTGGTTTATCCAACCCTTTTTCAACCAATACACGGCGATCATATTCAAATGCCAGATCAAGTGAATCTTTTAAAGAGTCTCTATCATCTGCACGGCTTACACCAATACTGCTCCCTAAGTTAGCCGGTTTTACAAATACGGGATAACCCAGTTCTTTTTCTACGTTCTCAAAGACTTTTTCAGGATCCATACTATAAGCGGATCGGGTATACCATGTACCCGGCAATACAGGCAGATCTGCTCCACGGAAGAACTGCTTCATAATGATCTTGTCCATACCAAGTGCGCTTCCTGCAACGCCCGTTGAGGTATAAGGGATCCCTGCCAATTCAAGCATACCCTGCAGCGTGCCGTCCTCACCATTGAGGCCGTGCATCACTACAACGAAAACATCGACTCTGGCGACCATGACCTGTTCATTTTTTCCAAACAGGCCTTTGCCGGCACGATTGGCAATCAATGCCCCGCTGCCTTTTGTCATGTCAAGCGTGACCTTTTCAATGCCTTTCCCTGCACCGTGGAAATCTTTATAGACAGCAATGTTACGTAGGCTTTCACCTGTATACCATGAACCGTTAGGATCGATATATACAGGAATAACTTCATATTTTTCCGTGTTAACGGCATTCATCAATTGAATAGCACTGATAATAGCTACCTCACGTTCACAGCTTCTGCTGCCGAAGATCACGCCTAAATTCTTTTTCATATTTGACTGTCCTCCTTTGCAATAATCTGTAAAATCAGTTATGACTATTCAGTATAATTATCCGGAAGATCATTCTCAAACAGAATCACGTCTCCGTTTTTCGCGTTTGCGTTGATCCAGTTCACAGCTTCGCTCAAAGCGCGAACTATAATTATGTTTTCTTTGTTAAAGCCGGTTTCAGAAAGTCCTTCAGCAATTGGGGATGTATGTTTCCCCCCGACAAGGATTGCAATGTCAACACAGTCCGCCATGATCTGCCCGATCTGTCTGTTCAGCTTATCTTCTTCAGATCCCAGCTCAACCATCCCTGGCGTTACTGCGATCCTTCTGCCATTAAAATCTCTGAGCACTTTCAAAGCAGTTTCAGCACCACGAATATTGCTGTTGAAAGCATCGTCAATCACGGTGATTCCGTTTGGTCTGGAAATCAACTGAAGACGATGCTCAACAGGTTCGATTTTTGTAATTCCACGCGCGATCTGTTTCATCGTTAAGCCCAGTTTCAGGCATACAGAAGCTGCGAGTACGATGTTCCTGATATTTAGTTCGCCAAGAAGTTTTGTATGGCAATGATATTGTTCGTTTCGTACGCAAAGATCAAAATCTGAACCTGTAGATGTTACGGTGATGTTTTCTGCCCATACATCATCCATTTTTGCATCTGTTCCCGCAAGATATTTCTCTTTTTGCGTACTGATAAATAGATCGCGACAGATATCATGGTCATCACCAAAGAAGCAGGCGCCTTCTTCCGGGATAGCATCCATCAACTCATATTTTGTTTTTTTGATTCGATCCAATGTTTTAAATGTGTCCAGATGTTGCGGGCCAACAGAAGTCAGTACTCCATAGGTTGGATGAACCAGCCTGCACATTTCATGTATATCGCCTACATGTCTTGCCCCCATTTCCGCTACAAAAACCCTATGGCCCGGTTCAAGCATAGTACGAATGACTTTTGTAACACCCATCGGCGTATTGTAACTGGCAGGAGTTACCAGTGTGTTGTATTTTTCCTGTAACAGTGTTCCCAAGATAAATTTTACGCTGGTTTTTCCCCAACTGCCGGTAATTCCTATACGAATCAGATCACTCCTGGAATCGAGGATCTTACGTGCATCACGGAAATAAAGCTCGCTTATTCCTTTTTCCAGAGGCCAGGCTATCAGGCCGGATAAAGCGATCCAAAGAGGCAAAAAGATAGGAAACAGAATCCATGCCAAAATACCTTCCGGGCAGTCAAAAGAAAAAGAAATCAAAAGCGCAACAATCTGAAGCAGGACTAAAACAATCCATGAAACAACATATAGACGTTTGATTCTCGCTGTAAAAGCAAGAGGTTTCTTGGCATTCTTTATTTTGCACAGGCAACGTATACCCCATCCTCCCAAGAGGATCGATAAGCCAAGTAATATGTCACGGATATATTGCATATTATCGTTGCCGATCCAAGAAAAGCCAAACATCAGCCCGACTTGTAAAACTGTCATCAGTAAACACGGAATGATAGCACGTTTCCAATTTCGTTTCAAAGTACGAAAATAACCGGGGAACTGATAACTTTCAAGTTGAAACCAATGAATGTAATTCCTTGACGCGAACAACAGGCCGATCGTGGATATCATGATCATAAGGAAGGCCCAAATACTCATAGGATTCAATCCTCCGCAATAAATGCTTTTACAATAATGACGAATTTCTGTAACTGCTTAAGCCAAACAAAATGATCACCATCAAGTTCTACAAGACCGGCGTCGGGAATCCATTCTTCCATCTTTTTTCCCATCCAGAGAGGGGTTTCCGAATCAGCTTTCCCCCAAACCAATAGAGTTGGATGAGAAAACTGTGGATAATATTCACTCAAATCATGATTGATTACTTTAACAAAAGTTTTCCGCATTTCGGAATTCAGGGCCACATAGTCAGGGCTTCCATACCGACGGACAAGCACTTCTGCCATATCCTCACTGAATCCTTTAAGAAAAGGGATTTTTGCAATCAATGAATTTACTTTTTTTAACCGTCTATATTGTTGGGTGCGTTTCGAAGCATTTTCATTTTCAGGTTTCCGTATACCTGCAGCACCTGTAAATATAATTCTGGAAAAAAGTTCAGGATGTTGCGTTTCAAGAAGTGCAGTCACGCGGCAACCAAAACTATGTGCAATCACTGTACACGGGTATGCATTCAGTTTACATAACAATTCATAGATACATTCAGCATATTCGGGCACCCCCCATGGTTCAGGCGGATTCCCACTTTCTCCGTGCCCTGGAAAATCAGGTACTAACACTTTGTGTTGATCCATCAACCGTTCCGCAAGGGGTTTCATCATTTCAGCATTACATCCCCATCCGTGGAGGAGAAGCACGCATGATCCTTTTTCACCATATTCATCATAGTGTACTTGGGTTCCCGCAATATTGATTTTCATGTTTACCTCAGTTAAGGAGTGATTTCCATGAATTGGGAATCAGGTCCTCCAGATATATCTGCATTTAGTATCACTGATCTCATACTTATCCCGAACATAATCAGGAACATGAACGATCCGTTCAAGAGTGCAACCAAGTTTTTCACAAGTTTTTCGGCTGGGCATATTATCAGGGTCACAGGTAATAACAAGCGAAGCTTTACCATCCGTTTGAAAGAGTTGCGAAATCAGTTTACATGCTCTGAACGCATAACCGTTTCCACGCCACGGTGGATCAATATGATATCCGATATGTCCGAAATAATATACATATTGACTTTCTCCGTTTCGATAACTGATCTGTCCGATCTCCTGCCGACTTCCGTGTTCAGTGATTTTCCAAATTCTCTCATACCCAAAACGCAGAACGGGATCTGGATAGCCTGTCCGTAGTGGATATAGATCAATCTCACCGTCAGAAAATTCAGGTTTTCTCCATCCAAACAAAATGGGTCTTCCTTTCCGTTTGGTTACACTTCCTGTACGCGCACCTGATCCAAAAGATGTTCAAAATCACAGCGATTGATTAATTGTGTTCCTTCCGTCATTACACTTGCAGCGCCGGCAGCAATCCCATAACGGAAGGCTTTGCTCATATCATGCTCCTGTTCATAACCAAGCAGCATACCACCAATCATGGCATCTCCGGCACCAACAGTGGATTTCGCTTCCACACGTAAGGCGGGCGCAAAAAGGGTCTTTTCCAGACTGACATACATTGCACCCATGGATCCCATGGAAATAACAGCATGTTCAACACCCATACGGATGAACATCAGTGCCGCGTCGCGGATAGAACGCATAGTACGAAGTTCAATGCCAAGTGTTGTCTCAAGTTCATGTAAATTGGGTTTGATCAAAAACGGTTTCGCCTTTACACCCAATTCAAGTTCTTTGCCTTCAGTGTCAAGAATACACTTTTTATCGCCAAGTGCTTCCATCAGACGTCTATAGATACCTTCTTTACATCCGGGCGGAATACTGCCTGTTACGACGACCAGATCACTGTCAGCTGTACTTTCTTTCGCCATTTTAAAGAAGGCTTCCATCTCTTCTTCTGTCACAGAAGCACCAGCTTCATTCAATTCTGTAACCCCTTTACCATCTTTGCTGACAATTTTCAGATTTGTACGGATGCTGCCCGTAATCTTCATAAACCGATGATCAAGTTCTTCCCGATCCATCAGTTGTGTCAGCTGTTCTGAACCATTCGCTCCCATCAGCCCAACGCACTGAACATCGAGGCCAAGTCTCTGGGCAACTACGGCAACATTGATCCCTTTTCCGCCAAGATCGATTCGGCTGGAACGAATTCTGTTGACTTCACCCAATGTCATACTGTCTACTTCGACAGTTTTGTCAAAGCACGGATTCAGGCATACGGTCGTAATCATTCTATCCACCTCAGTATTTTGCGATCCCTGTCCGAGAACATACTTCTGCATGAAAGTCATATCAGTCGGGCAAAGATATTCATAATATTATAGCATTCGAATGTTTGGTTCGCAACCGCAACCTTATTCAACCAAAACCGTTATATAGATTAAGGATTATATCTTCTGGATACCTTTCCTATTTTTCGCGGCTTGAAAAAACAAATTATATCTGATAGAATAGCAAGGAATATTGAAAGGAGACATTCAACCATGTTCGATTTCCTGTTTGGTTTGTCCACTGCTGTGGCTGAAGGTGAAGCTGCTGTTGATGCTGCTGCGGTTGATCCTGAAGCGATTAGCCCCGTTGCTTCCATTCTTGTTACCTTTGGTCCTCTCGTCCTTATCTTTGTCGTGTTCTATTTCATGCTGATCCGTCCTCAGCGCAAAAAAGACAAGCAGGTTAAGGAAATGCTGAACAATCTTAAAGCCGGTGACCGTGTTTGCACGATTGGCGGCATTTATGGCACCATTGTCGGCATCCGCGACGATACCGTCACCTTAGCTGTTGGCCGTGACGATACCAATATGGTCATCGCTCGTTGGGGCATTCGCAGCGTCGAAGAGATCACCATCGAAAACGATGCGCAGGATCTCAACTGATTTACCAACAAAAATAGCGCTCGCATAAATGCGGGCGCTTTTCTTTATTCTCTGATCTCAACAGGAGCCTGACCGAAAGTATTTTTTAGAGCAGCTACATATTCATCTTCTCCGTCCTGCTTCTTTCCTGAACCGTTATTTTCACTTTCGATCACGAAGACGCATTCTGCTCCTGCTGCTTCAGAAAGGTACCGATTGATGATTTTAATTTTATCTTCAGTTCCAATTGTCTTAACAATTCCCTGAGAAACAGGGACCCAAATGTATTGATTACCTTTCACACCGGTAAATGTACCTTGCTTCAACAGGAACGGATAGATAGAAGGTTCTTTTTTAATATTGTTCATCATTGCTTTCCAGACGTCATTACTGGCAGCAATCGGTGATTTCTTTTCTGATTGTTGGATCTCACTGTCTTTGGAGTCCGTAGCTTTCTTTTCCTGTGATTTTTTCGTGTTGTCTTTCTGTTCCTGTGAAGAAATAAATTGTCCGGAACTTACCATATCACTGATTTGTGAAAGCTTGTTTTCCAATTCGACAATACGCTCGTTAAGAACAAGTTTGTCTATTTCCTGACTGCGCAAACAAGCACGAAGCGAGACAGTTTCAAGGGCAATTCTTGGCGATGAAGAATAACGTACTTCTGTTTCGAGATGCATGAATAATTCGAGGATCTCCATTAGCCTGGATATAGTACCCTTTTCGGATTGTTTTCTGTATGCATCGCAGGTGTCAGTAGTCAATTCCATGATCTGTTCCAGTTCGTTTCCGCAGCATCTTGCTGTGATTAATGTACGGATGTGTTGACTGACATCTTTTGCAAAAACGATTGGTTCTTTTCCGTTTTTCATCAGTTCGTCTATCATCAGAAGAACTTCTGTAGGGTTTTCATCAATCAAGGCATCACAGAAACGGAAGAGAAATGTCCGGTCACTGGTCCCAAGAACAGTTCTGACAAGGTTTTCATCAACAGGTTTACCATAACCAAGACACATATCCAAGATGCTGAGCGCATCACGCATACCACCTTCGGCAGCTCGTGCAATCATCATCAGAGATTCTTGTGTAGCCTCACCGCCGGCACCTTCTACCGCCTCTTGAAGTCTTCCGGCAATCTTATTGGCCGGAATACGACCGAAGTCAAACCGTTGACATCTGCTCAGAATCGTTGCGGGCAGTTTTTGCGGCTCCGTAGTTGCCAAAATAAACACGATATGCGCCGGTGGCTCTTCCAATGTCTTAAGTAAGGCATTGAAGGCCGGTCCTGTCAACATATGAACTTCATCGATGATATAGACTTTGAATCTGCCATACTGGGGTGGATATTTTACCGTTTCGCGAAGGTCGCGAATCTCTCCAACGCCATTGTTACTTGCAGCGTCAATTTCGATAATATCCAAACTTTCATCCTGCATCAGACGCAGACAGGAGGCACATTCTCCACATGGATCTCCGTTACGCGGATTCTCACAGTTGACTGCTTTAGCCATAATTTTGGCTGTGGATGTTTTCCCGGTGCCTCTGCTTCCACAAAAAAGATAAGCATGGGCGATGCGGTTGGTCATGATCTGATTCCTTAAGGTATCAACGACTGCCTCCTGAGATACCATATGGGAAAAATCCTTTGGACGCCACTGACGGTATAAAGCCTGATACGCCATAATTCTCCCCCTTACCGTTTCTCTGTCGACAGATTGATCAAAGGCATCAGCTGTTTCAATTTCTTTTCACCGATTCCTCTTATGGAAAGCAGGTCTTCAGCATAAAAGAATGGACCGTTTTCCTGATATTCCAACAACCATGCTGAGGCGATTGTTTCGCCAATACCGGGCAATTCAGTCAGATCATCGGCATCTTCAGTATTCACGGAGACAGTGCCGTCTGAGTTGATTGTAATAGAGTCGACCTGTAACTTTCCACAGGGCAATTTTGCATGACCTGTGAGACAATTACAGTTTGGTTTCTGTAAGATACCGTTCATGCCAAAGGCAATTCCAATAATCAATAATGCAAAAACGGCTGCGCGTCTGAAACCATTAGACATTTTTATGTACTTTCTGACCCTGCTTAGTGTCTTCAAGAATATATCCGGCTGCTTTGATTGCATCGCGCAGTTCGTCCGAACGTTTCCAATCCTTATTTTTTCTGGCTTCAGCTCTTTCGTCAACCATTGCCTTAATGTCTGCAGGAAGTTCATCTTCTTCCTTGCTTAGCAATCCAAGCACATCCGTTAGCCCTTTCAGTGTGTCAAGCGTTTCTTGGATGACCTTAGCGGAAGAAGAAGCAGAAAGTGAAACATTTGCATCGCGGATAATTTCGAATATGGCACCGATCGCGTCAGCGGTATTCATATCATCATCCATAGCATTGTCGAATTTAGTTTCAGCTGCATGAATGCGTTCGATGAAGGACTTTTCTTCATCGGTCATTTCTACATCTTTTGCCTGTTCAAGGAAGAACCGCAGATTGCTTCTTGCGTTATACATCCGGTTCAAACTCGCATTTGCCGCTTCGATCTGCTCACGGCTGAAATTGATCGGACTGCGGTAATGGGCACCGAGCATAAACAGGCGAACGGCTTCAAGATCAAACTCTTTTGAAATATCACGCACAGTGAAAAAATTATTGAGGCTTTTGCTCATTTTCTCACCGTCAACATTGATGAACCCGTTATGCATCCAGTAATGAACATAGGGTTTTCCGGTTGCACCTTCACTTTGCGCGATTTCATTTTCGTGATGCGGGAAAAGTAGATCCTTACCTCCGCAATGAATATCAAAAGTTTCACCAAGATATTTCATACTCATAGCAGAGCATTCGATATGCCAGCCAGGTCTTCCTTCACCCCAAGGACTGTCCCATGCAGGTTCTCCGGGTTTTTTCGCCTTCCAGAGAGCAAAATCAGCAGGCGATTCTTTATCTGTTTCTACATTCAACCGTTCACTTGCTCCCATTTCACGGTCTTCCACGCTTTGCCCACTCAATTTTCCGTATCCGGGGAAAGCTGAAACGCGATAATATACATCACCCGCGGGAACTGCATAAGCCTTTCCGTTATCAATCAGTTTTGAAATAAGGGAAATGATTTCTGCCATATGCTCTGTAGCTTTAGGATGAACTGTAGCAGGACGAATTCCAAGAGCTTTCGCATCGATAAAATACTCTGCAATGTACTTTTCACCCAACTCCTTGACCGTGATTCCTTCTTCATTCGCGCGTCGGATCATCTTATCGTCAATATCCGTAAAGTTTTGGACAAATGTGACTTCGTAGCCTTCGCGTTCCAGTTGTCTGCGCAGAACGTCAAAGGTAATAAAAGGTCTTGCATTACCAATGTGGAAATAATTATATACAGTCGGTCCGCAAGCATAGATGCCAACTTTTCCTTCATGGATCGGAACTAGCGTTTCTTTTTTTCGGGTCATAGAATTATAGATCTGCATAGAATAAGCTCCTTTCATCTAACAAAGCGTGCTTTCAACGATTTTTTTCTTTTTTCTGTCAGGATCACTGCTGTCCATAAAACCGCATTTAAAACGATCAGGATCAGAAAGATCCTAAGCACGGGTAAGCCGGCGACATTCAGTTCTTTGTCATGAATGTCGTTCCCCGGCAATGTACATCGTTTCTCAGTTGCTGTGATCTCACAGTATTCTTCATCACACAGGGAAACACGGATCCATACCGGATTACGTTCACTTTCCTGAAAACTGAATTGAACGATCATGTTCATTTCTTCACCAGCATGAAGACAATCGATCCAAATATAATCGGATGGTTCTTCCTCCTTTACACCGTTGACAGAAATCACTGCGATCTCTCCGACACTGCTTTCAGTATCAGTAAGATCTTTCATTGATTCCAGAATCAAGCTGATGTCATAAAGATCACAATTGCTTTCATTGGTCAATAGCAAAGAAAACTCTGCATTTCCATCACTATCGCAAACTATATCCTTGCTATTATTGGGGATGGATAAGTTTACGTTTGACGTTGAAAGGGCGAGAGCAGGCATAAGTAAAACAAAGATCAGCATAATTATTATGCCGAGTCGAATGGAAGACTTCATCCTACCCTCTCCTTTCAAAATCATTATATAATTATATCAAATGAAGCTATACAAATCAAACGAAAAAGCATCGCCTACGCGATGCCTTTCATTGATATACGGTTCAATATTATTAATGACAAGACACAGATAACTGACTTCTCATTCCGGGTCATTCTGATCAGATTCATCCCCATTTTCAAATTCGTCTTCTGTCAAAATGGGGGCATCGGAAAAATCCGTCACTACAGAAGATTCTGAAGCCGTTTTTTCCGATTGTTCAAACAAAGCATTAATGGCATCATATGCGGGTACATCGTCCAAAGTGGAGGGATCAGCATTATCGCTGGATTCCTGAGCATTTGTACTGTTTGTCTCAACGTTGGACAACTTTGCCATACGAAGCTCATTCAGGCGTATATCCAATTCACACAATTCCTGTAAGTCTTCTTCCAGCACATCGGGAAAGCTGGCACCCTTTTGCCAGATTTCATAGGCTTTTGCACCAAAATCACTCAGAATTTCACGTCTTCTATTGATAATAGTCATTTCATCGAGTTTGTACTTGGTATTGTTTGCAATGTTGTTTGCTGTATTTCCAACTACTTCCATACTCTTGATCAGGATTCCCTTAATTCCTTTTCCGAATACAGCCATTTTTATTCTCCTCTCATATGATTTACTATTATGAATATATTTACCAATACATCATCATCGCGTTAGGCAGGATTGTAAATTCAGCTTTGTCCATCTGAAGGATCTCGCCATCCACATCAACACGCATTCCTGGGCAATCGATCTTGACAGATTGAACCTTGCGTCGTTTTGTCGCTTTCCATTTCAGATCCTTACCAAACAAAAGTCCCGGAAGGTAAAAAGGCAATACACCTTTTTTCAGAGGATCAATGGTTATAAGATCAAAGCAATGATCCGCAGGATCGGCATCAGGACAGATCGGGATTCCGCCGCCAAAGAAACGTCCGTTAGCTATTGCGCAGATCAACATGCTTTTCTCTTCTGTTTTCCCGTCAATACAGACGACCGCGCTGAAAGGTTTGTAATGCGCTATGGCCTTGATCAAACCGATCAAATATGGCATCAGGCCCTTAAATTTCTTTTTTTCTTCTTCGGCATAATCCAGCACCGTTACATCAAATCCGGTTCCGCATACATTGAGAAATATCCTATCGTTGATCTTACCAACATCCACCGGTCGCGGTTGTGCTGTAAGAATATACTTTACAGCTTCAAGCGGATCTTTTGGGATACCGAGTGTTTTGATAAAATCGTTACCAGTGCCGGCAGGAACGATTCCCATAGGTTTATTCGTACCGATCAAACCGCAAGCGACTTCAAAGGAGGTTCCATCACCGCCGATGGAAATGATAGCATCCGTTTCCGGATCAGAAGCGGCTTCATGAGCCAGTACAGTAGAATGACCGGCATATTCGGACGTTAAAAGTCGATATTCTACGTTTTCCTGCTGTAAAAGGGCTTCGATCTTTCTACCGATTTCAACCGCGCTTCCGTTTCCAGCCACCGGATTCAAGATCAGTGTATATTTCATTTCTCGTGCTCCTTTGATAATATTCCTGACCGTTTTGTGCAGTCTTTCGCGTAAGGGCAGGCATCGCATCCATATCCGCATTCTTTTCCACGGTTCTTTCGGATCAGGCGAAACGCTCCGCAAACAGCAAGCAGGATTGCTGTTATGGTCAGGCAATCAGATATACTCATCGATCAACATTTCCAATTCAGATTACAAATATTCCCCAAGCGATCCGGATCAAAAAAGCACAGATCCAAGCAATCGCACATTGCCATAATACTACACCGATAGCCCATTTTCCTCCCAGTTCACGCTTAATTGCCGCAATTGCGGCAATGCAAGGTGTGTAGAGCAGAGAAAAAACAAGCATAGCAGCAGCATCTTTTGCGGACAGTATAGCAGTTATTGTTCCGCCAAACAGGACTCCCATTGTAGAAACAATACTTTCTTTCGCCATAAAGCCACTGATAAGCGCTGTACAGATTCGCCAGTCATTAAGTCCCAAAGGTGCAAACAAAGGCGTGATAAGCCCTGCCAGTAAAGCAAGTATGCTTTGATCTTTGGAAGAATCCATGATCAGGTTAAGATGAAGGTCGAAGTTCTGCAGGAACCAAATGACTATACTTGCAATCATGATTACGCCAAATGCTCGTTGCAGGAAGTCCTTTGCTTTTTCCCATAGCAGTTGTCCTACATTCTGAAGGCTTGGCAATCTGTAATTTGGCAGTTCCATGACAAACGGTACAGCTTCTCCTTTGAACACAGTTCCTTTGTATACAAAGGCGCAAAGAATACCCATCAAGATACCTATAAGATAAAGCCCTGCCATAACAAGTCCGGCACTTTGCGGGAAAAACATTGCAGAAATAAATGCGTAAATTGGCATTTTTGCCGAGCAGCTCATAAAAGGCGTCAACAAGATCGTTAAGCGTCTGTCCCGCTCACTGGGGAGTGTTCTCGTGGCCATCACGGCAGGAACAGTACAACCAAAGCCGATCAGCATTGGAACGATGCTTCGTCCCGAAAGACCGATCTTTCGAAGCAATTTATCCATAAAAAATGCTACACGGGCAACATAACCGCTATCTTCAAGAATACTGAGGAAGAAGAAGAGGATCACGATTACCGGCAGAAAACTGATCACACTGCCAACACCCGTGAATATACCTTCTATAATGAGATTCCTTATTACAGGATTAACAGCCATTCTTGTAAGCAGATCATCTGTCAGAAAGCGAAGCGAATGAACACCAGATTCAATCAAGCCTTGAAACAAAGGACCAATCACGTTGAACGTAAGCAGGAATACAGAGATCATGATCAATACAAAGACAGGAATAGCTGTATATTTGCCAGTTAATATAGTGTCGATCTTCCGGCTTCTTATATGTTCCTTACTCTCCCTGGGTTTGATCACGGTTTCTTCGCACACTTTTCGAATATAATCAAAACGCATATCCGCGATGGCCGCACTTCTGTCCATTCCACATTCGGTTTCCATTTGGCAGATGATATGTTCGAGCATATCTTTTTCATTATCATCCAATGCCAACTGCTCCAGGATCAAAGGATCTCCTTCTACCAGTTTTGCGGCTGCAAAAGCTACCGGAATCCCTGCTCTTTCTGCATGGTCAGAAATAAGCAGACGCACACCATGAAGGCAACGGTGGATTGCACCACCGTGATCGTTTGCGCTACAAAAATCAATTTCGATTGGTTTTTCCTGGTATCTTGCGATATGCATCGCATGTTCAATCAATTCGTGAACGCCGGAATTTTTAGCAGCAGAAATAGGAACCACAGGTACACCGAGCATTTTTTCAATGCCATTGATGTCCACAGTTCCCCCGTTACCGGTCAGTTCATCCATCATATTCAAGGCGACCACCATCGGCAATTGCATATCGAGCAATTGCATGGTCAGATAGAGATTACGTTCAATATTTGTCGCATCCAGAATGTTGATGATTGCTTTGGGTCTGTCGTTCAAAACAAAATTTCTGGATACGATTTCCTCACTCGTATAGGGTGACATAGAATAGATACCCGGAAGATCCGTTACCAGAGTATCTCGTTCTCCACGGATCGGTCCATCTTTTCTGTCCACCGTAACTCCCGGAAAATTACCTACATGCTGGTTAGATCCGGTCAGTTGATTGAAAAGGGTTGTTTTGCCACAATTCTGATTCCCTACAAGTGCAAAGGAAAGCAACGTTCCTTCCGGAAGCGGATCTCCATCTCCCTTTAAGTGAAACTTACCGCCTTCACCTAAACCCGGATGATGGATTTTCTTTCTGATTTTGTGACTTGTTTCAATTTCGTGCTGTTGTTTTTCAAGTGGTTTTACTTTGATTTTTTCAGCTTCCGATAGACGTAAGGTCAATTCATAACCGTGTACCTGAATCTCCATTGGGTCGCCCATTGGAGCCAGTTTCTCCACATGTACATCGATTCCGGGAATCAGACCCATATCCAGAAAGTGCTGCCGTAATCCGCCATCTCCATCAACGTGCGTGATGCTAGCCCAATGTCCAACCGGTATATCACATAAATTCAAGAACAGTTCCTCCATATGTAAAATGAAATACAAAGAGTCCCTTTTTCAAGGGACTCTTTATATTGTTTACTTTTTCGCCAGGACCCGGTCGGCAATCTGCCGTCCCGTCAGTCCATATTCCTTCAGCAGATCCGCTGGCTTTCCGCTTTGACCGAAGAGATCATTGATACCGATCTTTTCGAAGGAACGAACGCCAGTTCCGATGATTGCAGAAGCAACAGCATCACCCAATCCACCAATAATGGAGTGCTCTTCAACAGTGAACACTTTACCGCATTTCGTTGCATATTCACAGGCAAGTTCATTATCGAAAGGCTTGAGCGTATGGAAGGAAACAATTGCAGCATCGATGCCTTCATTTGCCAGCAATTCAGCTGCTTCAAGGCAATGCTCAAGCATGATACCGCAAGTAAAGAGCACACAATCCTTGCCATCTTTGATTACAGTTCCCTTACCAACTTCAAAAGGCCGAGGATCATAAATCGGAGAAGGAAGACGGGCTGTACGGATGTAAACAGGGCCTTCGATCTTAGCAGCTGCTTCAACGCACTGATAGCACTCATTGGCATCGCTTGGAACAAATACGGTCATGTTAGGCAGGACACGCATGAGCGCGATATCTTCGATCGCCTGATGGCTGCCTCCGTCTTCGCCAAGCGTAACACCGGCATGGGAGAAACCAAACTTAACATTAAATTTGGGATAGCAGACACCATTACGAATCTGATCGTAACTGCGTCCTGCAAAAACAGCGAAAGTAGAGCAGAAAGGAATCAATCCCATCGTGCTCATGCCTGCAGCCATATCAACCATATTCGCTTCAGCAATACCGCAATCGTAGAAGCGTTCAGGATATTCTTTCTTAAATGCGTTAGTCATTGTAGCGGCAGCCAGATCTGCATCAAGAACGACGACTTTATCATTAGCGGCGCCCAGTTTGCAAAGCGCCTCACCGTATGCGACACGAACTGCTTTCTTATCCATTTTCTTAGTCCTCCAGTTCCTTCAAAGCCTGTTCAGCCTGTTCAGCGTTGGGAGCTTTTCCGTGCCAGCCGACCTGACCTTCCATGAAACTGACACCTTTGCCCTTCAGTGTATTGAGAATGATATAACGCGGCTTTCCGGGGCAAGCAGGCGTTTTCAAGGCCTCAAGGACCTGCTTCATATCGTTTCCGTCAGCAACTTCGATTACATCATAGCCAAAGGCAAGAGCCTTCGCTTTGATATCTCCAAGACTCATGACCTGGTCATTTGTACCATCGATCTGTAGGCCATTGTGGTCCAGAATCACGGTCAGGTTGTCCAAATGATAGTGAGCGGCCGCCATACTGGCTTCCCAAACAAGGCCTTCCTGGCTTTCGCCATCACCGATGATGGTGTAGACCTTGCTCTTTAGGCCAGCGTGTTTTGCACCGAGTGCCATACCGGTTGCAATTGAGATACCTTGACCAAGTGAACCAGTGGAGGCATCAACACCGGGGCACTTCTTAACATCAGGATGTCCCTGCAGGATTCCATGCAGCTGACGGAAAAGATCAAATTCTTCACGTCCGAAGAATCCTCTTTCACAAAGCGTACCATAAAGCGCAGGAGCCGCATGACCCTTGGAAAGGACAAAACGGTCACGTTCAGGATTCTTTTCATCAGCGGGATCAATATTCATCACTTCGAAATACAGTGCAACAAGTGCTTCTGTACAGGAAAGAGATCCACCGGGATGACCAGCGCCCGCCTTGGTCACCATGGTGATGATGTCACGCCTTACCTGTTTACATGTGGATTCAAGAGTCTGAATATCCATGGCAATAGCCTCCTCAGGTATTTTCATAACCGTTTGATAGGTTCGTACAACATGTTATTATAAAAGTCTGTACCTAATCTTGTCAATCACAGAATCTTGACAAATCGTCACCGAAAATTGAATATTCAATTGTTGAGTCTGTGATTCATCAACCAACGGAACCATGTTCTATCATTCTGTTAAGTGCTTCACCAAGCGCGATCTTTCCATGCATATAAGTTAACGATCCCTGCATATAGACGATAAAAGGATCTCTCATTGGCGCATCCGCACTCAATTCAACAGAAGCACCGGAAACAAAAGTTCCTGCCGCCATAATAACAGGATCACTGTAACCTGGCATATCCCAAGGTTCGGGAAGCGCCATACTATCTACCGGAGAAGCGCCTTGTATACCCTGACAGAAATCAATCAGTCTCTCGGGGCGTGCCATACGAATGGCCTGTATAATATCGCCGCGTTTCTCGGTTGAGGCAGGCGAAGTTGCCATACCCAATTTTTCAAATACAGCCGCTGACAGTATGGCCGTCTTCAAAGCTTGATTGACCGTGTGCGGAGCCATAAACAAACCTTGGTAAAAAGGCTGATAGGATGCTGCATAGGATCCGATTTCCCTGCCAACACCCGGAGCTGTCAATCTCCAGGCAATCTTGTCGGTTGCCTTTTTTGTGCCCACGATATATCCGCCATTTGGAGCTAATCCACCACCCGGATTCTTGATCATACTGCCAACACATACGTCAGCACCATAATGGGTCGGTTCTTTTTCACAGACAAACTCCCCATAGCAATTATCGACCATCAATGTTACGTTGGGATGTTTTCTGTGAAGCATCTCCGCAAGTTGTTCAAAAGCATCAGGCGTCAAGGAAGCTCTCCAGTCATAGCCTCTACTGCGTTGTGCAATTACAAGTGTAGTATGCTCATCGATTGAACGGTCGACCGCTTCGACATCGATTTTTCCTTCTTCCGTCAAAGGGACGAAGTCAAACGAAACTCCCATTTCTTTCAGAGATCCGGGCGGAGTTGTTTCTCCGATTCCAATGATCGTGTGTAAGGTGTCATATGGCAGACCGGTTGCACTTACGATCCTGTCCCCCGGTAAGGTCAAGCCGAACAGACAAAGAGAAATTGCATGCGTACCGCTGGCGATCTGGGGGCGTACTATGGCTTCTTCTGTGCCGAAAACCTCAGCGAAGATCTTTTCAAGCGTGTCACGTCCGATATCATCATAACCGTATCCTGTTGTAGGATTAAAATGCCGGGCAGATACTTCGAATTTTCTGTATATATCCAGAATTTGTTTCGTTCTGTGTTTTTCTATCCGATCAGCCTCTGCAAACTGTTCAACCAGTTCTTTTTCTGCTTCGGTAATCAATTCTTCCGCTTTCATGCGTTCCTCTCCTTCTTTATTCAAGTGCCTGTTTGATCTTTTCCCATGCCATATCTTCAAACGGATCAATAAAGGTGATCTCATCAAAACGCTTCAGATATGTGATCTGTCTCTTTGCGTAATGTCTTGTACCAAGTGCGATCTTTTCAACTGCTTTATCCAGACTCCATTCACCATGCAAATATGGGATCATTTCTTTATAACCAAGACCATACATACTTTGAGCATTTTCCGGCACACCCTGATCCAACAAGCGTTCTACTTCTTGAGGCAATCCGGCTTCTACCATTTCTCTGACTCTTTGATCGATCCTTTTATAGAGTATCTGTCTTTCAGGCATCAGTGCCACGATCTTCCATTGAAACGGAGACTCTTCATTTCGCTGAGGTTGTTTTGAAAAAGGAACTCCTGTGGATTTTGTAACTTCAATTGCTCTGATGATCCTTCTGACATCATTGATCGGTAAACGTTTTGCTGTTTCTGGATCCATTGTCGCCAGCATCTGATGCAGTGCTTCCCTGCCACTGAGAGTTTCTGCTTGCTTTTTCAGATCTTCGCGTAGTTTTTCATCAGCAGATACGCTTCCCATAGCCATCGGATGCACCAAAGCATCCAAATAGAGGCTTGTTCCTCCAACAAAAAGCACTTCTTTCCCTTTACTGTTCAAAGATTGGATCAGTTCCTCGGCCATGTCTCTGTAAGCAGCTGCACTATATCCTTCTTTGGGATCAACAATGTCGAGCAAATGATGAGGAATCATATTCTGTTCGGCTAATGTCGGTTTTGCGGTACCAATGTCCATACCTCTATAGATCTGCATGCTATCCATGCACAGGATCTCGTATCCTTTCTCCTGTGCAAGTCGCAGTGAAAAGCCGGTCTTTCCTGAGGCCGTAGGACCTGTAAGCACCCTGCAAATGATCTTTCTTTCCAATGATTCTCTCCTTACACGATTACTGGATCCGTTTAAATTTCCGGTCCAGTTCGGAATGACTGATCGAAACAACAAGCGGTCTTCCATGAGGACAAGTTGGCGTCACATGTCTGTCGATCATGCTTTCAACCAGATAACGCAAATCATCTTCTTTTAGCGCATCTCCGCCTTTGACAGCATGTTTACAGGCCATTTGCAGGATAGCCGCGCGTTTCTTTTCAAAGGTAACGGATTTTCCTGTTTCAAGTTCAGCCAGTGCTTCGCGTACAAAACCGGAAGCTTGTGTCTGCCCGAGAATCATTGGGACGGAACGGATCGCTATTTCATAATCTCCGAAAGGTTCGATCGTCAGCCCCATTGAGCGAAGTAATTCGTCATTTTCAAGAATCAACACTTGTTCCTGCTTAGTCGCACTGATCACGACTGGGACAAGCAGTTCCTGTATCGCTTCGGTTTTCCCATAAAGCGCCATCATTTGGTCAAACAGGATCCTTTCATGAACAGCATGCTGATCTACCATCAACAGATGATCACGATACTCTACCAGTATAAACGTATTGAACAATGCACCAAGGATCTTGATGGGTACTTTTTCTTCAACAGGCAAGGAGGAAAGCTGCTCAGTTTTTACTGGTGTATACCGTAAAGATGGATCAGGATCTGTTTCCTTGATGTGCACAGGAGCCTGACGGTTTGTTTGGGCAGGCTTGATCTCATCACTCGATACAGCAGTTTGGCTCTGTTGTATGTCATGTCTGTTTGAAATCTTAGTGTTACCAGTATCGGGCAGTGTTTGCAAAACTTTTTCTGTTTTAGATTCTTTAGACCGTATGATCGGCTTTGGCTTGATCTCGTTATTCACAAACGGAACTTCAGGAAGATGGTCCGTAACGGTGACTTTCACCGGCACTTTTTGTTCGGTTTCCAAACCTGTTGAACTTTCCTTCAAAACAGGAGATTGGTCCGTAGTGGTTTTCTTGCTGTTGTCCGGCACAGTTCCATAAGCCGGTTCCTTTGCAGGAGGAATCAGACGATCGTTTTCTGTTGGCGTCAAGCGCATTTCAATGGGTTTCTCAAAGGCGTTCTTTTCTGTAAGTGCCTGTGAAACTAAATAGGTCAATGCAGAAGAAACTGCCATTTCATCGCGGAAGCGTACTTCCAGCTTATTAGGATGGACATTCACATCCACAGAATCATAAGGCATTGTCAGGTTGAGCGCGCAAATCGGATATCTACCGATCATAACTCTTTCACGGCAAGCATTTTCAAGCGCTGCTGAAAGGATCGTGCTTCTCATCATTCTGCCATTGATAAAGAAAGATTGATGAGAACGGTTTCCGCGTGCATTTTCTCCGATTCCGACGTAGCCGTCCACTTTGATCCCGGAAGCACATCCTTCGACTGCTCTCATAGACCGCAAAGCATCTGTTCCATAAATGCTATGCAGCGCCGACGACATCTTACCATCGCCTACGGATTGATATATCTTTTTTCCGTTTGAGAAAAAGAGAAAAGCGACATCCGGTCTTGAGAGGATCAGATGCATGATCGTTTCCGTTACAAAAGCTGTTTCTGTCGCCGGTTTCTTTAAGAACTTCAATCTCACAGGAGTATTGTAAAACAGATCACGAACGATGATGGTTGTTCCTTCCGCGCATGAGGCTTCCTCAATTTTCTCGATCACACCGCCGTTGTTGGTCACGCGGATCCCTGCAACATCATCCCTCGTACGTGTCGTCAGCGTTACATGGCTGACAGCAGCAACTGAAGCCAGTGCTTCACCGCGGAAGCCCAGAGTTGCAATCGAAGTCAAATCATCTGATGTGCGTATCTTACTGGTTGCGTGACGTTCAAACGCCATTCTGATATCGCTGGATCGGATTCCACATCCATTGTCTGTTACGCGAAAATAACTGATCCCGCCATCACGGATCTCTACTGTAACTGCATTAGCACCGGCATCCAAACTGTTTTCAACAAGTTCTTTGATTGCCGCAGAAGGTCTTTCCACGACTTCGCCGGCAGCTATTTTCCCGATGACTTCTTCAGACAGTAATCGGATCTGTGGCATGCTATTCGCCTCCGGTAATCAGTTCATTACAATTTTCTGGCTTTTTCTCTGAGCAGGAACAGTTTATTGATAGCATCCATGGGCGTTAAAGCCATAACATCGATATTCTGCAGTTCGTTGACGATTTCTGTCTTTTGGTAATCAAACAGGTCCAGTTGCTCATTCATTCTTTTAGGGCTGTCTTCACCGAGAATCTCCTGTCCAATAGCATTCTGACTGATATCGCTGACTTCCAGCCGTGCCTGGATCTCGTGTGCACGTACGATCACAGGGTGTGGGATCCCGGCTAATCGGGCTACATGAACACCAAAGGACTTATCAGCCCCACCACGAATGATCTTTCTGAGGAAAATCACATCTTCACCGTGTTCCTTCACGGAAATGCAATAGTTTTGTACGCCTTCCAGATGTCCTTCCAATTCGCTTAGTTCGTGGTAATGTGTTGCAAATAGAGTTTTCGCACCGATCTTTGTAGGATCACATATATATTCAACAACAGCCCATGCAATGGAGAGCCCGTCAAAGGTACTGGTTCCACGCCCGATTTCATCCAAAATGATCAGAGAATTAACGGTAGCATTTCGGAGAATGTAAGCCGTTTCAGCCATTTCAACCATAAATGTACTTTGTCCGGAGGCCAAATCATCAGATGCGCCCACACGGGTAAAGATTCTGTCTGTTACAGGGATCTTTGCTGAAACCGCAGGAACAAAGGAACCAATATGCGCCATCAGAGTGATCAAAGCCACCTGACGCATATATGTACTCTTGCCAGCCATATTGGGACCCGTGATGATCATCATCCGATTGTTTCCGGTATCCATCACAGTATCATTCGGAACAAATCCATCCGATTCCATGTTTTGCTCAACCACCGGATGTCGACCGCCCAGAATCTCCATGGAACCGTCCAGGGTGATTTCTGGCCGTACATAGCGATTATTGATGGCAACTTTTGCCAGCGCATGGATCGCGTCCAACTTTTTCAAACATTCAGCCGTCCGTTGAATCGAAACGATCTGTTCAGCAATCTTGTCACGAATCTCGCTAAAAAGTTGAAGTTCTAACCGAACGCCCTGTTCTTGGGCACCAATCACCTTTTGCTCAATTTCTTTGAGCTCTGGTGTCATATATCTTTCCGCGTTCGCAAGAGTCTGCTTTCTTACATAATGCTCCGGGACCAGATCAAAATAACTGCGTGTCACTTCAATGTAATATCCGAACACACGGTTATATTGGATCTTCAGATTACGGATTCCGGTATTTTCACGCTCGCGTTGTTCCATGTCCAGGATCCACTGTTTACCATGTGTCTGCGCTTCCCTGTATTCATCCAGCAAGGAAGAATACCCGTCCTTGATGATCCCACCTTCTGTAATGACTACAGGCGCATCAGGATGTATACTGCGATCCAAAAGGTCAGTTAATTCTTCCAGTGGATCGATCCCATTCCGGATGCTAAGCAACATATCTGAGTTGACGTCATTCAACAATTCGAGGATTGCAGGCAGTTTCTTCAGACTTGCTGCCAGTGATAGGCAATCTCTGGCGTTCAGATTCCTGTAAGCAACCTTGGACAGAAGACGTTCCATGTCATATACGCCTTCCAGTTCATCCGCGATCGTCATATTCAGCACATGCTGTCCATATAACTCCTCAACAGCATCGAGACGAGACTGGATCAAGTTATGATCGGTCAGGGGATGTTCGATCCAACTACGCAGTGTTCTTCCGCCCATTGCCGTACAGGTTTGATCCAATAGATCAAGTAAGGTACCTTTTTTTCTTCCTGTACGAATGCTTTCAGTCAGCTCAAGGTTTCGTCTGGTATTGTTGTCCAGCAACATTGTATGTCCATTATCTGCAAAACGAAGAGATACCATATGTTCCAGCGAGTTCTTCTGTGTTTCACGAAGATAGCGCATCAGCGCACCCGCCGCACAGGTTGCGTGTTTATGATCTTCCAAGCCAAGAGATGACAGATGAGCCAGCTTAAATTGCTCACAAAGGCTTTCAGTTGCATTCTTAGGCTGGAACCATGCGGAAGTCGGTTCACTTGCGTAAGGCAAATCACGTCCCATCGCTTCACGCAGAAGCACCATATCATTGCAAATGATCTCGTTCGGAGCAATGCGTGACACTTCTGCTTTCAGCGTTTCTTTCCTTATTTCGGAAACATAGAATTCACCCGTGGAAACATCCGCATAAGCCAATCCTACTTCATTCCCGGAGAAATATACAGAAAGGAGAAAATTATTTGTTTTGTCTTCCAGCATAGATGGATCGGTCACCGTGCCTGCAGTGATTACGCGGATGACATCTCTTTCTACAAGGCCTTTTGCAAGCGCAGGGTCCTCCAGCTGTTCACAGATGGCGACTTTATGTCCGTTGGCGATCAATCGTTCAACATATACATTGACGGCATGATAAGGCACACCGCACATTGGTGCGCGTTCATCCATTCCGCAGTCTTTTCCGGTGAGTGTCAATTCCAGTTCTTTGGAGGCAATTTTTGCATCCTCAAAAAAGAGTTCGTAAAAATCCCCCAGCCTGAAAAGTAACAGACAATCAGGATACTTTTCATGGATGTTCATATATTGCTGCATCATAGGAGTCATTGCGGCCATAATCAACCCTGCCTTCACTATTTGCCGGTAATATTATCAGCTCTGATTAATGACATCCTCCACAACTTGCGCAGTTGCCCGTGCAACCTGAAGGATTGACTTCATCCTCAGTCTCTCCTGTTATCACAAGACGCAGGATCCTGTTCACATTATTCATCATCTCATTGAAATCGCTTCTCGATTCTTTAGCTTCGCTGATGATTGCTACCGCGTTCATTTTCTTTTCGGCTTCATCCATCTCTTCAGCGGCTTTGGCTAAATCGTCCGGATCCATATCAGCAGAAGCCAGCAGATCCTCTACCTTTTTCCGTTTTTCCGCCATATCAGCGATTGCATTAGTCGCTTCTTCATCTTTAGCAAGCTTCAATTCCAGCTGATGCATCTTCGTATAAGTTTCACTGTTCAGAATAGCCATAGCTAATTCCTGAGCTTTATTCATGACTTCGTTCATAAGGTTTCCTTTCCGGCCGTTTCATCGCGGACCGCCATTAATGTATTGTTCTTGAGTGCATTGATCTTGCATTTTACAATCTTACCGATGTCTTTTTCACTGCCATCCAGGGTGATGGAAATACCATGTCTTCCCTTTCCCGAAATTTGACAGGCACTTCTTTTGCTGATGCCTTCCACAAGCACGTCTTCTTCCATTCCGACAAAGCGTTTCAGTGTCTTTTGCTGCATTTCTTCCTGAAGCGCAATCAGACGTCCGATTCTTTCTGAGGTTACTTCCGGTGGAAGCATTCCAGGCATGGAAGCTGCTTTAGTTCCGTTCCTGGGTGAATAAATAAAGGTAAATGCGGAATCGTAACCAACCTCTTCCACCAAACTCATAGTATCAGCAAACTGTTCCTCTGTTTCACCCGGAAAGCCAACAATAATATCTGTCGAAAGCCCAATTCCCGGGATCGCCTCCCGAAGTGCAGCAACTCTGTCCAAATATCTTTCACGGGTATAATGGCGGTTCATCTGGCGCAGGATCTCATTGTTACCACTTTGCACCGGCAGGTGAAACTGCGGCAGGATATGCTTACCGTTGCGCATTACATCGATCAGATCGTCAGAAAGATCCTTCGGATGGCTTGTCATAAAGCGTATACGGGGAATTCCGATCTCATCGAGTCTTTTCAACAGTTCCGGAAAACGCATATGGGAAACAGATCCCTTTCCGTAGCTGTTAACATTCTGCCCAAGAAGCATGATTTCCTGAACGCCGGCGTTTTTTAACTCCTCCGCTTCCTGAATGATCCGCTCAGGATCTCTGCTGCGTTCTCTGCCCCGCACATAAGGGACGATACAGTAACTGCAGAAATTATCACAACCATACATGATGGTGATATACGCTGCATCAGTCCTTAATCTTCTGATTGGAAGGCCTTCTGCAATCACGTCACGTTCTTCTGTTTCAATAAGCCTTTGGTCCGATTCAAGGACTCTGTACAGTAATTCAGGAAGCTTATGCATATTAGCCGTACCAAAGGCCAAATCAACGAACTTATACTGCTTGAGGATTTTTTCAGCCATACCGGGTTCCTGTATCATACATCCACAGACCGCAATGATCATTTCGGGATGTTGCTTTCGGACTTCCTTAAGCCAGGTCACATTTCCCAGAGCTTTTCGTTCAGCATTGTCCCGCACACAGCAGGTGTTGAAAATCACAAACGCTGCTTCTTCACGGTTTTCTGCCGGCTTCATGCCCATTGTCTCCAGCATGCCTGCCAATTTCTCGCTATCATGAGCGTTCATCTGGCAACCATAGGTAACAACATAATAGCTCTTCGGACACGCCGCATGATCACGAACCATTTCAGAAAATCGTCTCTGCGTGTCCATCTCCTCCGGGGTCACTTCTGTCCAATCCATGCTATGTTCTTCCTCCATCCATCCGGAAGCCTTGCCCATCGCACATTTCGCATGAAACTGTCCATTGTTCGTAGACAGAGGGGCTGGTACGCTTTCGGGTCATTTCGATCAGTCCAAGATCGGTCATTCCATGTACTACCGTTTTGACTCGGTCATTTCTTACAGCCGAGGTCAAATGCTGAATGATCTGATCACGTTCTTCCTGCGTATCCATATCGATCATATCAACGAGTATGATTCCGGAAAGATTGCGTAAGCGGATCTGCCGTGCAATTTCGTTACAAGCTTCAAGATTGGTTTGTGTAAAAGTGTTCCTTCTTTCACCGTTTCCTGTATTTGATCCTGTATTTACATCGATTACAGTCATCGCTTCACAGGGATCGATGACGATCGTTCCACCGTGTTCCAGCTTCAGCGTACGTTTCAGCGCCTGACGAAGTGTTGATCGTATCTGCTCGCGAATCGTATCCTCTTCTTCAAATACTGTGTTGACGCCTTCATAGTGTAGTGTTTTTTCGTTTGTGATGATTCTGTTGATCCCATTGGAAGTATAATCCCGCAAACACTGTTCAGCAAACCCGCCACTACCGGAGACAGGTCCTACAGATGAAGTGCTGCAGATCTTTTTTTCAGTCTCTTTCCATCGGTCCTTCAAGTAATCAAACTCAGTTTGTAATTCGGTTTCCGTCATATCAGCGGCGGAGGTACGCAAGACAAGTCCGAAATCCGTTCCGCACAAACGTTTTCCTGTTTCACTGAGTGATTTACGGATCTGTTCATCTTCAATCTTCGCAGAAACTCCGATATGTCTGTTCATCGGCATAAGAATCATACCGCTTCCAGCTATTGTAAGGTCCCGGCTTAGATAAGCGCCTTTCGCGCCATGCGCTTCTCTTTTGATTTGTACTGGAATTTTCATGCCACTGCGGAGGGGTGTGCCAATAAAAGATTGGCTGTTTTCCTCCAGTGGAAGAAATGCTTCCCGTTCGGTTCCAAGATCAACAAAAGCTGCTTTCAGATTGCCGGCAATACGATCTACTTTACCGATATAGATTGCGTCGGATCGGTCAGGTCTGTCATCACGATGGATTTCTGCCGGTCTACCGTCCTCTTTGAGCAGATATACAGGGGCTTCACCTGTAAGGATCATCAGTTCTCTCATAATTTACATTGTCTCCAGAGGTACACGTTTGCCTTCAGAATTTTCACCTAACAGCGAAAGTCTTCTGACAAGTGTCCTGGGAACTTCATCAATACCTGCTTCGCGTGTTAACGCTTCCATCAGCATATTGGGTTTGCAAGCTTCTCTTTCAGTCAATTTCATGACGCAATGAATCAGATTATCCTTTATGTCGAGTTCATAGATCAAGGGCCGGATATTACATTCCTTCATTCCGGTCTTTGTTTTACGGACTGCGTTTACTTCTTCCATTCCCTTGATTCTTTCAATTGCGCTTTCAAAGGCAGCATTATTATTTTCCCCGCAAAGGGTAATAGCGTATTCAGCCGCTGTCAGAGAGGCCATCATAGCGGGATGTTTATCATCCACAGTCTTTGCCCATGAACATTGCATTTCCTTTGGCATTGCCTGATTCATGGCCTTCAGAAATTGCTCAGCGGTAACATCGCTTTCCATGGTTACATCCATGATTTCTCGGCTTCCCCAGGCCCCTGTTGCCAACGCGGAAGCGAAGGAAACCAGAATATGAGGGCTGAATCCTTTGGAATATGCAACAGGAAGACCGCTTCGACGTAAGCCACGCTGTACAAACCGTTGTATGTCAAGATGTCCGATGTGACGGATCCGCATCGACTTTTCAAATACCGCTATTACACGCATGATCGCATACCCCCTTGAAGCGTTGCAGTCCACAACCATTGCAACCCAAACGACAGTCTTTGGTGGTTTCTGCCTTCTCAGATTTTTCTTTTTCTTTCCAAAGGAATTCTCTCGTCACACCACAGTCGATAAAATCCCATGGAAGGATTTCATCCTTCTCCCGTTCTCTGTTTGCATAGAAGGTCCAGTCGATTCCGCACTCCCGGAATGCGTCAAGCCAGGCGTCAAACTTAAAAGACTCAGACCAGCCATCCAGAATACATCCTTTTTGATAGGCTTTCAACAAAACCTGACCCATTTTTCTGTCTCCGCGGGCAAAACATGCTTCCAACATGCTTAGGTCCGGTGCATGCCAGTTAAAATTGACTCCTTTAATAGCAAGCACTTTCTTCAGGTAATTCTGTTTTTCAACTACAGTCTCCATGGTGTCCTGAGCTGCCCACTGGAAAGGAGTAAAGGGTTTGGGGACAAATGTACTGGCACTCACAGTCACTCGCAGACCGGGTGCACGTTGATCCTTCGGGATACGGAAATATTCACCAACTACTTTTCTTGCCAGATCACCTATTCCATCAAGGTCTTCTGTTGTTTCGGTAGGAAGTCCATCCATAAAATAGAGCTTAACACTGCTCCACCCACCTGAAAATGCATCGTGAACCTTTTCAAGAAGATCAGCTTCCGTCACACCTTTGTTGATTGCATCACGCAATCTTTGCGTACCAGCTTCCGGAGCAAATGTCAAAGATGTCTTTTTTACCTGCTGCGTTTCTTCAAGAGATTCTTTCAAGACGCTATCAAGTCGCAGACTGGGCAGAGAAATCGATACTCTTTTATCTTTCAGTTTTCTCATTAATTCACGGATCAATTCAGGCAAACATGAATAATCTCCACTCGAAAGACTGCTGAGACTGATTTCTTCATAGCCGGTAGATTCTTCAAGTTTTTCCGCCAATGCTGTCAGTGTTTCAAGGCTTCGTTCACGAACCGGACGATAGAGCATACCGGCCTGGCAGAATCGGCATCCACGGCTGCAACCGCGCATGATTTCAAGCATGATCCTGTCAAATACAAGCTCAGTGTACGGGACCGGGATCGCTTCAGGATAATATGCTGTATTCATGTCAGGAACACAACATTTGACAACCGTTTCCGGAACATCCTCATACTTCGGCTTAAAACTTGCAATTGTTCCATCCGCATGATACTCAACATTATACAAAGAAGGAACATATACCCCAGAGATATGGGACAGTTCACGCAAGCACTGTTTGCGACTCATTCCTTCCGTTTTACGACGCATGATCGTACGGTTTAATTCAAGAATAACTTCCTCACCATCACCGATCATGAAAGCATCGATAAAATCAGCCAAAGGCTCCGGATTGAAAGCACACGGGCCCCCGGCCACGACTATAGGATCCTGTTCGCCGCGCTCGCTTCCAAGCAATGGGATTTTGCCCAATTCAAGCATCGAAAGGATATTGCTATAGCTCATTTCATACTGCAGCGTAAATCCTACAACGTCAAAATCATGGATCGGAGTTCTGCTTTCCAGGGAAAAAAGCGGTACTTCGTTTTCTTGCATGAGCTGTAGCATATCAAGCCAGGGCATGAAAACCCGTTCGCAAAGGCTGTAATCCTGTTTGTTGATAAGCCCATACAGGATCTTCATACCAAGATGGCTCATACCGACTTCATAGGTATCCGGAAAACAGAACGCAAAATGGAATGGGCAGTCTTCCCATTTCTTGATGTCCGTGTTCATTTCGCCACCGGTATATCTGGGCGCTTTCTGAACTTTTTCCAAGATCTGTTCAATTTTGTCATCAAAGTTAACCATGTCCGGACCCCCTGCTTGAAATGTTCTTTAACTAAAATATTTTATCATGAAAAGAAGCGCAGAGCAAACGGGAAATATGAGACAAAAAAGCCTTCCATCATATTGAGGAAGGCTTTGATAAAAAATATTGAGATAAATCAGCCAATGATTTCACCTTTTGCATTGAACAAAGGCAATTTTTCAAGGTAAATGATGTCATCGCGTTTCTGTGCATCGCCTTCAGCGAGGATCGCCATCTTTCCGGCTATCACGCCACCAGCTTGAAGTACCAGCTCTTCCAAAGCACGGAGACTTTCACCGGTCGAGATAACATCATCCACGATCAGGATCCTCTTGCCATTCATCAGGGCTTTATCTTCGCCATCCAGGTACAGATGTTGGACATTCGAAGTCGTAATGCTCTTCACTTCAACACCAAAGACATTCGTCATATAAAGCTTGGGACCTTTGCGCGCAAGCAGCCATTTTTTATCTCCGGCTTGTTTGGCCATTTCATATGCCAACGGGATTCCTTTACTTTCGGCAGTGATGATGTAATCATACGCAGGGGCTTTAGCCAGTAATTCTTTGGAGCAGGCTTCTGTCAATTCGCAATCACCAAAGATGACAAAAGCACCAATATATAGATCATCTGTTACGCGGCAGATCGGAAGTTGACGTTCAAGACCGGCAATGGTCATTGTATGTTTCAGCATAATACGATCCTCCTCTTATCATATGGAATCATATAAAAATTGCATAAGCATAAAAACGAATATAAAAAGGGTTGCCGATCAACAGCAACCCCTTTATATGGGACATTACACGCGCTTGATTTCCTTAATCTTGGCGGCTTTGCCCTGACGGTCACGCAGGTAATACAGCTTAGCGCGACGGACCTTACCGCGACGGATGACTTCGATGCGGTCAACGCGGGGGCTGTTGAGAGGGAACGTACGTTCAACACCGATGCCGTAGGAAACGCGACGGACGGTGAAAGTCTCACGGACGCCACCATTGCGCTTCGCAATCACGGTGCCTTCAAAAGCCTGCAGACGTTCGCGGGTACCTTCAACGACCTTGACCCATACACGCAGTGTATCGCCAACGTTGAAAGCGGGACGATCGTTACGGATCTGCTTTGCTTCGATGGAACGGATAATCTCATTCATGATCATGTGCCTCCTTCCCTATCAGACGTTCTTGAACCGGTTCAATCATCCGAACGGATGAGATAACCTCCGGCCAGAGGACCGTCCACATAACACAAAAGGTATTATAACACATTTCTTTTCATAATTGCAAGAGTTATTTATGATATTCATCTGCATAAATGATGTCATCACGTAAACGGTACAATGTTGCTCCCCGTTTTTTATGGCAAAAAGTTTCCGCCCACCACCGGACACTTCTGACTTCATCGAACTGTACATACCCGTATCGGATCCCATCGATCCTTTTACCGCGCATATTACTGTCCATCCAGTGGATCTCATCTGTTGCCGCATCATAAGCAAGCATAATGGCGCTATGTGCTCCTGTGCCGGAAGCATAATCAGCCGACATTTGGAAGTAATCACCTCTTTGCGCGTTTCTCATAAAAGACTCTGCGTTTTCGAGGTTTTCTTCATAACTCAGGTTTGTGTCATACAGGAACTGAGCCGCCACATAAAACGGATTTCCTTTGGATGCATCAATATCTTCCCAAAATATACCGTAATAGTATGGTTTACATTTAGCGGAAGGCAGGTTGTTCGGTATTACTGGCTTGACATCCGGGTATTCTGCGATTCTAAAATCATCTCTTGTCTGCCGAAAAAGGTAAACAGTAAAATTCTTGCAGACATAGATATCGCTCGCATAATGCGCTCTTTGTGCTTTCCCGCCGCTTGAAAGGAATTTTTTTTCTCCAAGTGCAATGATTCGGTTGATCCACTCATCGCGCGGTCCAAAGGTAACGTCTTCAACGGATTCTTGGATTTCGTTTCCATCATCGTCGATAAGAACATCTTCGACAATTTCTGCGCTTTCTCCATAATCTTCAGCAAAGCAACAGCATGGGATCACTATCACTAGCACAAGAAACAACGAAATCAATATTTTCATATTTCTTCTCATAGGTCAATAAACTTCTCAAATTCAGGCAAGATCCCGATTCCGTCCGGATAATGTGCAGCAAACTGTGGAATGGCATGACTCGGGAAACTGTTACCTTCGATGAAAGTAGGTCCATCAGGTGTGATTGCCACATCCCATGCAATAAAACGCATTTGCGGAATCATGGAAGCAGCTTCCATACACATTGCCTTGGCTTCTTCCCAATATGGGATGGTAAACCCGATAATGGAAGTATCGGTCATCGGGTGCTTGGTAAAAGTATTTCCTTGTTTGTCAGCTCCTACCGTCAGCAGTCGACCGGTTTTCAGATCGATACGCGCTGCCATACCGCCGCAATCGACATTATCCATCACTTTTCCGTTGCCAATACGCAGGAAAGCATAAACGATTCCCTGTTGTTTGTCACCGAGCAAAGTTGCGATCCGACAAGTATTTACGGAAGTCGGACAAAGAGAAGCCATCTTTTCATGCTGGACAACGATTTCTTCAAGAATACCGATTCCATCACTCAGCAATTTGCGCAGAAAAACTTCAGGTCCATCTTTCCAATCTTCGCATCCGTATTTTTGTATACCTTGACCGCTGGATCCTTCAAGTGGTTTGCCGAGCAGATTCTCACGGTGACGATATAAGGCTTCCAAAGCTTCCGGATCTGTATCTTCATTGATCAGCATCCACTGACGCGGAATCCATTTCTTGAATGTTTCGTTGAATTCAGTCTTATCATCAAAGAAATGCCAGTATTCCTTATTGTTCATCCTACGAACGATATCATTTGAAATACCGCGTGTAATCACGGTCTTCCTTTGATCATCGTTCAGCTTGTACATAGCAGCGATCTTATAGTCAATATACCCCGCATTATACTTGATTGCACATTTGAGCATGTCGCCCATCAGCCAAAGTCTATTTTTTCCGCTGCGTTTTTTTACGATCCCGGTCGTTTTCCACATGGCCTTCCAGTCCATTTTAAAAACGCGATCCATAAAATATTCCATTCTGCTCATTGGTTTCAGCCTCCACGTTAACGGTTAAAGAGGAAGTATGTCACATCACCGTCTTTCATGACATACTCCTTGCCTTCGCTACGTACCAGTCCCTTTTCTTTACACGCAGCCATGCTGCCATTTTCGATCAGGGTATCATAAGCAACGATCTCCGCGCGGATAAATCCTTTTTCAATATCGGTATGGATCTTACCAGCAGCTTTGGGTGCCTTCGTACCTTCCGTAACAGTCCATGCACGACATTCATCAGCACCTGCCGTCAGGAATGAAATCAGCCCCAGTAACCTGTAACAGGCAGTGATCAACCGATCCAGTCCACTTTGTCCGATGCCCAGTTCCTGAAGGAATTCATCTTTTTCATCACCGGACATCTGTGCAATTTCCTCTTCGATTGCCGCAGAAATAACAACGATTTCCGCGTTTTCGGCGGCCGCGATTTCCTGAACCTTTTCAAGACCAGGAAGATCTTTGGGATCCGTTCCGATGTCATCCTCAGCAATATTCGCTGCATAGATTACGGGTTTGGTCGTCAGCAAGAACCAGCTTTCCAGGATCTCTTTATCCTCATCATTGGCCGGATAAGTACGTGCGGGTTTCCCACTTTCCAGATGGGCATAGATCTTTTCAGCCAGATCAGCTTCTGAACCGCTCTTTTTGTCTCCACCACGGAAGTTCCTGACAGCTTTTTCTTTTCTCTTCATGACCGTTTCCATATCGGCAAAGATCAATTCAAGATTGATTGTTTCGATATCGCGAGCGGGATCGATCGAACCATCCACATGGATGATATTGTCATCTTCAAAGCAACGGACCACATGAACGATCGCATCTACTTCCCGAATGTGGCTCAGAAATTTATTACCAAGTCCTTCGCCTCTGCTGGCACCCTTGACAAGACCTGCAATATCCACAAATTCAATGGTGGTAGGGGTCACTTTCTTCGGATGGTACATTTCCGCCAGTACATCCAAACGATGATCAGGGACTAACACCATACCGGTGTTCGGTTCGATTGTACAGAACGCATAGTTCGCAGCCTGTGCGCCCGCTTTTGTAATCGCGTTGAAAAGCGTGCTCTTTCCAACGTTCGGTAGACCCACAATACCCAGTTTCATGATCATGATCCTCCTGTCGGTTATACAATAGCCAAATTTCATTATAGATGCTCATCAGCTATCAGTCAAGGTAAGATGACAATACGCCTGTTGTGTGCTATAATATAAAAATGTGTATGAAAGGAGCGATGACTGATGCAGTATCTCCATGGGGTTATTCTAGGTCTGATTCAGGGTCTTGCGGAGTTCCTTCCCATTTCGTCCAGCGGTCACCTTATTATTGCGAGGATTCTTCTGGGCATTCAAACAGATACTCCTGAATTGAAAATGTTTGACATTCTTCTGCATATCGGAACACTGATTCCCGTCATTGTTCTTTTCTGGAGCGACTGGATGGCCATGTTACGTCATCCCATCAAGAACAAGACATTGTTGTTGCTGATTGTCGCTTCGGTGCCTACGTTGGCGATTTATTTTCTTGCTAAAGTACTTACGCCTGAATCCGTTAACGGGTTTGCCATTTTTGACAGCGGATGGTTCCTTGGTGTTTCATTCCTGATTACAGGTTTCCTGCTTTTGCTTACGGAAGCGTTCAGCCGTCGTAAAAGCAGGAAAGCAACCGGGAACGTCACTTTTTTCCATGCACTGATTATGGGTATCTTTCAGGGCCTTGGCCTTATGCCCGGTATTAGTCGCAGTGGTTCTACTATCAGCGGTGGTATCCTTTCCGGTTTGGACCGCAAAAGCGCTGCCAGATTTTCATTTATGATGAGCGCTCCTGCAATCGTTGGCAGTTTGCTTATGGAAGGCAAAGATGCTGTGGAGGAAGGTTATCTTGATATGATCAACTGGCCCGTAACCGCGGTTGGGATGATCGTAGCCTGTATCTGTGGCTTTATTGCCATACGTTTCATGATGAAACTGATCAATCGTATTTCGTTGAATCACTTTGCCTTCTATGTCTGTCTTCTGGGTGTTGTGATTCTGGTCCTTCAAATTATTGGTGTAACTTGGTTCCCTGCTTTTGAACTTCCTGTTGTTTGAATTCAGTTTTCCCGATATTAGCGGCAAAGCCAGAAAGGAGAATGTTCATATGCGATCTTTCAGACATATCTTTTGTCTGTTACTTTGCTTTGTCATTCTCTTTACCGGAATAGTGACCGCCATTGCATCTGATATTCCGCAACCCACCCTTTCTCCCGAGGCATCACCCTATGACCCTGAACATCCCGAGGATCTTGAACCGGATCAGCTTTACGGTGCTTCCGCCATTTTGATGACCGCGGACACAGGAGAAATCATCTTTGAAAAAGATGCAACAACACCCCGTTATCCTGCTTCGACTACAAAGATCCTGACAGTGCTTCTCGGCATCATGATGGTCGATGATCTCGACATGGATGTAACCGTCAGTGAAACAGCTATGAACATTCCTGAGGATTCATCCACAATGGGCTTGATTGTCGGTGAAGAAATCTGTTATCGCGATGTTCTCTATGGCACAATGATGCTTTCAGGTAATGACGGAGCCAATGTGATTGCCGAAACTGTGTCCGGTTCGATTCCTGCCTTTGTTGACCTCATGAACCGAACCGTACAATCCTTTGGCTGCAATAATACTCATTTTGCAAACGCACATGGATATCATGATCCTTATCACTATACAACAGCGTACGATATGGCCATCATCACAAGAGAAGCCATGAAAAACGAAGTTTTTCGCGACATTGTAGGGAAAGTGACTTATACTATCCCCAAGACCAATAAGCAACGTGCACGTACAATCACAACCAAATCCGAGTATATGTTGAAAGGCAGCGAAGAAAAGCCTAACAAGTATTATTATGAATACGCAACAGGCGTAAAAACCGGTTCTCATTCCATGGCCGGATACTGCTTTGTCGGCTCAGCTGAAAAGAATGGGGTCGAATTGATATCCGTTGTGCTTTATACCGGACAGAGAGCGCGCTGGGCGGATACGATCAAATTGATGGACTATGGTTTTTCACAGTACGTTTCCGTAACTCCCGCTCAACTGTACGATATGAATCCCATTACAATCGAAACAAGTAACTATTCCACAAATGATACCAATCGCGGTCGCTTGAGATTGAACTGTCAGCCACAAAATTCAAACGATAATACTAAGATTACTGCAACAAAACAGGAAGTCGAACGTATGGCTTCCAATCTTACCGCTACTGTTGTAGTCCAGTATACCCGCGACTTTATCGCACCGATTGCTGCCGGTGAACAGATCGGTACTCTGACTTACTATCCCGAAGTGGGTGAACCATCCGTCAATATACTCACTGCTTCCAGAAGTATTGCAAAACGTGAGAACGCACCTAAAACGCTGGATCAGATCGTGCAGGAAACAGACAATGATCCCAATCCTTTCCCACCTATTAACAGTAATTTCATTATCCGCTATTTCGGCCCATTCGCTTTGCTTCTCCTGATCCTTTTTTCTCTTCGCCACCGCTTAAAAAAACACAAAAAGAAGGCCGGTCGTGGTCCGAAGCCGGTCAACAGATATGTGAAATGATCTGGTAGTTTAGCCTAAAAAAACACGTTCTCCCGGGATATCGTGGCTTTCTGTCGGCAGATCACACATAAAAAAAGTAACGATCCAAATTCCTTTTGTCCTGCCTTTCAGAAACCGGTCATAATAGCCTTTTCCTTTCCCAAGCCTGTTTCCTTTTGCATCTGCTGCCATGGCGGGAACGATCATCAAATCGATCTCATTACGTGAAACAATTTCGTTTTTTGTTGATGGTTCCGGGATTCCAAACAACCCTTTCTGCAACTCAGATAATTTTTCAACGGACACAGCAACCATGTTCCCGTCATCTTTGCACCGCGGAACGCACAATCTTTTCCCGTCATCAATGATTTTTTGCATCAAAGCCCATGTATCGGGCTCTTTTTTTATGGATACATAACAAAAAACGGTCTTTGCGTTTTGATATTCAGGTTCACTAATGATTCTGCGATAAAGAGCGCGGCTTCTTTCTTTCCATTCAGTTTCACTTAAGGTCGCATACTGTTTCCTTATTTCTGTTCTGATTTCAGCTTTACTGTTCATTCTTTTTCCTTATTCCGTTCAAGCTCCTGCCATATCTGCTTGCTTAACGATCATCCTATAGTGGATATCCCGAATCATATGTTCTGGATCCGTATCTTTGCATAGCCATTCCTCAGCCTGTTCATCATTCAGGATAACGGGCATCCTGTTGTGGATCTTTATAATTTCTGCAGTTGGTTCCCGAGTCAATATTACACATTCTGGCAATATACTTTCCGGTACAAGCCGATAAAGTCCCGCAAGGAAAAACATACCTGGCTGATCCGGGCGAATTTTGTATTTAGTTGCCTTACCGGCGCTGGGATGATCCCATTCGAAATAATGATCCGCAGGGATCAGGCAACGTCTGCAACCAAAAGATTCGCTGAAAATCGGTTTGTAATTGGCTGTTTCGATTCGTGCATTGATCAGAGGTCTTTTGCCGTCCGCGATATTATATCCCCATTTCATCGGAAATATACCATGATCCTGTTTTTTTCCATTGGCGATAACAGCAAGTATGTCAGTTGGAAAGATTTCACCTGTGTGGATCGTCGCTTTCCCTGTCAGGACTTCCATTTTTCTGTTGGCTTCATCAATCCAGGATGTAATATCACCGTCTTCAGACACATAGAACCTTCCACACATAATTGACTCACCACCGGACTTATATTTTGTTTTGAAGATCGATCACATAATCACGTACCTGACGGATATGGGAATCTACTGTCTTGAGGTCATCTTCAAAACAGGAGTCGTCTGTCATAGCCAATGCATTTCCCATCAGACAGGCGCATACTTCATCCGCGATCACGCGGAAATCTTCCATCTGCTGCTGTGAAGTATCCTGATCGTTCGTTCCATAACGTTTCTGGCAATATTCAGTAATAGCATTGGCTGCATATTCATAGATCCGATTTGATACTTCCTGTAATTCTTTAATATGATTCCTGCTTGGCATAATGTTACCTCCGTGAAATACTTTCGTTTTGTCAGATTTTATCATAAACCTTGATTAAAGTCACCCTAAGCAACGAAAAAAGAGCCCCGTAATGACCCGGGACTCTTCTATAATACTAATATGCTTATTTCAGACCAGCGACTGCTTCTTTTTGAGCAGGGATGCACTTTTCAAAGCGTTCGATGTAGGTATCAAACCCTTTTTCATCGTCGGGATCAGGCTTCACAGTGATTTTCTTCATACCTGCAAAAACTTTGCTGTCAAGATAATCCTCAAGCGTTTCACCATCCGCTTTATTGACCATATAGGCCGCCAGCAGAGCAATGCCCCAAGCGCCGCCCTCACCGGCTGTCTCCATCACGGTAACGGGAGCGTGTATCGCAGCAGCAAGAATATTCTGTCCTACTCCTTCTGTTTTGAATAGTCCGCCATGACCGTATACACAATCGATTGCAACCTTTTCCCGATTCATGATCTCCATACCAACTTTCAGAGTTTCCATGGAAGCATAAATCTGGGTACGCATAAAATTAGCAATGTTCATTTCTGCATCAGGCATTCTGATCAGCATAGGACGGCCTTCTGAAAGTCCTGTTACCGGTTCACCGGCAAAATAGTTAAAGGAAACAAGGCCGCCGCAATCTTTTTCGCCTTCCAAAGCCTTTTTGAATAATTTCACATATACTTCGCCTGCATCTGTTTTGAATCCCATCAGAGATGCAAATTCCCGGAACAGAGAGACCCATGCATTGATGTCAGAAGTACAACTGTTGCAGTGGACCATACCAACAGGTTTTCCTGTAGGGGTGGTCACCATATCGATTTCCGGATAGACTTTGCTCATGGGTTTTTCCAATACGATCATACTGAAGATTGAAGTGCCGGCGCTTACATTACCCGTACGCACACGAACACTGTTCGTAGCGGTCATTCCGGTACCTGCATCTCCTTCCGGCGGGCAAAGCGGACAACCAGATTCGAGATCACCTTCGGGATCCAACAGGAGTGCGCCCTCAGCTGTCAGATTTCCTGCACTTTCACCCGCATTGAGTACGCGCGGCAATATTTCTTTTAATTTCCATTCAAAGTCCTTTGAAGCAATCAGAGTGTCAAACTTTAAAACCATTTCCGAATCGTAGTCCATGGTCGTACTGTCGATCGGCATAATGCCACTCGCGTCTCCCACACCCAGAACTTTTTCGCCACTCAGCAGATAGTGGACCCAACCAGCTAATGTTGTCATGAAGCGGATTTCTGGAACATGCTTTTCGTTGTTTAAGATTGCCTGATACAGGTGGCTAAGGCTCCAACGTTGAGGCATGTTAAAGTTAAACAACGCAGTCAGTTTTTCAGCAGCTTCACCAGTGATGGTATTACGCCAAGTTCTGAAAGGAACCAGAAGTTCCATATTGGAATTGAACGGAAGGTATCCATGCATCATGGCACTGTAACCCATGGAACGGAATTTTTTGAGTGTTAAGCCATATTCATTCTTTACGTTCTTTTTCAAATCAGAATAGCAGGACTGAAGACCGTTCACAATTGCGTCAGCACTGTAGGTCCATATTCCGTCAACATAATCGTTTTCCCATTCATGACTTCCGGAAGCGAGAACAGAATGATCCGGCCCGATCAAAACTGCTTTGATCCGGGTGGAGCCGAATTCAATGCCCAAGACTGCTTTGCCATCAGAAATCCATTTTGCTTTCATAAGTATTTCCTCCAAACTGAATCAGATAATATCCTTATTCGCCAAATCGGAAATAATTCCTTGCATTTTCGCAACTGATCGCTCGTACAATATCTTTCAATGTATCCATATCTGCCGGGAAGCGTCCGTCTTCGACCCATTCACCCAGTAACCGACAAAGAATACGGCGGAAGTATTCATGTCTCGGATAGCTCAGGAAGCTGCGACTGTCCGTCAACATGCCAACAAACCCTGCCAAATAGCCAAGGTTAGCAAAACTGGTTAACTGATCAGTCATTCCTTTAAAGTGATCGTTAAACCACCATGCGCTTCCGTGCTGGATCTTGCAGATAGCTTCGTTGTTCTGGAAGCAACCGCATAATGTATCGATTGCCTCGTTATCATTCGGATTCAGGCTGTATAGGATAGTCTTCGGCAGTGAACCGGCTTTTTCCAGTAAGCCGAGGAAAGCAGCCGTTTCGCCAGCCGGAGTATGGTTGTCGATCGTATCAAATCCCGTATCCGGTCCCATTTTTTCAAACATAGTGAGATTGTTGTCTCTTCGACATCCGTAGTGCAACTGCATAACCCAGTTCCTACGGGTATACTCAGCAGCAACAAACAGCATAAAAGCTGTTTTGTAAGCAGCCTGTTCTTTTTCGCCGGGAATGATCCCTTTCATGCGATTTGCAAAGATCATCTCAATCTTTTCTTCGGTCGCAGGTTCGCACATAACATAGTTTAGAGCATGATCGCTGAGTTTGCATCCATGCGCAGCAAAATAATCCAGTCGGATCTTCAGCGCTTTTTTCAGGTCAGCGAAGGATTGGATCTCAATACCGGCGGCCTTTCCAAGAGATGTGATATAGTCTATAAAGGCTGTTTTTTCAATGTTCATGGCTTTATCAGGACGCCATGCGGGAAGTACTTTAGTATCAAAAGAATGATCTGCAGCGATTTTCTCATGCCATTCAAGCGTATCAATCGGGTCATCCGTTGTGCAGATTGTTTCAACATTGCTCATCCGAATGAGTCCACGTACGCTGTATTCAGGCTTTTTAAGTTTTTCATTTACAAAATTCCATACTTCTTCCGCAGTTTGTTCGTTTAGGATCCCGTCATAACCAAAGAAGCGTCTGAGTTCCAAATGGCTCCAATGATAAAGAGGATTTCCGACAGCTTTACCTAGAACGCGTGCCCAAGCCATAAACTTTTCATGATCATCTGCATCACCGGTAATATACTTTTCTTCCACACCGGCGCAACGCATAAGACGCCACTTGTAATGATCACCACCGAGCCATACCTGTGTGATATTCTCATAGTGAAGATCTTCGAATATTTCCTTTGGGGAAATATGACAATGATAGTCAATGATCGGGCATTCTTTTGCTGTTTCGAATAGTTCAACGGCCGTGTCAGTGTTAAGCAAGAAGTCTTTTCCCATAAATGGTTTCATTTGATATATCCTCCTTATTATTCCGCGGTCGTTTCCCGCAGAATCAGTTCTGCCTTAAATGCCAGGGCTGTTTCTGTTTTTTGTCCATTCAATACATCGATGACCGTTTGTACGATCTTTTGACATATAGTAAGCAGTTTGTTATCTACACTGCTTAACTCAGGATTTGTGCAAAGACACATAATCGAATTATTGTATCCGATAAGTGCCAGATCCTCAGGAATCGCGATACCCATTTCCGCAGCATACTTGATGGCTGCTACGGCCAATATATCCTCGCTTGCAATAACGGCATCAAACTTTAAACCACTGTTGGCTAATTCTTTCAAAAGCGTACATACATGCGGGATCGTATGGCGATCTTTATCCACAAGCAGGATCATGCGTTCATCCAAATCGATATTATTTTCATTAAGCGCCCGCCGATAGCCATTCAATTTTCTTTTCCCGGAGTTGTTCAAACTATGGTGTAAATATAGAATTTTCTTTTTTCCATGTTCGATGAGATAATTGGTTGCATCAAACATGGCTTTCTCATCATCACAAAATACACAGTATATCCCATCAGCTTGATAGTGACCGTTCAGTAAAACAATCGGTACAGAATCCGCAGCTTCACGAAGATATTGGTTATCTTCTTCCTTGTCCTCAATAAACGATGAGCCCATCAGCACCATACTGTCCACATGTCGGCTGATCATCCGAAGCACACCTTCTTTACGGGCTTCAGGTTCTCGACCGGTACAGGCCAGCAGGCAATCATATCCATGCGCACGGAAATCAGCTTCCAGATAATCAGGCGCCTGCGCAAGATAGGGATCACTTGCATCCGGACAGAGCAGACCAATTGTCTTCATCGTGTTCAAGCCAAGACCCCGCGCAAATGCGTTTGGTACATAGCGACTTTCGTCGATCACAGCCATGACACGTTTACGGGTCTCTTCGCTGACATGCGGATTGTTGTTCAGCACTCTGGAAACCGTCGCAATAGAGACACCCGCTTTTGCCGAAATGTCGTATATATTCACAATCTGACCTCCATAGTAAGCGCTTACACGGTATCTGTATTCATTATATCTGTCTTTCTCATACTTGGCAATATTCAATTATACAAAGAGGCTATATTTATCATTCTAAAAAAAGTACCCTCTTTTTTGAAGGTACTTTACGGCTAAAGCATTTGCTCCATTTTCTGTTTATGACAGATCGTTTTCACTCTCTCCGCTTGCAATCAGACGATTTACGGCATTCAGGTATGCCAGACAGCTGGCTTCCAATACGTCTGTTGATACACCTCGTCCCAGCATACTCTCCTCACCATGACTGACTCTTACAATGACTTCACCCAGTGCATCTTGGCCTTCTGTAACTGCTTTCAAATTATAGCTTTCCAATTTACAGGTCATTCCAATGATGGTATCCACCGCATTAAAGCATGCTTCTACAGGGCCATCCCCGCAAGCAGCGCGTGTGATTGTCTGTCCATTTTTTTCAACGGTAACAGTTGCAGTGGATGTCATTTTATTACCGGAAAAGATCTGGAAAGTATAGAGTTTATAGGAATCTTCTGAAATGTGCTTCTGTTCACGAATAATTGCAAGGATATCACGATCTGTAATTTCCTTTTTCCGATCAGCCAATTCCTTAAATTTGGCAAATGCAGAAGAAAGAGCTTCTCCCTGTAATTCAAAACCAAGCTGTCTTGCGCGATCTGCGAGTGCATGACTTCCGCTGAGTTTCCCAAGCGAAAGGCTTTGCTGAGGAAAGCCCAGTTTTTCAGGATCCATGATCTCATATGTCACCCTGTCACGCAACATACCGTGCTGATGAATTCCACTCGCATGCCTGAATGCGTTCGCACCTACGATCGGTTTGGATCCTGCAGGTTCAATACCGCTGTATCCGGCAATCATTCGACTGATATGATGAATTCCATGGATATCAACACAAGTGTCTAGCCCATAATAATCCTTACGTGTCCGCAACCCCATCACGATTTCTTCCAGAGGCGCGTTTCCGGCACGCTCGCCAAGCCCGTTCACGGTACATTCAACCTGACGTGCTCCATGCATGATTGCTTCCATTGAGGAAGCCACAGCCAATCCAAGATCATTATGGCAGTGACAGGAAAGAATAATCTGATCTGCTCCGGGTACTCTTTCTAAAACATCCTGAAACAGAAGGCCATATTCTGCACTTGCGGAGTATCCAACCGTATCCGGAAGATTGATTGTTGTCGCTCCTTCTTTAATAGCCATTTCAATCATTCGGTACAGGAATTCGCGATCCGTTCTTGTCGCATCTTCACAGGAAAATTCAATATCACCACAAAGGTTCCGTGCCTGTTTTATAGATTTCCGTGCATTCTCAAAAACTTCATCCGGCGTCATGTTTAGTTTGTGAAGCATGTGGACCGGACTTGTAGCGATAAAGACGTGGATTCTCCCTTTTGCGGCTTTTTCGATGGCTTTTGCAGCGGTGTCAATGTCTGAAGGGATACATCTGGCCAGTGTACAAACTGTGCTTTCGCGAATTTCACGTGCGATGTCGCTTACAGATTTGAAATCACCAATCGACGAAGCTGCGAATCCCGCTTCGATAATATCAATTCCCATACTTTCCATGGCTTTTGCCATTTCCAGTTTTTCTTCCGGATGGAAAGACACACCGACAGTCTGTTCACCATCGCGTAATGTTGTATCAAAGATTCTGATCCGATCCGAGCCCATACACAATTCACCCTGCCTTAAGGAAGATAAAGCATATCAATAGCGGATACCGTTCCGCTTCTGTTGAGGATATAATCCAACTGCCACATATGTCCGTCGGTCGAATTGCATTTATATCGAATGATTTTTGTTCCGTTTTCCTGAACCCAAATTTTACCGGTTCCATCGCTGGTCATATACAATCCGCGATTGCCGCTTGCACTCGCAATCTGACCCATGTCACGGAACTTTCCTGTCACAAAAGACTCAGTATCCCCTATTCCGGTCCCACGGGGTCCTTTGAACTGTGAAGTAAAGTAGAGTTCAGCAAGTACCCATCCGCTTTTGATACGGGTCATTACGGCATAGCCCCAGTCATAGGTATACTTTCGACATTCAGTGGTATAGTCCGGTAATGTGATTGTTTCCTGCGATTTACCTTCACCGAACTGTTTCTGGAAATCAGTCATCGTCGTCGAATATAACTTAAGACCGTTTACTACATCCTCATATGTATACGCTGACAATGGCCAAGGCTTAGCTTCGATCTTGTAGAGGATCTCAAGTGTATTGCTTACTTTTCCGTACTGATTCACAGCAACTGCCTTAAGGGTGACGCGACCAGTTGGCAGTATGATATCATTTCCGTCGAAGATCGGGCTATCCGCATCTGGCGGTGAGCCATCGATCGTGTAATATATCACGATATCGGTATCTTTTTCGTTATCCTTGCCGGGTTTTAATCTCACCCGTTGACGATTTTTATAGGTATTCGGAGCCAAGTTAGCACGTGGAGTCTGTGGCGAAGGCATGATGATCTTGTATGTGCCTTTCAATTCATCAGAAACGAGTTCGCCATTAACCGCAACTGCTCTCAAAGAATGGATGCCTTCATCCAAAAAGATCCTGTCGGTGTATTTTGTTCCGCCTGCCGGTAAAACGGCATTCTCATCAAAAGTATAGTATACGTCATAACCCTGATAACTCGTGATTGCTATATATTTCTTGGATTCATAATATCCTGCCGTTAAGTCTACTTCCGGAGGCGCAGGCAGAAGATCGCCACGTTGTGTTGCAAAGGTTTTGTTCCCTGTCTTATCATAAGCAAGCTTCATTAACTCACCGGCCTTGGCCCGATTGCCAGGTTCATCGCTTGCAAGCAAAATACGAATATGGTTGATATAAGCCTCAGATCTGGAAGGTGTATCGGTGTATATTCTCTCATACAATTCCGCTGCTTCGTCGATCATGCCTGCGGCTTCATAAGCAGTACCCAACATCAGAAGTCCATTGACATCGATTACTTTGGCTTCCTGATCCTGTAATTCAGCTTGTTCAAAGTCGCGGATCGCACCCATGATATCTCCGGCGTCCATTTTTTCTTCGCCAACAGCCCATAGCGCAGCGGAATTTGCATTCTGCCCAAGCCGCGCCATGATTTTCTGGCCTTCCGTCGATTTTGTTAAGAAAAAATAGCATCCAACGATTACAAGGATCAAGCTGCAAAAGGCGATGACACCGATTTTTACCCAGTTGACCCAAACCTTTTTTATACCACGATCCCCGTGCGTTCTTGAATAGATTTCGGCGGCTTCTTCGCTCAGAAACTCTTCCGAATAAACATTCTTGACTTTTCGGACTACAGTATTGTCATCCTCCAAATCCGTCATGGTGTCCCACTGTTCTTCGATCCCGTCATAATTAAAGGGACCCGTTGCGGTTATGGTGATTCCTTCCGGATTTTCTGTATAAGAGCCGGTATGATCTGTATAAGTATGACTGGCGCCTGCTCTCTTGCGGCGTTTTTCTTCTTTGTCGATTTGTTGTTTCCAATGCGAATAATCCAATTCACGGGCACGTTTTCCCTGGCGGATGGACTCGACACCGGGAGACCTGTTTGGGCGCTTGATATCAATGATTTTCCCGCAGTTGGGACAAACAATGACATTCTCGTCCAGCAGCGATCCGCAGTCTGAACAAAGCATCCATTACACACCTCCCGTATTCATATTGGATCACTGCTTAATTGAGATCCATGCCTCGCAAAGCTTCGTATTCAGGATCATCGATATATTCTCTGTCAGGGCAATCACCGCCAAGTTCCTCAATTGCGTTGCGGATCTCAATATAATTCAGATACGTGCAATCTTCACGTTCAGCTGCCTTAATCAATTCAGGAATTGCACGCGGATCTCCGATCTTTGCAAGATAGCCTGCAAAAATCGCTTGTTTGGATGGAACTTTCTCAAACAATTCTATTGCTAGACGGTATGTTTGTTCAGGGCCCGGATAATCTGCCAATACATCCAATAATGCTTCCATACCTGCCTGGTTAGCCTTTGGAAGTTCTTGAATAATCGGTTGGACGACAGATGCACCCATCGCTTTCAAGCTTTCAAGCGCATTATCGCATAATTCATCTTCCTCTTTACGATCGATCTGCCAACTGATATATAGCATTTTGGGTAAAGTACTGTTCATTTCACGAAGCAGACCTACAGCAGTCATTTTTGCTTCCTGCGGAGCAGTTTCATTTTTCAACAATTCGGTCAAACGCTTTTCGCAAGGTCTGCCGACATTGACGATCTGTTCCAAAAGGATATCCGGGACCGGAACCTGTTGTTCACAATAGGAACATAACCAATCTACCAAATCTTTTGCATCCTCAAACTGAGTAAAATATGCACCTGGAGTGATCTGTTCCAGCCATTTCGCCGGGGTATTCAGAAATTCCATGTAAGCACGTGGCATATCCGCTTCCATTTCATCAAAATTACGATATTCATTTTGGTGTTTTTTGACCCACTCGGACACAAAATCCGCAAAATGTTCGTCAAAATTGATGCACTTCATTTCCGTGTTCCTCCTCGGATCTGCTTTCTGTATCGATTTCTGATAATTTATTCCTGCGTTTTTTTGTCAGCATTTTTAAGCAATTCAGTCAGTTGTTCAGTTGTGAACAAATGCTTTGCATGGCAGAACTGGCAGCTGAGTTCTGCTCCCTGTCCTTCGTCAATAAGCGACTGAAGATCGTTACGGCCAAGTGATACCAGTGCTTTTTCCATCCGTTCTCTTGAGCACGTGCAACGGTAGCGAAGCGGATCTATCTGAAGGATCTTCGGGCTCATACCGCGGAACCATCCTTCAGCCAACCCTTCGATCGAATCAAAGGTCATTTCGCGGCTGATATCAGCGAACATGGGACTACGCAGCTCGATCTGGTCGATAATCTCATCCGGACATCCGGGCAGAGGTTGTATCAGTAAGCCACCAGCCTTCAATACAGTATCACCATTCACAAGCACGCCCAATGCAACCAGGGATGGTTGTTGTTCAGAAACTGTAAAGTAATTCGCAAAATCCATCGCGATCTCACCGTTGATCAGTTCACTTTGGCCAATGTAATTCTTTCTCAGGCCAAGATCCTTTACAACGGACATCCTGCCATTGTGACCGACCGCTCCACCAACATCCAATTTTCCATCTGCGCGAATAGGCAGTTCTACTGTCGGATCATCAGCATAGGCTCTCAGATCGCCATGATCCGCAACCGCTACCAATGTTCCCATAGGTCCATCGCCTTTGATGGTCACTGTTACGCTTTCGTCTTCGCCTTTCATCATCAGACCCAGCATACATGTGCCAGTCATGAGACGCCCAAGCGCAGCCGTGCATACAGGCGTCGTATGATGAAGGTCTGCACATCTTTGGACCATTTGAGTTGTTTCACAAAGCATGACACGTACCTGTCCATCATAAAGATCGATTTGCAGCATACGGTCCTGTTTATTGTCATTCATTGCCGATGTTCCCTTCTGTTAATTCAGTTTCTTTCGGTCGTGTAGCCACTACATGCCAACGGAGTTCTTTTTCAGTAGGTTGCACAAGCGTCCTATCACCGAAAAATGCAATCATGCAAAATCCAGCTTGTTGCAGAAGGGTCTTCAGTGTTTGCATCCCATACGCGCGCTGATGTTGACTTTCGTCGATTCTCCTGTACTTTTCATCTTGATCCTTCACGAAAAAACAAAGATCAAGATCCACAGTCTGTGTTTTGTCGTTCCAAGTATTCTGCCAAATATAGGTGATGTCATCCGAATCTTCGCATCTCAGTCCCTGCTCACAAAGAACATGTTGTAGTTTGTAGGGGGTCGACACATCGAAGATCAGGACTCCGTTTGGCTTCAACACACTGTAGGCAGCACGAAAAAAACGTTCAGCATCGTCGTCCCCTAACAGGTAATTCACCCCATCACAAGTCGCGAGAACAGCATCTACAGGTTTATGCAGGTTCAACGTCCTCATATCCTGCTGTACAAAAGGAATCGAGATTCCCTGTTTCCTTGCTTTTTGAGCTGCTTGCCAAAGCATTTCACGGCTCAGGTCAACACCGGTCATTTGGAATCCGGCACGATATAATGGTAGTGTAAGAGCACCGGTACCGCATGCACATTCACAGATCTTTCCTTCGTGAATCCCACAGACGGAAAGAAGACGAATATAATATTCTGCCCATTTCTCATAATCTACATCAGACATCAGCTGATCATAGATTTCTGCAAAATCCTGATACATCAGTTGTCTTCCCCGTCCTCTGTTTCTTCGTCTTCATCCTCATCATCATCGACATGTAAGCCTTTATTGACTGCAGCACCTTCGATTCTGGAATTGATATACTTATCAAAAATTGCGTTTGTATAACTGGCTGTAATAAACCGACTGAGTGAAAGACCAAACAGTGCATAGTACCCTGCCAAGATCAATAAAACAACCATAGGATCGACACCAAATACAAATATCACAGCCGAAGCAATCAATGTCGGCACACAATGGAGCAAGCGAATACCTACGCTTTTGGGTAGTTTGGCGATACCAAGCAGGAAAGAGTTTTTAATAATTCCTTTAAAACCCAATTCATAAGATACAATCATAGGATGCATATATGTCACAGCTAATGCCCAAAGAATAACGATCATTACCGTCAGTACCTGAGGCACCATCATAATCATTTGGTTTTGTGCCATTTCTCCGTAAAATGTCCAGCACATATATCCAATTAAAGGCGCAAGTCCGGTAATCAACGATACTGGCAGGCTCAATTTCCAGTTGGCTTTGAGTGCATCGATAAAGTCGCTCCAAATAAAGGCGTGTTCATCTCTTGACCAGTTTCGGGTCACGTAACTGACACCTGCCGTTGCAGGACCGGTTATAGCAATACAAGGAACAAGGAACAAAAGTGCACGCAACAGGATAGAATTAAGGACATTGGGTACTTCTGTAGCTTCAATGCCTGCCTGCTCCCAACTATAGATCGGTTCACCATTTTCATTCGTGATCACGCTATAAACAGTGGAACCTTTTTCGTCCACGGTTTCCTGAACCGCAGGCATAATGAATGTATACATTCTTGTAATTGCAAGGAAAAGGACGATTACCGTCGGAATCCATACGACAAAATACATCAGATTTAACCGGACAAGGCCACTCAGACGTGTTTTCAATGTATCCCAGAATAACTGCCATCTTGTAGTAGGAAGATCGTCTTTACGGAAATCTCCCTTGCCACTTTTGCCGTAGTAATAATTGTTCATCATTTTGCCAAACATTTGCGTTTCCTCCCGGATACATAGTCTTTAAAATTATAGCAGAAAACCCATGGATAGTAAACCATCGGTCTACGATCCATGGGATATTTCAGTTTATAAATATACCTTATTTGATGATACTCTTGATTTACAATGCATCCTCAGCGCTGATCATCTGAATGCTTGTTATGATCGGTTGGTTCTCTCTGTCAACACTACCGTTATTGTCTGTCACAGGAACAGAGGAACAGATCGCGTCAACCGTTTCCATTCCACGGATGACTTTTCCGAAAGCCGCGTATTGTCCATCCAGATGTGGCGCATCCTGATGCATGATAAAGAATTGGCTGCTTGCACTATTGGGATCTGCGGAACGGGCCATAGAAATCACACCGCGAGTATGCTTGAGTCCATTAGCAAAACCATTACTACTAAATTCTCCCTTGATTTTCTTTTCGGATCCGCCTGTTCCATTTCCTTTTGGATCACCACCCTGAATCATAAATCCGGAAATGATCCTGTGAAAAGTCAGACCGTCGTAGAAATGATTTTCAACCAGCTCACAGAAGTTGCTTACCGTAATGGGTGCAATATCCGCGTCGAGTTCCAGAACGATGTCGCCATAATCCTGTACCGTGATCTTCGCATATGCTTTTCCTTGCAGATTTTCCTTTTCACCGTTTACGCCGCGTGTTTCTGTCGGCTTAAGCAGTAAAACACCTGTGATGACCACGATACAGACTAATGCCGCTAAAATCAGAATCTTCCATATGGAGATCTTATTTTTTAATCCGGTTTTCATGCTTCTTCTCCTGTATCTCGGGTTCAAGCCATCAATTTGCGGCTTGCTTCACAAAGGAGCACGTTCAATTCTTCAGCCTTCTTCTGATCCATATTGTTGGTATTTACATAAAGTTTGATCTTTGGTTCAGTGCCTGAAGGTCTCACGCAAACCCAGCATCCGTTTTCAAGTTCAAAGTAGAGCACATCGGAAGCCGGAAGTCCAGTTTTTTCACTCTTCCCGTCTGCAATACGGATTCCCTTCAAATAATCGCGGACAGCGGTCACTTTCATACCGCCGATCTCAACAGGGTGATGTTCACGCAAATCGGTCATGATTTCTTTCATACGTGTCAGGCCGTCTTTCCCGGGGAGGGTCGTGGAAACCACCTTCTCAACAAAGTACCCGTATTCACGGAAGATGTCCTGTACCCTGTCATAAAGCGTAATTCCTTCCGCCATACATGCGCAAGCAACTTCAGAAATCAGCAGGCTTGCATTTACGCCGTCTTTGTCGCGTACGAAGGTGCTGCTCAAGAACCCGTAACTTTCTTCAAAACCGAAAAGGAAGGTATAATCGCCACTGTCCTGGAACTGTTGGATCTTTTCACCAATAAACTTGAAGCCTGTCAGAACTTCAAACATTTTTACGCCGAAACTGTCGCAGATCCGGTTGGCCAGACTGGTACTGACGATGCTCTTAACAGCGGCACCGTTTGTCGGCAATTTCCCGTTCTTTTTCAGTGTACTGAGGATGTAGTGAAGAAGAACACATCCAATCTGATTACCGGTCAGAAGGTGCCATTCGCCCTCACGGTCCTTGACTGCAACGCCCAACCGATCGCAGTCTGGGTCTGTTGCAAAGATAACGCTGGCGTTTACTTCGGCTGCCAGTTTGAAAGCCAGTTCGTAAGCACCGGGATCTTCCGGATTCGGTACCTTAATGGTTGAGAAGTTCGGATCAGGCATTTCCTGCTCTTTGACAACGGCAACATTGGTTAAGCCTATTTCTTTCAGCATCCGACGGACAGGTACATTCCCGCTTCCATGAAGGGGTGTATAAACGATATTCAGCTTGCTCCCTTCCTGTTTTAATAGTTCAGGCTGGATGCAGAGTGTCTTGATCATCGCGATGTAGTCATCGTCCACTTCTTTGTTGCCAATAATATGAAGAAGACCTTTTTCAATGGCTTCCTGTTCATCCATCAGCTTGCAATCTGTATATTCAATACTCCGGATCATCTCAGTTATGCCTTCGGCTGCTTCAGGGCCTACTTGAGCACCATCTTCAGCATATACTTTATATCCATTGTATTGGGGTGGATTATGGCTGGCTGTTACGACAACACCGGCAATTGCTTTCAGATGACGGAGTGCGAAGCTCAAAACCGGTACAGGTCGAAGCGCATCAAAAAGATATGCAGGAACACCTTCTGCGCAAAGCACAAGAGCAGTATCTTTTGCAAATTCAGCAGAGCAACGGCGGCTGTCATAGGCAATTACGACACCGCGGGCCGCTTCTTCAGGTTTCTTGAGCAAATAGCGGGCAAGGCCTTTTGTTGCTCTGCGCACATTATACTTATTCATGCGGTTCATGCCGGCACCGATCACGCCGCGCATACCTGCAGTACCAAAAGACAATTCCGTATAAAACCGGTCCTCAATCTCGGCCGGATCATTAGCAATACTTTTCAGTTCGTTAACTGTTTCTACATCTGCCGCGAAATCGTTCATCCATTTTAGATAGTTTTCCTGCACATTCATATTTTCCGCCGCCTTTCGGTTTATTTATTTATATTATACATTCTTTTAACTTTCAATTGCAAGGACAGGTTGCCGAAAAACAATACTGTGAGTTATAATAACGCGGCAAAAAAACAGGAGGTCAAGTTTATGAATCCTCATGAAAATGATTCCACGCTTCGTGAAACAAAGATCTTTTCAAAAGAAATCTTTGATGGTGTTGTTCTTCATGTTTTTAATGATACCGTTGCTCTTCCGGATGGCAGAGAAGCTCCCCGTGAATTGATCCGTCATGTAGGTGCTGTTTGCGTCGTTCCTCTTACAGATCAAAACGAAGTCATTGTCGAGCGTCAATACCGTTATCCAGTCGGTCGTGTGCTGACAGAGATCCCTGCAGGTAAACTGAACGATCGAAATGAGGATCGTCTTGAAGCTGCAAAACGTGAGTTGAAAGAAGAAACCGGTCTTACGGCTGACCGTTGGACCGATCTTGGCATTTTTTATCCTGCTCCGGCTTATTCCGATGAAACCATCACACTTTTTCTTGCCGAAGGGCTTCATGAGGGGAATCAGCATCTGGATGATGATGAATTCCTTTTAATTGACAAAGTACCGCTAAAAGATCTTTTGTGCGATGTGATGGATGGACAGATTCCGGATGCAAAAACGCAGCTCGGCATACTGCGTGCTGCCAAAGTAAAGCAACTTTGATGACAACATTCTAAATGCAAAAACCGCGGAATTCCGCGGTTTTTGATTATCTCTTTATTTATTTCTTAACCTCTTATCGCATTTTCTGGCCAACCAGGTACCAAAGGATTGAAGTACCTGTGTGATAATCACGAGCACGATTACTGCCAGATAAAGAATCATGTAGCGGTAACGCTGATATCCGTAAGAAAGAGCCAGTTTGCCGAGCCCTCCGCCACCGACTGCGCCAGACATGGCAGTATAACCCATGATGGTTGTGATTGCCAATGTAAAGTTTGTAATCAGGCTAGGGACACTTTCCGGAAGCATAACTTTCATCACAATCTGCATAGGGGTTGCGCCCATCGATTGTGCAGTCTCAATAATGTTCGGATTCAGCTCACGCAAGCTGCTTTCCACTAATCTGGCAATAAATGGAAATGCGGCTACTGTCAAAGGCACAATGGAAGCCATCGTACCAACTGAAGTCCCTACAATGACACGCGTCAACGGAATAATCATGACCATCAGAATAATAAATGGAACTGATCTCAAAAGATTAATCAAAACATTCAGGAAATTCATCAACAAGCGCGGAAGAGGACGTATCCCTTTCTGTTCGCCTGTCACCAAAATCACGCCCAGAGGTAAACCGATCACAATAGCAAACAATGTGGATAGGATCGTAGAATACAAGGTTTCCCACAGAGCAAAAGGAAATTCAGTTAAAAGGCACTCCCAAGCTTCCGCCATTCTTTCCGGGGTAAATGCGTTCGCGAAACTCATGCCTCTGCCTCCTCTCCTGTATATTCTGCTTCAACCTGTACCGCGATATCCGGAATCTTACTCAGATAACTGACAGCCTTTGCCATATCCTCCGGTGTGCCCGGAATTTCAAGCAGGATATAGCCGTATGCCCGATCTCCGACACTTCGTGTACTGGCGCCAAGAATACTTGCCAGGATCCCGCAATCGATGGCCATCTTGGCAATTAAGGGTTCTCTTGAAGCGATAGCGCCGTTAAAGATCACGCGTATCTTCTGGCAACCTTCCGCAATAAGATTGAAGCCATCATCGGATTCCGGATTAATCAGATTACGTGTCGCCTTCGCCTTTGGGTTAGCGAATACTTCGTTCACACTTCCCTCTTCGACTACTTCTCCCTTTTCAAGGATTGCTACTTTATTGCAGATTTCCTGGACAACACTCATCTGATGCGTGATCACAATCACTGTAATACCCATCTTTTTGTTGATGTCGCGGATCAATTCAAGAATCGAATGGGTGGTTTTGGGATCCAGAGCAGATGTCGCCTCATCGCAAAGCAAAACTTCCGGCTCGGTTGCCAGTGCACGGGCGATTGCAACTCTTTGTTGTTGACCCCCACTAAGCATTGCAGGATAGGAATTAGCTCTTTCTTTCAATCCAACCAGATCCAGCAGCTCCATAGCCTTCTTTTTTGCGTTATCCAAGGGCACATTTGCCAGTTTTAAAGGAAGCATCACGTTTTGCAGACAAGTTTTCTGCATCAGCAAATTGAATCCCTGAAAAATCATGGTCACTTTGCGTCGCATTCTACGTAACTCTTTTACAGGAAGGCTGGCCATATCAATCCCTGAAATCATCACACTGCCTTCTGTCGGTCTTTCCAGCATATTAATGCAGCGGACAAGCGTGCTTTTTCCTGCGCCGCTCATTCCGATGATACCGTAAACATCGCCATCTTCTATTCTTAGATTGATATTTTTGAGCGCATGAACTTCTCCGTCGATTGTAGCAAAGCTCTTGCTCAGATTGATCAATTCAATCATGATGCTTCCTCCGAATATAAAAACTGTGAGTAATTATACCCTACATCAAGTCATTGCGCAACAAAAAAAGGACCCGATTAAACGGGTCCCAAATAATGTTCTCAGTAAATCACTCGATGGTCAGAGCAGCCAAGTCGGCCTGTTTTCCAGCATAAAGTCCCATGGGCTCGACATGTACGCCGGCAATCGTGACAAGATGAGTGCCATTCTGCGCATTGAAGTCATCCTGATAGGGGGTATGAGCAAAGAAATTCGCGAAAACATCTCCTGCGTCTACCATCTGGTTGGGAGTCACGTAGTCATCAACAATCGTTATGTCCAACTTGATGTTCTTTTCAGCAAGAATCTCTTTTGCAATTTCGAGCACGAAGGAATGAGGATCCAATGTGCATACGACTTTGATGGTCTTGCCGGAGAGCGCTTCGTAGTCAACAGTGGCATCAAAACCATCAGTGGGATTTTCGATGACAGAAATAGCTGTTCCTTCATAATTGCTGAAGTAATCAGCCACTTTCTGGCTCAGAACCGCGGCAGCCAGGGCCTTGGCTTCGTCAGTCGTTTCGTTTCCGCTGTTGACGCTTACAACATTTACATAGGGAGATTCAGCGTTTTCGTAGAGAAGAGCTTCATCCAGTTCAGCAGCCAAAGCATAGTTACCATTGATGATGGCATAATCCACATCCGGCAGAACGTTGGGAACCATAGCTGCTTCCACTTCGACGAATTCGATATTCAGGGGATTGTCGACAATGTCTTTCACTGTTGCTGTAATGCCAGCCGCCTCATCCAGCTTCAGAACGCCATTTGCCTGCAAAAGAAGAAGGGCGCGTCCTTCATTGGTGGCGTCGTTTGGAACAGCAATCTTCAATTTTGTCTGTTCAGCCATGGAAATGGTCAAGCAACAAGTCAGAGCGGCAACCAGAACCAATGCGATGAGGGTAAACAGTCTTTTTTTGCTATTCATTTTGTTTATTCCTCCTTATTTTTAATGTTCCGTCACAGTGACTGAACATTTTAAACAAAATACAACGATTTGGAACTTTAGTCAATGCAAAAAAACAGCTACTTAAAATGAAAAATGATTTACTTGATCGTCAGGATATCGGTGAAACCGGTAATGTTAAAAACTTCCATGATTTCATCACAAACATGGATAATCTCCATGCTTCCCTGTTTATTCATAGTCTTCTGCGCAGAAAGGAGTACACGTAGACCTGCGGAAGAAATATACTCCAGTTTTTCAAAATCCAATTCAAGCTTTTCAATTCCTTCAAGGCCTGGGTTCAATTCACTTTCCAGCTGGGGAGCTGTCATGGTGTCAAGACGTCCTTCCAAAGCAATCTTGAGGTTGTTACCGTTTTTTTCTTTGTTGATGATCATTGTTTTTGCTTCCTCTCATAATTAAATATTTCTTCTTGAAAAAAGGTCTTTATACGCGGACTGTAAGGACTGAGTGAATAACGGATGTCAGGAATGATCACATTCGCTTGTACAATGTCACAATATTCTTTCCGTCTTCATAACGGTAGTCGAAACCGTCCATGATCTTGCGGACCATTAAAATACCCAAACCGCCTATTTCCCTTTCCTCCGCGCTCGCAGTCACATCCGGTTCAGCAATAGAAGTCGGATCAAAAGGAATTGCACGGTCAGTAAACTCGAGTTTCAAGGTATTGCTTCCCGTGATCTCGCGCAGCGAAATGCTGATTGGACCCTTATTGCCTTGATATCCGTATTTTACAATGTTGCTCATAAGTTCGTCAATAGCGACACTGATCTGACGTATCACTTTTGTCGGATACTCCCGTTCTTCCATCTCTTTTTCAAACAGAACCATCGTTTTTTCCACATCTTCAATTTCTGCCTCGATAAAGTCAAGACGGAATTCCTGTCGAACCTGCGACGGAGCCTGATATCTCAGAGCAAGCATCGTAATATCGTCAAACTGCGGCGCTGCGCCAACGAAGCTGTTCACATCGTTTTGTACACTGCGGCATATATCTCTTACAGGCAGGTTCTTTAAGCTGTTCAATGTATTAAGTAGACGTTCTTCACCATACATGCGGTTATCCTTGTCAGTAGCCTCAGTCACCCCGTCTGTATAGAGGAAAAGGATGTCTCCCGGTTGCAGAATGATCCTGCTGGAGTGATATATCATGCCCTCCATCCCAGCCAGAACAAATCCGTGCTTTCCCCGCAGGTATTCAAATGAACCGTCTTTTCTGCAAAGCAGGGGCGGATTATGTCCTGCGCTTAAATATCGTAGTGTTCCGTTTTCAAGGTTTAGCTGTCCTTGCCAGGCAGTCACGAACATTCCGGCATCGTTATGTTCGCAGAGCATTTGATTGGCCTCAGTAAAGGTTTTTCCGATTGTATTTCCCGCCAATGTCAGGTTCCTAAGCTCCGTTTTGGCAGTCATCATAAACATCGCCGCTGGGATCCCTTTTCCGGACACATCAGCCACAAGGAAGTTCAAACGTGTCTGCTCCGTCAGATAGAAATCGTAAAAATCTCCTCCAACCTCCTTGGCCGGGTCCATCATCCCATAGATTTCAAATTCTTTTCGGTTGCCAAAAATCGAACCATCCCCCGGCAGTGCTGATGCCTGAATATTTCGTGCCAATTCAAGCTCCGCTTCCATCCGTCTTTCGGCCTCACCGATATAGGTTTTAAGGGTATCCACTGTAGCATTGATATCCCCTGAAAGTTGGCTGAATTCAATAGTTGAGCGCACATCAACGCGTTGTTCCAGATGGCCCTCGGTGATGCTGTGCAACGAATGGTTTACGGAAACGATCTGATCTACCACCTGTCGTTTGATCAACAGATAGATCAAGCCGAACAGGACAGCTGAGATCATGATTTCCATAAACTCATTGACAAGTAATCCCATATAGTAGAGTTGAAAGGTTTCGTTTTTGGAGATAACAGCCAGTGTTCTGAAGTTTCCTTCTTCTGCCAGTTTACAAAAATACTCTTCTTCGCCTACAGTGATTTCACGCATCACATCCTTTTCAAAAGAAGAAGATCTTTCAGCCATTTCATCTGTATATAGGGCCCATTCAGAAGGAATATGTACAGGAGCATTTTCTGCTTTCTCAAAGATCAGAATATGCCCGTTGATTCCGACAAAATAATCCGAATTTGTTACAGCTTGTGTATTCCCGTTTTTTATATCGGCAGTGATATTACCAAGTCCACTGTCCAGAAAAGATTCCGTCTGACGTAATGTTTCTCCTTTTTGGAGATTGACAGTAAAGATGGTCGTGATAAAAAACACAACAATAAAGACATATAACATTCTACGTTGGATCAGATCATTCAGCGATACATTTTCGCCCCGATCGATGATCTTTTCTTTGTCAAGAAGGGTCAATAGTATAGAAGCAATGGCGATAGACGAAGCATTCGCCAGAATCTGCGCGGATGATACCGCGCGGATGATGCGGGTAGCCTCCGCCGCATCGCCCATATTAGTCACAAAGACCATTGTAAGGTGAAAGATTTCGATCACAACGCCAATCACAGTGGCCATCAGCCAATTAGGACGTCGGTTATCAAAAAGGAATCTGCGCAACACAGCAGCATAAAATCCTGCCAGTATCGTAGAAACGGTACAAGCCACACGCGTATAACTACCGATTCCCCAAGCTACAGCAATCCAACGTTCGATCCCGCCGATCAATCCAGCGAGGATTCCAGCAGGCCCGCCAAAGAACAACCCGCCAATCAACACTGCACCGTCGCGACAATTGACCTGCGCACCATTGATGGCGATTCCCCATTCAGTACCCAAAATGGCCAATCCACCAAAGAGAATGCCCGTTATCAATTGACGCAGCCCATATTTTAAGTTAGCGTAACGCGTATGTTTTTCCATCCATTGAAGAACGACTGCTACTGCCGGCCCGAGCAGACAGGCGATTGCCAACTTGACCCATGAAGAAAGCATATCCGTTACGCCTCCTTATTTTCAATCACACAAAACGCAACTGCTATTCCGCCATCATGGCTTACAGACAGATGGATGTTTCCACCGCCGGACAGTTCGGCAGCTTTTCCCGTCAAATGATAGTATGGCATACCATTTTCACGGTGAAGAACCTCTATCTCTTTCATTGAGCATGCAAGACCGGTCCCCATCGCTTTCGATGCAGCTTCCTTGGCTGCATATATGCCCGCTATAGTTTGACCCGACATATTACGTTTTTTTCGGATATAGTCGATCTCGTTCTCTGTAAAGTACCGTTCCAAAAAGGAATCGCGATTTTTCATCGTCTCCATACGGCTGATCTCTACAAGGTCTGTACCGATCCCGAAAATATCAGACATAACCCATTACACCCCTTACTGATACATCCCCACAAAAAACCTGCTTCTGTTCGCCGTTTCTGTCGCGTACGATCAGTTCGCCTTCCGGTCCAATTCCTTCAGCTATCCCGCAAAACTGAACATTCCCGTTTACTTCAACTTCTCTTCCGATTGTCACACATCGTTCCGATACTTTTTTAAGGATCATGGCCTTATTCCCTGTCACAAGTGTACCGACATACACTTTCAATTGTTTCAGATAAGTTTGCATAATGTTTTCGCGATCCGGTCTTCCACCCATTTCCTGAACAGATGTGGCCCGAGCCGATAAATCTGCCGGATAAGCGCCTTTCATCAGATTGACACCTGTTCCGATAACGACAAAAGAAGGTTTCCCATTTTCAAAGGAAGAAGTACAAAGGATCCCGCAGATCTTTTTTCCGTCGACCACAAGGTCATTGGGCCATTTAATGCCAGTTTCGACCCCAGAAATGTTATGAAGCGCGTCTGACATGGCCATTGCTGCGCAATAGGTCAGCAAAGGAACATCTTCTGCCGGTATATTGGGGCGTAGCAGAACACTCAGCCAAAGTCCTTTTCCTGCAGGTGAATTCCAAACACGGTCAAGCCTTCCCTTTCCTGCAGTTTGTTCGTCCGATACGCAAAACGACCCATCCGGTACACCTTTCAATCCTTGTTGAAACAGAAAAGCGTTCGTTGAATCTATCTTTGCGAAACGGAAAATGACCGGATCCATACTTTCTGTTTTCTTCAGCAAAGCACAAACACCTCATTTCGATTAGCATTATACCACAGGTTACCATTACTTGCCTATTGCGTGGCTTTTGTTTATAATATGTTGAGTTTATAGTCCATTTTTCTGGAGGATGTAACATGTATAAACCCGGTCAAATGATCCAGGCGCTTCAAACTTCCATCGGAAAAGCGATCGTTGGCAAGGAAGAAGCCGTTGAATACGCACTCATCGCTTTGCTCTGTAAAGGGCATGTTCTGATTGAAGATGTTCCCGGTGTTGGCAAGACGACATTGGCCAGTGCTCTTGCAAAATCACTTGATTGTTCCTTCCGCCGTATTCAATTTACGCCAGACCTTATGCCTTCTGATGTCACCGGCTTTACGCTGGTCAATTTCAAGACCGGGGAAATGGAGTATAAAGAAGGAGCCGTCATGAGTCAGATCATTTTGGCCGACGAAATCAACCGTACCAGTCCCAAAACCCAATCTTCGTTGCTCGAGGTCATGGAGGAACATCAGGTCACTGTCGATGGCATCACTCATTCCCTTCCGAGTCCATTCATTGTCCTTGCTACCCAAAATCCAGGCGAATTCGTCGGCACCTATCCAGTGCCTGAAGCACAAGTCGATCGTTTCTTTCTTCGCATCTCCATCGGTTACCCCACCATTCAACAGGAAATGGATG
>JAZUFB010000135.1:0-7597 GCA_045640475.1 Clostridia bacterium
CCGCTTGGCCTCCGACTTAGAACGGCAAGGAGAACCTATACAGACAAGGACATCAGTGATCAAGCAGAGATACAGCAAGCAACATTAAGGAGCCAGAATAAGACATGCACAACAGACACAGTAAAGGCGAAGAAACAGACGAAGAGAACGAAACCGCCGGAGAGGAGGCGGAGCAGGATGAATGATGTGCTGCAGGAATGCAATGTGATTGAATTCAAGCGGGAACTGAATGATAAGTTGGAAAAGGAAGTTGTCGCGTTTCTGAACTACCGCGAAGGTGGAGACATCTATATTGGCATTGATGATGACGGGCATGCTGTCGATCTTGCTGACCCGGACGGTGTTCAGAAGATGGCCGCTGACCGGATCCGGAACAACATTCAGCCTTCCACGCTCGGCTTGTTTGATATTATCAAGGAAAAATATCAAGGGAAAACGATCGTTCATATCATTGTCGCCAGCGGCGCGGAAAAACCATATTACGTCAAAAAGCAGGGTATGTCCGAAGCCGGATGCTTCATCCGCATCGGCACCGCGTCTCAGCCCATGACACAGAGTATGATCGATGACCTGTATGCCCGCAGGACACATCTTTCTCTCAGACGCATCGTATCTCCCCGTCAGAATTTGACTTTTGAACAACTTCAGATTTACTATCAGGCAAAAGGCATGACGTTGAATGACCGGTTCGCGGAGAACCTGGATTTGCTCACAGAAGATGGAAAGTATAATTATGTTGCCTGGCTGCTTGCTGATCATAACGGTGTTTCCGTTAAGGTAGCAAAGTATGCAGGAAAAGATAAGGTCGACCTGATTGAAAATGAAGAATATGGATACTGTTCGCTGATCAAGGCAACAAAAAGCGTGTTGGACCGTTTGAATATTGAAAACAGAACGCTTGTAAAAATCACAAACAAAGAGCGTATTGAAAAAAGACTGATCGATCCTATTGCACTGAGAGAGGCCGTCATCAACGCCATCGTACACAATGACTATTCCATGGAAGTTCCACCGGTCTTTGAAATTTATTCGGACCGGATGGAAATAACATCTTATGGCGGTCTTCCAACGGGATTATCTGAGGATGACTTTTTCGGTTGCCGTTCCATGCCAAGAAACCGCGAACTGATGCGAATTTTCAAGGATTTGGATTTTGTGGAGCAGCTCGGTTCCGGCATGAGCCGAATCCTTTCGACCTATGACAAAAACGTATTTTCTTTCACGTCGCACTATATGACGGTGCGGTACGATTATCTTGGTGGGTACACCCTACAAGGCAACCCCCAAGATAACACCCAAGATGACCCCCAAGATGACATGGCAAAGAAAATACTCGCATACTGCAATGCTCCGCGTTCTAAAGCTGAAATCACAGCGTTCTGTGGTTACAAAGACAGCAAATCATTTGCTAAAAGATATTTGCAACCGTTGATTGAAAGTCGACAGTTATCGTTGACTATTCCGGAAAAACCCACAAGTAAAAATCAAAGATATATTAACGTCAGCAGAAAGGAGGATGAACAGAATGCCGAATCAGACGAGTAACACAAAAGAAAACGGCTTTGAAACCCTGATTGTGGAAAGCTTGAAAGCTCATTCCGGTTACGAGCAAGGTTTCAATACAGACTACAATAAAGATTACGCGGTGGATGAATCGCGCCTGTTCCGCTTCCTGTTGGACACACAACCGGAGAAGATGGCGGAACTTCGCATCACGGAAAGCGCCCTTGAAAAAGACCGTTTCTTCAAGCAACTTGATAAAAAGCTGAAGAGCGACGGAGTCATTACACTGCTTCGTAAAGGACTGAAATATAAGCATCTGACATTGGATCTGTTTTACGTTCGTCCTTCGGAACAGAATCCTGACGCAGCGGTACTGTATGGCAAAAACATTTTCAGTGTGACGCGCCAACTTCAGTATTCAAAATTCAATCCTTTACTCGCGTTGGATGTATGTATCTTTCTGAACGGTCTGCCCATCATCACAATGGAATTGAAGAACCAGTTGACAAAGCAGACTTACAAAGACGCCATCAAGCAATACAAAGCAGATCGTAGTACGACCGACATCCTGTTCAGCTTCAAACGGTGCATGGTCCATTTCGCGGTAGACGACAGCGAAGCATGGATGTGTACGGAACTGAAAGGGAATAAATCCTGGTTCCTTCCCTTCAACAAAGGATATCAGGATGGAGCGGGCAATCCTCCGAATCCGAATGGAATCAAAACGGATTATCTTTGGAAACAAATTCTTACCAAAGACGAACTCGCCAATATTATTGAGAATTACGCACAGGTGATCGAGGAAGTCAACGAAGATACCGGCGAAAAAAGTTATAAGCAGGTTTTCCCACGGTATCATCAACTTCACGTTGTCAAATCATTACTTGCCGACGCAAAGCATGACGGTGTGGGAGGCAGATATCTGATCCAACACTCAGCAGGTTCCGGGAAATCAAATTCCATTGCCTGGTTAGCCCATCAATTGGTAAATCTGACAGATGATCACGGCAACAATATTTTCGATACTGTGATCGTTGTCACCGATCGTGTGAATCTGGATAAACAAATCAAGAATACGATCCGACAGTTCATGCAGGTGTCCTCTACCGTCGGGTGGGCGAAGAGTTCAGGCGAGCTAAATACACTCCTGGCTGAAGGTAAAAAAGTTATCATTACTATCGTCCATAAATTTCAGTTTATCCTTGAAGACATTTCCGGTATATATGGTGAAAAACGGTTCGCGATTCTGATCGACGAAGCACATTCCAGTCAGAACGGAAGCCTGTCAGCAAAAATGAATATGGTCCTTTCCGGTAACGTATATGACGATGAAGATGATCTTGAAGATAAGATCAACACCATCATCGAAGGACGGAAGATGGTAAGGAACGCCAGCTATTTTGCCTTTACCGCAACTCCGAAAAACAAAACACTGGAGATGTTCGGCAAAAAATGTTATCTGCCGGATGGAACAGTCAAACCCGAACCGCATTATGTATATACCATGAAGCAAGCCATCGAAGAAGGTTTCATTCTGGATGTGCTGCGTTACTACACTCCGGTGCAGAGTTATTATAAACTCACCAAAACTGTTGAGGACGATCCACGATTCGACAAAAAACGGTCACAAGCCATCCTGCGATATTTTGTTGAATCCAACAGCTATGCTATTCATGAAAAAGCTGCTGTTATGGTAGAGCATTTCCATAACGAAGTGATCGCAAAAGGAAAAGTCGGTGGCAAAGCTCGGGCCATGGTGATTGCAAGTTCAATCAAACGTGCCGTAGAGTACTACAATGCGATTACTCAGTTGCTGAAGGAAAGAAAAAGTCCGTATAAAGCAGTTATTGCTTTCTCCGGTACCGCTGACTGGTACGGAAAACAAGTGACCGAAGCAGATATTAACGGATTCGCCAGCTCGGCAATCGAGAAAACATTCAAAAATGACCCGTATCGTATTTTGGTTGTTGCAAACAAATTCCAGACCGGATTTGACGAACCCCTGTTGCATACAATGTACGTTGATAAAGGTCTTTCCGATATTAAGGCAGTACAAACACTGTCGAGGTTGAACCGTTGCCATCCGGATAAGCATGATACTTTCATATTGGATTTCGTCAATGATTCCGAAATCATAAAAGCCGCATTCGATCGTTACTACAAAACAACGATCCTCTCCGGCGAAACAGATGTCAACAAGCTGAATGATCTGATCGACACAATGGAAGATATTCAAGTTTACAGCGCAGATGATGTAGATCAATTTGTTCAGCTTTACCTTGACGGAGCCGAACGAGAAATGCTTGACCCGATTCTCGATCACTGTGTGGAAGTATACAAATCATTGGCCATTGAAGAACAGATCGAATTCAAATCTTGCGCAAAAAACTTCTCCAGAACTTACAATTTCCTTGCTGCAATTTTGCCATACGGCAGTGTTGCCTGGGAAAAGTTGGCAATCTTTTTGAACCTTTTGATTACCAAACTGCCTTCTCCGGAGGGTGAAGATTACACAGAAGGACTTCTTGAGGATGTGGATCTGGAGAGCTACCGTGTCGAAGCCAGGGAGACTATGCGTATTCAGTATGAAAATGAAAACGGCGAACTGAATCCGCTCCCTGTCGGAACAGATGTCGGAATCGATGTGCCGGAGCTTGATACACTGTCCAATATTCTGAAAGAATTCCATGATCATTGGGGAGATATTGAATGGACTGATGAGGATATTGTCAGAAAGCAAGTAGCGGAACTTCCGGATATTGTTCGTCAGGACGAAGCTTATCAAAATGCCATGACCAATTCTGACGCACAAAATGCTCGCGCCGAAAGTGACCGTGCAACAAAAAAAGCGATCCTCGCTACAACCCAAAGCGGTCTGGAATTGTATAAAGCTGTGAATGCTAATGAAGGTTTCAGAAAATGGATCATGGATCTTGTCTTCAATGCCACATACACTCCGCCAACAAAAATGAAACCGAAAGATGAATCTTGGCCCGTTGATTCTTTGAAGGTTGCCGAATCACCAACAACATATGAAACGGGGTTATGAGTATGAGACTAAACGGAATCAGCAAATACATTGTGCACAGCAAGGCTATGGCTGGGTCGCCACGTAATATCATGTATCAGCAAGAGGCTTGTTTACTCTTCTGAGTACAGTTGTAAAAACCTCTAAACTCCATATGGACAAACAGGTCCAGAATCAGAAGGTCTAAAAATAATTGCGGTCAAAATGCGGTCACAAAAAAACGGAGCCCTTGATTTTCAAGGGCTCCAGACATTTTGTCATTATTCCCACTCGATCGTCGCAACGGGCTTGGGGCTGAGGTCGTAGAGGACGCGATTGACGCCTTTGACTTCGGCCAGGATGCGGCCCGTGATCTTGCCCAGCAGGGCGTAGGGGATCTCTTCGATGGAGGCGGCGGTGGCATCCACGCTGTTGACGGCGCGGAGAACAACGGGCCAATCCCAGGTACGCTTGTTATCCTTGATGCCGGTGGACTTCACATCGGGCACCACGGTGAAGTACTGCCAAACTTTACCTTCCAGACCGGCGGCGGCGCATTCTTCGCGAAGGATCGCATCAGACTCGCGGACAGCTTCCAGACGGTCACGGGTGATGGCACCGACGCAACGGACGCCCAGGCCGGGGCCGGGGAAGGGCTGACGGTAGACCATACCATCCGGCAGGCCCAGGGTCTTGCCGACGATACGGACTTCATCCTTGTAGAGGAACTTGACGGGTTCGACCAGTTCGAACTTCAGTTCCGGGGGCAGGCCGCCCACGTTGTGGTGGCTCTTGACGCCGTCAGATTCCAGAATGTCGGGATAGATGGTTCCCTGCGCGAGGAACTCGATGCCATCCTGCTTCTTGGCTTCTTCGGCAAAAACATCAATGAATTCGCTGCCGATGATCTTACGCTTCTGTTCCGGGTCGGAAACGCCGGCCAGTTTGTCCAGGAAGCGATCCACCGCGTCCACATAGACGAGGTTGGCATTCATCTGGTTGCGGAAGACTTCAACGACCTGTTCGGGTTCACCCTTACGGAGCAGACCATGATTGACATGCACCGCGACAAGGTTCTGACCGATCGCCTTGATCAGCAGAGCCGCGCAAACAGAGCTGTCCACGCCACCGGAGAGGGCGAGCAGGACCTTTTTGTTTCCGCACTGGGCCTGAATGGCCGCGACCTGTTCATCAATGAACTTCTGGGCCAGTTCCACGGTTGTGATGCGTTCCATACTTGCGGGACGGACGTTGTTCTGATCCATGGCAGTTTCCTCCATCACAAAAATCTTACCGGATAATAACGTATAGAATAGTCAAAAACGCTTATTGTGTCAAGGGATTCGCGCCATGAACGCGGTGAAAAAATCGCTAAAATATCAGAAAATATAACACGAAAAAACGGGCATGTCCTAAAACACGCAAAAGCTTCCCGAATCAAACCGTTCTTGGCTTGTTTTGTCCGGGCAAAGACAAAAAAACATAAATGGCACAAAAAACCGGGGGGTTTTGCCCTCGCCGTCTCTTGCCGCAGGCGATGGAGTTATGTAGAATGACTGTGTACCCGAAACAAGAGGCAGAGGGGAGTCCTGTAGTGTGAAAATCGGATTGCTGGGCGCCGGAACCATCGGATTCGGCGTTGTGGAACTCGCGGACCAGACCGCGGATCTGGAGATCGTCAAGATCCTTGACCGCCGGGATATACCCGAACTGCGGTCCCGTCTGACGACGGACCCGGATGCTGTGCTGACCGACCCGGAGATCGACACGATCGTTGAGTTGCTTGGCGGTGTGGAGCCTGCCTTCACCTGGGTCAACAAGGCTCTGCGGGCCGGCAAGAATGTCGTGACAGCGAACAAATTCCTGGTATCCGAAAAATTGACCGAACTGCTGGCCGCCGCACGTGAAGGCGGAGCGCAGTCCCGTTTCAGCGCCGCCGTGGGCGGCGGGATCCCCTATCTGGTCAACCTCCTGCGCGCCCGCCGTGTGGATGAGGTACTGGAAGTGGGCGGCATCCTCAACGGGACGACCAACTATATCCTGACCAAGATGACCGAGGAAAGCCTCGATTTCAGCGACGCGCTGAAGCAAGCCCAGGAGCTGGGCTACGCGGAAGCCAACCCCACCGCGGATGTTTCCGGCGGGGATACACATTGCAAGATTGCCCTGGCCTCCGCCATCGCGTGGAACGGCACCCCGGACAAGTACGCGATCCCCTGCGAAGGCATCACCCGGATCACTGCGGCAGACCTGAAGCAGGTTCAGAGTATGGGTTATGGCTGTAAGCTGCTCGCCCGCGCCATCAAAAATGGGGACACGATCTGCGCGACCGTTGAACCCACCCTGGTTCCGGCCGGTTCCGTCACCGCCGGCATCCGTCTGGTGGAAAACATGGCCTACTGGGTCGGTAAAAACGCTGGAATGCAACGCTTTACCGGTGCCGGTGCCGGCAGATACGCCACCGCGTATGCCGTGCTGGAAGACATCCGGGATATTCTGGGCGGCGCGTATACCTTTGAGATCGGCGCGCAGGCACTGAAGCAGGACGCCGCGGCCCTCCCCCGCCGCTACCTGACCCGCGGTCTGGCCGTAGAAGGCGAAAAGATCGGCGACTACACCCTGACCGTTCCCATGGCTCCCGCGGAAATGCACACGAAAGCCAAAGCCGCGGAAGAAGCCGGACAGGCGTTCTTCTTCGCCGGACTCTTTGAGTAAAGCAATAAACCGATAATTGACAATCATCCCTCTTTCGTTATATCATTTATAAAAAATGAAACGAAAGGGGGATTTTGCTTTGAACCGTGGACATATGCAGCGGAATGTCATGAGTTGGAAGGGCTGGCTGCTGATCTTTGGCATCATCCTCCTTGTGGGTCTTGGAACCCATCACATCCTGAAGGGCCAACAGGCACAAATGACCCAGGAAAGACACGAGCAGGACGCCACACGCGCGCATGAAGAAGGCCTTCTGCTGGAAAAAAAGAACGATTTGGCTGAAGTCAACAGCCCTGATTATATCGTCCGGGTCGCGCAGGAGAACTATGACCTGGTCAAGCGCGAGGAAATCCATTTCGAGTTGGATCACCC
>JAZUFB010000136.1:0-4602 GCA_045640475.1 Clostridia bacterium
GGCTTCCGCAAGAGCGAAAGCTATCCGCTCCTGTTTACGGGAGAGCTTCAGACCAAGCCCGCTTATGACGCGGTGATCGCGACCGCCGGGAAATAAACGGAGCAGGGACAAAATTGAAAAAACAGAGCAGCGTGAGAAATACAGTTCACGCTGCTCTTTTTTTGCTGTGAAAATCAAAGATTCGTAAAGGCGGCGGGGATCCAGAACCGGTTGCCGTCGTAGAAGGTGATCAGGAGACTGGCGGCCAGCAGGAGGACGCCGAGGATGAGGACGAGGACATCGGCCCGGCGGAAGGGACGGCGTACATACCAGGTACGCTTTTTGTTTTTGCCGAAGCCGCGGAGCTCCATGGCGTTGGAGATGATCTCGACACGCTTGAGACTGGTGAGGACCAGGGGAAGCAGGATGCTGACGGAATTCTTCAGACGCCTGAGCAGCTTTTCACTTTTGCCAAGCTCGACACCGCGGGCCTGCTGGGCCTGGGAGATCGCGTGATAGTCACGCTGGATATCCGGGATATAGCGCAGGGCAATGGCCACCGCGTAACCAACGCGATAGCTGATGCCGATGGCGTTGAGGCTGGAGGCAAACTCGCTCGGGTCCGTCGTGGCCAGAAAAAGGATGGCGACAGGGACCGTGACGAAATACTTGAGGGTGATGTTGAACATATACCAAAGCTGCTCGACCGTGACATCGTAGCGCCAGAAAAGGCGCAGGAGCACATGGCGGGTGCCGTAGACGACCGTGCCCTGATCCGGATTGAAGAGGTAGAGGAAAACATCGTTCAGAAGGACAAAAACGAGCACGAAAATGAGCATGCCTTTGACCTCGCGGACGCGGATCCGGCTGACGCGGAAAGCGACGAAGCTGAAGATCAGGAGCCCCAGCAGGACGCGGGTATCATAGGTCAGCATCGAAGCGAGGGTAAAAAGCAGGAAGAAAGCCAGCTTGGAGGAACCCGAGAGACGGTGGACGGGACTTTCGCGCGGGATGTAGGTGAGAACGGTCTTTGCAGCCATCAGTCACGCACCTCCCTGTCCCGACGGATGAAACATTCCACAAAGCGGATGGGATCGGAGATGCCGCAGGCTTCAGCCAGCGTGAAGAGGCTGGTCTGCTTGAGATAGGCGGCGTCGGTCAGGACTGGGTCGCAGAGGATCGCGGCAGACGAAGTGTCCGCGAGGATCCTGCCTTCGGCCAGGACGATACCGCGGGGCGTGTATTCCAGCATCAGATGCATATCGTGGGTGATCATGAGGACCGTGATACCGCGCGCGGTGAGGGTACGGAGGAATTCCATGATCTCCGTGTAATGGCGGAAATCCTGACCGGCGGTGGGTTCATCCAGAATGATGATCTCAGGGCCCATGACCAGGACCGAGGCGATGGTGACGCGCTTCTTCTGGCCGAAGGAAAGCGCGGAGATAGGCCAATTTCTGAAAGGATAAAGGCCGCAGATCTTCAGCGTCTCCTCAACACGGGAACGGATCTCCTCTTCGGAAAGTCCACGATTCTGCAGACCCATGGCAACTTCTTCGCGGATCATGGTGCGGGAGATCATACGGTTCGGATCCTGCATGACATAGCCGATGCGGGCGGCACGCTGGCGGATGGTGTCCCGCGTGACATCGCGGCCTTCCAGCCATACGGAGCCGCTTTGGGGAGCCTCGAAGCCACAGATGAGCTTGGCCAGGGTGGACTTGCCGGCACCGTTCATGCCAACGATGGAGACGCATTCGCCTTTGCGGACAGAGAAGGAAACGCCGTGGAGGATCTCATCCGCGGCATAGCCGAAGCGGAGATCACGGACTTCAAGCGCCACGGGAGCTTCCGCGGGGGCTTCGGGCGCGGGTAATTGCTCAAACCAACGGCGGACGGCGGCTTTGTTTTCCTCCGTCAGGGTGAGAGCATGGATATCCGCCGGATGCATATCGGCTGTCAGAGAAACACCGGCATAGCGCAGGGCGGTGACATACAACGGTTCACGGATGCCATGGGGACGGAGCAGGTCATTCATGAGCAGCTCGTCCGGAGACAGATCGGCGATGATGGATCCCTCGTCCATCAGGATAATACGGTCGACACGGCGCCAGAGAACATCCTCCAGACGGTGCTCGATGATGATGACGGTCTTTTCTTCAGACCGGGTGATCTCGTCGATCAGCTCCACGGTCTCCTTGCCGGTTCGGGGGTCGAGATTGGCCAGAGGTTCGTCAAAAAGGAGGATATCGGCGCGGTTGACCATAACGCCCGCGAGGCCGACCCGCTGCTTTTGGCCGCCGGATAACTCGTGCGGGGCCATTTCGAGCAGCTTGTCCACACGGACTGTCTCCGCAAAGCGGCGGACGGTCTCACGCATCTTATCCTGCGGGACGCAGTCGTTTTCCAGCGAAAAGGCGATATCTTCACCGACCGTGAGCGCGATGAACTGGCCATCCGGATCCTGCAAAACGGTACCGACATGCTTGGAAAGAGAAAAGATGCCCGCCTTCGGCGCGTCGAGACCGGCGACGGTGAGGCTGCCGGTGACCGTGCCCGGATAGGAGGCGGGGATGAGACCGTTGATGCAGTTGCCCAGCGTGCTTTTGCCGCTGCCGGACGGGCCCGCGATGAGGACCTTTTGGCCGGGATAAATGTCCAGATCGATCTTGTTCAGGGTCGGCGACTTCTGGGCATCATACTGGAAGGAGAAGTCCCGGAAGGAAATGATGGGCTGATTCATGACGGCGATATTCCTCCGAAAATGGGGTCATGGACGGAGCGATAAACAAAAAGAAACGGGGACAGGCGAAACTGCCCCCGTAGGACGCGAAAACGGATTATTCCTTTTCGAGCGTGCCCTTGCCGGCGATGGTCTTGGTATAGGCCAGGGCGAGCAGGGTGCCGATGATGGCGGTAGTCACAAAGTTGCCCGCGGCGGCGACGAGACCCTGAACAAAGATCTTGTCAACAGGCTCGGCGTACATCACGATATCGAGCACGGGCGCGAGGCCGACCCAGGCGACCAGATGGGCTACCAAAGCGGTGAGAACGAAGAGGACGATCTTTTTGCCGGAGAAGGAACCATCGGCGATACCGACCTTTTTCCAGATCAGGCCGCAAACGGCACCGACAAAACCGGAAGCGATGACCCAGCTCCACCACGGGCTGCCGTAGGCGGTGAGGTCGATCAGGGCATGGCCGATGAAGCCGATCAGGGCACCGGCGACGGGCCCGAAGATGCCGGCGAAGACGGCCAGAATAGCATACTGAATGTTGATATTGGTGTTCGGGATACCGGTGGGGATCACGGCGAAACGGCCCAGAACGAAGAACAGGGCAGCGCCGATACCGATGGCGACGACGGTTTTGACGGAATTTTTCATAACTCTTGTCCTCCAACGTTTTTTGATCATGACAACACCTATGAAGTATAGCCGTCAGGGCATTGAATGTCAACGCCGGGAACACCATTTTGAAAGGGTTTTTGACCGGCTTTCAGGTGGAAAAGAGAATTGGAATATGATAAGATGGAGAAAAGGGAGGTCGATGACCATGACTGAAGAGAAGATCCTGAAGATCCTGAAAGAAACAGACTATGTGCGCACCGGCGGATCACCGGAAGAACTGAAGTGCGCGGAATACCTGCGGAAATGCTGCAACGAACTGGAAGTGGAAGCCCGAATCGAGGACTTCAAGGTCCAGATGAGCCATATGAAGAACGCGACCCTGGTGGCGGACGGTGAAGAGCTGCCCTGCCGGGGATATTTATGCTGCGGCAGCGGGAGCGTGGAAGCGCCGCTGTATTATATGCCGAACAACGATCGCGCGGCGATCGCCGCGGCGAAGGGGAAGATCGTACTGCTGGATACCGGCGTGGGATATTTCACCTACCAGGACCTGTACGCGGCGGGCGCGGTGGGCTTTATCACCTATGACGGAAACGTACACTATGAAGATGACGACATCGACCGCAAGGAGCTGCGCGCCTATGTGTGCGAAGGGAAGAAGATCCCCGGCGTGAACGTGAACGCGAAAACGGCCCTGAAGATGATCCGGAACAAGACGCAAAACGTGAAGATCACGGTGGAACAGGACGAGTATGTCGGCACCTCCCGCAACGTGGTGGCGGACATTCCCGGGACGACGGATGAATATATCACGCTGACAGCGCATTACGATTCCACCTTCCTGAGCCACGGCGCGTATGACAACATGAGCGGCTGCATCGGTCTGCTGGGCCTGATGGAAGTCCTGAAGGCTTCCGCCCCGAACCGCTTCGGACTGAAGTTTATCTTCTGCGGATCCGAAGAACGCGGACTGCTGGGCTCCAAGGCCTGGGTGAAGGCGCACGAGAGCGAACTGGACAAGTGCGTGATGAACATCAACCTGGACATGATCGGCGCGGTGATGGGCCACTTTATCGCGGCGTGCACCTGCGAGCAGCAGATGGCGGACTACATCGCGTATCGCGGCGCGATCGCCGGTGTGCCGATCCGGGCCAACCAGCGCGTGTACTCCAGCGACTCGACACCTTTCGCCGACAAGGGGATTCCCGCGGTGTCCTTCGCACGGATGGGCGGCGGCAATGTGGTACCCTTCCATTGCCGGTATGACACGATG
>JAZUFB010000137.1:0-3159 GCA_045640475.1 Clostridia bacterium
TGTTCCCAACAAATCCGATCTCTTTGTGTCCATGGTCGATCAGGTAACGGGTCAACTGGAAAGTACCGCTCTGTCCATCGCTGACAACCGCGTCCACATCCGGGCCGTCAAAGCTGAAGTCAAGCAGGACCGTCGGATGGCCCGCGTCCAGCATAGCCTGCACATAGTCTTCGCTGAACTGGCCCATCAGCACAAAACCGTTCGCGTGCTGGATTGTCATCGTCGCCGGCATATTCTGTGCCATTTCATCCTGTTCCGATACGATCTCCAACACACCCAGCATGCCGACATCCGTCAGTTCACGCAGAAGCGCCCTGTACATATCCGAGTAGAAAGACGGTGCGCTGAAGGAGCGGTCCGGCGTCAGGATACCGATCACAGTCCCGTTATCCGTTTCCGCGGCTGAAGAGGCGTAATGGTAACCCATCTGTTTCGCGGTCTCAATGATCTTCTCTCTCACCGCGTCGCTGACGCCCTCTTTCCCGCTCAGCGCCTTGGAGATCGTGACCGTGCTGACGCCGAGTCTGGCGCCAATATCACGCATGGTAACGTTTTTCATCCTGTACCTCCGTACGTTCTGTCATTGTTATCATTATAGGGTCCTCCGCAGAAAAAAGCAAACTAACTTTTTTAGCTATCGTCCAGGCTAATGGTTTAGCTTCATTACCGGATACAGTCCTAAAAAAAGAGGCCGACGCATGAAAGCGTCAGCCTCTCAATCATGAGTGGAGATTTATCCGACCAGCCACTTGTGCTTCTTCACGCTGTACAGCGGCACAAACGGGAGCAGGATCGGCACCCTGGCCACATAGGCCTGATATTCCGGATCCGCGCCATAAGTACGGTCCTGCCGAAGCTCCAGCCGGCGGGCACCGCTGAACATGACATAAACGATCCCGAGCCAGCCGATGATCGCCACGATCCATTGTCCAACCGTCTGCAGAGCGGAAACGCCAGTCAGCAGCATACCGGTCCAGAGGATCAGCTCACCCAGATAGTTCGGACAACGGACGATTTTGAAAAGGCCGGAGTCACAGAAACGTTTGGGGTTGATCTTCTTGGCCGCGGACTTCTGTTTGTCGGAAGCCGCTTCCAGCAGGATCCCGGCCAGCATGACCGCTTCGCCCGCGATCAGCCATCCGTCGGAGGCCGCGTCATTGGCAAACCGGTAAAGCGCGGGAGAGGCCATCATCAGATAAAGCAACACGCAGGAAAGCCAAAGCATCACCTTGATGGGGAACTTCATATGGCTTCCGTCAGAGATCTCGCCTTTCATTTTGCTGTTATAGGCAGCGCTCTTGAGTTCACGGAAAAGCAGGAATCCGCCCAGCCGCAGACCGTAGCCCAGCATCAGCAGACACAACAGGATCCGCAGTACATCCAGCCGTCCGGCGTACACAATAGGAAGCGCGATTCCCATGGCCGCGATAGAAAGACCGTAGCCGATGGAGATAAACCAGACGTACTTTTTGAAGCCAATCGAGCAGACCAATGCTGCCGCCAGGAAGATCCACCAAAACTCGGGAGGGAATACCATGAATACCGCCGCCTTTCGATGTACAGTTGTCTTGGAACGAAACCCCGGGGAATACACCCTTTTGTATTATTATACAATGAAAGCGACGGATTGGAAACGCAGAAAATCAAAAAAGACACGGACAAATCATGCTATATAGCACTTTTTCATCCGTATCTCTTTCAATGATTCGCTGCATAATTAACACTTAAAGCAGATCCAACACCGTTTTTTCGCCATACACGCCCTGCCAGTCACGGTCAAAGCCCTGCACCGCAATGTCCGTCAGCGGATGCTGGGCCATCGCCTTCAGGATCTCCGGATTCACGGTGGCGTAGTGGCATCCTGCCGCGGCCACATCGGCCACCTGCTGCACATTCTTGAAGCTGGCGGCCAGCACCTTGCAGTCCACGCCAAAGTGATCAAAATCTTTCACGATCTCGCTCACGACGCGCACGCCGTCTCCGCTGACCATGTCCAGCCGATTGACATAGGGAGCCACCAGCGCGGCACCGGCCCGGGCGGACAAAAGCGCCTGCATGGGCGTAAAGATCGCCGTCATCAGCACCCCGATGTTTTCTCTTTTCAGTTGCATGGTTGCCTTCAGCCCGGCTTCCCCGACAGGGACCTTGATATAGAATCCATCCCCGAGCAGTTCATTCAGTTCCCGGGCTTCACGCACGATATTTTCCGCGTCTTTGGACGCGGTCTGCACACAAAGCATCTTTCCGTTCCCGAGGATCTCACGGATTTCGAGCAATCGTTTTTTGAAATCACATTTTTCTTTCGCGATAATCGACGGATTGGTCGTTACGCCCCCGATCGGAAAAAACTCGTTCGCGTGTCTGATAGCTTCCAGATCCGCTGTATCCAGAATGTAGATCATCTCCGTATGCCTCCATCCGTCCATTTCAGTCATTCTATTTTAGCAATTTTGTGCCCGGGTTTCAATATTGCCTGATCTCTTTATCCGCCCCGCTGACTTTCCTGCTTTCCATATTTATAATAGTCATTTTTCTCCGGATATTATATAATAATATATGGTCAGCAAGGCATCCTGCCTCGCGATCACAACACACAGGAGAAATATCAAGGAGATCGATATGCCGAATCTGGCCCCCAACCTGATCGTATGTTTTCAATACAGTGCCATATCTTTGGTCTGTGTTTTTATCCTCATTTATTGCATCATTGTAACCAATCGATCAGCCGAACACACATCCGAACTTCTGTTTTATAAGCTAACCATGTGCGCTGCCGCTCTCTGCGCCGTAACCGATATTTTCTACGCTCTCCGCGAATATGGCATGCTGCAGCTTGGCACCCCACTCCACTACACCAGTGAGATCCTCTATTCCATCGGAAGCATATCCGGCGCTTTCTTCTGGTTTATTTATTCTGAGAAAAAGCAACGTTCACGGATCGGTCAGTCCGACAAACTGATCAAGCTGTGCGCAATACCATTTGCCTTAATGTGCCTTTTTACGCTGACAACGCCACTTCATAAGCTATGCTTTTCATTTTCGGATTCGCAGTATATCCGCGGTATTCTGAATATTCCTTTTACCACGGTCTGTACCGCGTTTATCGTTTATTCCGGGATTACCGCGTTCATCCATTCGTTTCAGAAGAAATACCATTCA
>JAZUFB010000138.1:0-3502 GCA_045640475.1 Clostridia bacterium
CGCTTTCTGCTTGGCGCCTTGCAGGAAATACCGGCAATGATCGTTTATCCCGTTTTCAGTGTCCTGACCGTGGTCATGATTACCGTCGCGGGCGTCATCCTTTTCCGGGAAAAACTGGACAAGCAAAAGGCCATGGCCATCGGGCTGATTTTGGTTGCTCTTGTATTGTTGAATATTTGACCGGGTTACTTGTACAAATTGGAAGCTTATTCCTGCTCTCGGTACTTTGACATCATCTGTCCAAACAATTCGCCGGAAGTAGGCGGAGTATAGGTAATCGCGTTTGCACCTGCCCGGATCGTTTTTTCGATGCTGGCGCCGGTCTTTCCGCCGGAAGCAATAATCGGGACATCCGGGAAGTCTTCACGGATCTTTCTGACAATATCCGGGGTCTCAATTCCCCCAGCCACATTCAAAATGGAAGCGCCCGCATCCAGACGCGCGGCAATGTCTGTTTCAGGATCCACCACTGTGATAATAACAGGAATATCAACTGCCTGCGCGACAATGGCCAGATTCAGATCTCCGATCGGTGCATTAAGGACCACGCCCATCGCCCCCTGTGATTCCACATCCTTGGCAAGCCCGACGGTGCGAAGCCCCTTTGTTGTTCCGCCTCCGATCCCGCAGAATACGGGAACATACGCAGCCTTGATGATGCCCTCGCTGATTGCCTGTTGCGGGGTAAATGGATAGACCGCGAATATCGCGTCTGCATCACAATTTCGAATAATAGCCAAGTCTGTCGTAAAGACAAGCGACTTGATCCTGCGTCCGTTGATCACGATACCGCTTGCCTGGTATATTTCTTTCGGTACGCGAAGGATATTATGTCTCAGTTGGCTCTGAATTTCAGGGATTGTGTTTCGTGTATCCATGGAAGACCTCTTTTCTCTTTGTTTGTCTGCCTGTTTCATCTGTCATTTCTGTCAGACGCTTTTTAGTTGAACTTTCAACTATCTACACCATAACATGATTAATTCCTTATGGCAAGTTATGCCATTTCTCCGCCGACACACAGGCATAGTATTTTCCGGTTACCCCCTTCCTCCGCCTCTTTTCCAACCGCAAACCATAATCTTAGCGAAACCTTAACGCCAGCCTTATTGAACCCGCTGACAGGGCATGCTATCATCCGAATAGCGTTTTGGGAAACGTTTAAAAAATTGAGAGGGGGACGAGGTTCCTTGTGGTATTATGTTATCCTCAGTGTCATCGTGCTTACAATCGGTTATGTGGTGTTCAACTTCTTCAAGATCCGCGCCATGAAAGAAGGCACCGCGGAAATGTCGGAAATGGCCGGCATCATTCGTGACGGCGCTTCCACCTTCCTGAAAACGGAATACAGGACGATTATCATCGTCGTAGCCTTGCTGGCGCTTATCTTTACGCTTTTTATTGAAAAAACGAGCGGTATTACTTTCCTGATCGGTGCCTGCATGAGCACCGCGGTCTGCCTGTTGGGCATGCGCAGCGCGACTTACGCGAACGTGCGCACCGCCAACAAGGCGCGTGAGAGCTTGTCCATCGGTGAAACCGTGAAGGTCGCGCTTTGCGGCGGCAGCATCAGCGGTCTCAGCGTACAGGCCTTTGGCATGCTGGGCCTGATCCTGGTCCTGATCCTTTGGAACGGTGTAGATGCCAATGCAGTTGGCTGCGGTTTTCTTGCAAATCTGCAGTGTAATCCTTCTGTCATGCGGATCACCACCTATTCTCTGGGTTGCTCTCTGGTAGCCATGTTCAACCGCGTCGCGGGCGGCAACTATACCAAAGCAGCGGATATTTCCTCGGATATTCTGGCGAAACTCCGCCATGATATGCCTGAGGATGACTCCCGTGTGCCCAACGTTGTCGCTGACTTTATCGGCGACAACGTCAACGATATCGCCGGCAACTGCTCCGATCTGCTGGAGAGCTTCGTTGCAACAATGGCGGCGGCGATCATGATCGCGGTCACGTTGTTCAAGGACAATGCCGAATTGTTCTCTGCCACCACGCTGTTCCCCATGATCCTTGCCGGTGGCGGATTACTTGGTTGCTTGCTGGGTCTCGGTTATGCGGCTGTCCGTAAAATGGGCAACGATCCTTCCAAGGAATTGAATCTGGCAACCTATATTTCAGCCGGGCTGACGGTGATCTTTGGGTTCTTTGGTTGTCTGATCATGTTCAAGGGCGTCGAACTTCCGGCGGATTTCGCGGCAGGCTGGCTCAGTCCGTGGATCAGTGCCGTTCTCGGTATCGCGAGCGGCGTTGCGATCGGTATGATCACCGAGTACTATACCTCCACCGATTTCAAGCCGACCCGGAAGCTGGCGGAGATTGCCACCGAAGGTGAAGCGTTTGTGATTACAAAGGGTGACGCGATCGGTTCCCGTTCCGTGCTCCTGCCCATTCTGATCATCGGCATCGCGCTCTTCGTTTCCGGAAAGGTTTGCGGCAATTACGGTATTGCGATCTCTTCCCTGGGCATGCTGGCCTTTGTCGGCGCCACGGTTTCCATCGATGCCTTCGGACCGATTGCCGATAACGCGGGCGGTCTGGCTGAATCCTGCCATCTGGAAGAAAAAGTGCGTGTGATCACTGATAAACTGGATTCTGTCGGAAACACCACCGCCGCCATCGGTAAAGGCTTTGCCATTGGCAGCGCGGCGTTTGCGACCGTCAGTCTGATCGTCGCGTATGTCGGAAACTATACAGCAGCCGGTACCCTGCCGGTGCTCAATATCGCCAGTTACGTAGTCGTCGCGGGCGGTATCGTAGGTGGCGCTCTGATCGAATATTTCTCTGCCATGCTCACAGATAACACGATCGAATCCGCCCGTCTGATGGCGGACGAGGGTGACCGCCAGTTGAGCATTCCCGGCGTGTTGGAAGGCACGGTCAAACCGGACTACAACAAATGTATCCGTATGGCTGCCCAGCAGGCACTGAAAACCATGCTCATCCCCTCTGTGATGGCAATGTGCATCCCAGTCATCGGCGGCATCCTGTTCGGGGTAGAATTTGTCGGCGGTATCCTGATCGGTGCTACGATTGTGGCCATCCCGAGAGCCCTGTTCATGGGTAACTCCGGCGGTGCTTTCGACAATGCGAAGAAGTACATCGAATCCGGCGCGCTCAAAGGACACGGAAAAGGGTCCGCGGCCCAAAAAGCGGCTGTTACCGGCGACACCGTCGGCGATACCCGGAAGGACGTAGTCGGCGTTGCGCTGGATATCTTCATCAAGACCATGTCTACCGTAGCCAACACACTTTGCAATGTCATCCGCAATATCACGCTGATCAAATAATCAACCGTATAAATACAAAAGGAGTTGTGATCCTGTCACACTCCTTTTGTATTTTATTCCCTGATACAGTTCATTTGCTCCTTCACGCGATTTCGGATATAATGATGCGTGACAGGAGTTGATCACTTGCAAAAAAGAATCATAGATCACAACAAAAGCACAAAAAAAGAGAATATCTTCTCGTATCTGCAGATCATTGTCGGCTGCATTCT
>JAZUFB010000139.1:0-1598 GCA_045640475.1 Clostridia bacterium
CAGAGCGCGGGGCGGAGGCGTGACCTTCCGCAGGGCAGCCAACCCGGAAAGCATACGCAACGCATAGGCGGCGGAAGCCTCATCGGGCGAACGGAAATAGGAAAGGACGCGATATTCATCCGCCCGGGAAACGGAAAAACCAAAAAGCTCATCCGGCGTGGCCTCGAGTGCATGGCAGAGGGCGGGAACAAGGGACAGATCCGGCCGGGAACGGCCAGCCTCCCAATTGGAGATGCAATTGGCTGTGACGCCGAGAAGACGGCCAAGCGCCTCCTGCCGCAGACCGAGCGCCGTGCGGCGCGCACGGAGGAAAGACGGAAAATCGAAAGTGAAATGACTCATGGCGCAACACCTCCCGGCCCGGAACGGGACCGCAGATTTGGGGTTTCTTACGTGACAAGGTCATATTAGCACAAGAATCTTGTGCTTGTAAAGCGAACAAAACAAAAAAGAAAAACATTGAAAATAAACACAAGAGCGCTCGTATGGCTAAAACGAAAAATAGTTTGTTCCCCTTTAAAACACACAAACCTTGTGTTATGATGCACCCAAATCCACCAAGGGGAGGGAAGAACGGTGTACGGGCTGGTATTGCACAGCGATCTGAACTGTTTTTACGCCAGCGTGGAAATGAACGAGGCTCCGGAGCTGAAAGGGAAAAAGGTCGCGGTCTGCGGGTCGACGGAGAACCGGCACGGCATCGTGCTTACCGCGTCCTATCCGGCCAAACGCAGCGGCGTCAAGACCGGTATGGCCAACTGGGAGGCCCGGCAGGCCTGCCCGGGGCTGATCTGTGTGGAGCCTCACTATGATCTGTATATGAAATATTCCCGCATGGTGCGGGACATCTATCACCGATACGCGGCGGATGTGGAACCTTTCGGCATGGACGAATGCTGGCTCGGGATCCCTTATACGGACGACGCGGAAGGGGACGGGCTGGCCCTGGCGGAGGAGATCCGCGAAACGGTGACGCGGGAGACCGGGCTGACGGTCTCCATTGGCGTTTCCTTTACCAAGATCTTTGCCAAGCTGGGCAGCGACATGAAAAAACCGGACGCGGTGACGGTGATCAGCCGGGGCAACTACCGGACGAAGATCTGGCCGCTGCCGGTTTCCGAACTGTTGTATGTAGGCCGGTCCACCACGCGACAGCTGATGCTGCTCAACATCAGCACCATCGGGGAGCTGGCCAACGCGGACCCGGAGCTGCTGAGGCGGAAATTGGGAAAGAACGGTATCATGCTGTGGCGGGCGGCCCTGGGCGAAGACAACGCGCCCGTGATGCCCAGCGGATACGAGATCCCCATCAAAAGCGTGGGGCACGGAAGCACCTGCATCCGGGACCTGTATACGGAGGAAGAGGTATGGCGGGTGATCTACGAGCTGGCACAGGATGTGGGCAGGCGATTGCGGATGCATGGCATCCGGGCGCGGGGGGTGAGACTGTGGGTAAAGAACAACGAACTGGAGGGCTGGCAGTATCAGGCGCAGCTGCCTATGCCCACCCGCAGTCCGCTGGCGATGGCGCAACTGGCCTTTGACCAGTTTCGATTCCGCTATCTGTGGGATAAACCGGTACGCGCCCTGACGGTGAG
>JAZUFB010000140.1:0-10420 GCA_045640475.1 Clostridia bacterium
TGCATTTCCTCCAGCGTTTCCATTTCGCCGGAGAAGAAGATATACCGCTTCACGTTCTTAGAGTTTTTCAGGATCTCAGTCATGCGGGGCAGCATGCCGGTGGTCTTGAATTCCACTTCCACCGTGATATCGACGTCCTGCTCGCCCAGCCAACGGTCGAACTCCTCAAAGGTGATCAGATGCGTCACCCGGTCATCCGGCGCAGGTTCAACGCTTTTCTTTTCGGCTTGATGCCCATCTGCTGTGACAGGCGGATCCTTGGGAAACAGGTTATTATAGTACGGAATCTCGATCTTTCGTACTTCTTCGGTCATCAAGTTACCAATCATGGCTTCTACCTTGCCGTTGGTGATATCGCGGAAGCACGGACCGTGGAAGCAGAAGATCTCGCCGTCCTGCGTCATGTTGATATCCATTTCAATTCCTTCACATCCAGCCTCCACTGCGGCGTCATAGGCCTCTAGTGTGTTTTGTGGGGCAACATTAGGTACGCCGGTATGGGCAAAACGCATCGGAACCAAATGAGTCATTTTCATAAAGCAATTTCCTCCTAATGTCTTCAGTTTGAATTTCTCCCGAGAAAATCTAGATTTTTTTGGATGAAATCGACCCGTTGTCGCACACAGTCCGCACTACGAAGCGGATCGGAAGGCGTATGGAAAACAAAGTCCGTCAACGCGGCGATCGTGGTCGTCGCGACATGCAGGCGGGTATCGCTGGAAGCGTAGTAAATGAAAACCCGTCCGTCCGGGGTCGCGATTGCGCCGTTGGTAAAAACGACATTGCTGACATCGCCTGTGCGTTCGCTGCCCATAGGGGCAATCAGGTATCCGCCGGGTTCAGCAATCACTCTGGAAGGATCGTCCAGAGCCGTTGCGAAAGCATAAATCACATATCTTTGACCTGCGGCGGTATCGCGAACACCGTGAGCGATATGAATCCATCCTTTTTCCGTCCGGATCGGAACGGCACCCGCACCGTTTTTGACTTCAGTAATGGTATGATAGCGACGAACAGACGTCAGTTTTTCCGCGTCGATAACAGCGTTTTCGATACTGTCACAAAGTCCGAAGCCAATCCCGCCACCACTTCCCGTGGAAATAAAGCCATCGCTGGGGCGGGTGTAAAACGCGTATTTTCCATGGACAAATTCCGGATGAAGCACGACATTTCGCTGCTGCGCAGAATGGAGCGTTTTCAAATTGGGAAGGCGTTCCCAATGAATCAAATCACGCGTCCGAGCGATTCCCGCCGCAGCGACAGCGGCCGAAAGATTATCTGAGGTCTGGTCTTTTCGTTCTGAACAGAAAACGCCATAGATCCAACCATCCTCATGCTTGGTGACGCGCATATCGTAAACATTGACCTCATCCGGGCAGGTGTCTGGCAAAACAACAGGCGTATCCATAAAGCGGAAACCATCCACGCCGTTATCCGATTGTGCGACCGCGAAGAAGCTCTTTCTGTCATAACCTTCCACACGGGCAATCAGGCAGTATTTCCCTGCATGCAATATGGCGCCGCTGTTGAAAACGGCATTGACGCCCAAGCGTTTCATCATGAACGGATTGGTTTCCGGGTTCGGGTCATACACCCAGAACGGCGGGATATGATCCCGGGTCAGTACAGGATTTTTCCAACGGTCGTAGATTCCGTTTGAGTAAGTCGTGTCCACTTCATTTTTCAGACTGAGCAAGGATTCATAATCTTTTTCGATTTCCTGATAGGTTCGCATAGATCCTCCTCCGATTGTTTTTAAATGTTGTTTACTGTTCGTTTGATCTCATGCTTCGAACATGTTGATCAGGGTGCGGCAGGCTTCGGCAATGACCTGTACATATGCTTTCTTCATTGAATCCGGCTTGTATTCGCACCGCACTTCCAGATACATATCGCCCTGATAACCGATTTTCCGCAAGGTATAGACGGTGGTTTTAAAATCGACCCTGCCGCAGAACGGTGGCACATGAACGTCATCATCGCCGAAATTATCGTCTACATGGATCATCAGAAGTCGGTTGCCGATGGATTCAAGCGCTCTTTCAATATTCTGCATGGACAGATATGCGTGCCCCGTATCCCAGCAGATTCCCGTGCCTAAATCATCAGCAAGATGAATCAAATCCAAATAATCCGTCGCGTATCCACGGAGCTTATGCGGCGCATTGTGCCCTGGTCCCTTCATAGTTTCAAGCGCGACTTTGACATTTTTTCGATTCGCGTATTCAATAATCGGGCTTAAAAATTCTATGCTTTTCTGATGCTCGGCAATTGGATCATAATCGGTCGTCAAATCGTTATACGCGTGGAGGGCTGTGCTGAACGCGCCGAGAGACGATGTCAGATCAATGGCGCGCCTTATGGCTGTTTGATAGAGCGCCATTTTTTCCGGATCATACGTTTGGGGATAATCATAGGGCAAATGAGTATATTTGATGGTCATTCCGGCTTTGGAGACGGCTTCAAGATAGTCCGCCATATTCTTTTCCCATCCTGATTCTGTCAGCATCGGGGTATAGAAATCCAGCGTGAATTCCTGAAATCCTGCTTCCCTAGCATACGCTATCGAATTCATCATATCCTTGTAGCAACTGATCCCGGTGCTTCTATTATCTCTGACAATCAACGAATTCGCGCACATTTTCATGATTATACGCTTTCCTTTCCTTATACATTTCAATCCGGGCTTCTCCGTTTTGATAGAATCCATTCCGGACGGAATAACAGAGAGAACGCGTCCGGACAGCAACGAACGAACCCTTTTTTACACTGGCAGCCAAGACGCCATATCATCCTCTCCGCAGTTCTCGAAGACATAATACGTAATCATTCGAATTCTACAGATGGATACCTCTTTTTGATATTCTCAGAAGAGAAGCTTCCCTTTCGGCAAAGGTTTCTGTTTCCGGGGCAGGCAGAACGCCAAACACTTCTCAGGTCTCGCGAATTGCCCCTTCGTGTCTGGAAATCACGCCTCGAAATCGTACTTCGGGAATACCGTAAGCCTCAGATGCGTGCAGCCGTAGGGCACGAGGGTGATTTCACATTCTTCACCGATGTGCTCTTTCACGAACTCGAAAGACGGAAGTCTGGGCGTCTGGACCAGCGTTTCATCGTCAACGAAGGTCGCGCCGAGCGCGATTTCCTTCTCATCGATTCCTTCTTCGTACTTCGCCGCTTTCGGATTTTCTTTCGAGTACATGCTGTTCTTCCGCACGCGGTAGCTCCAACCCTCCAGTTTGCGGGCGGGTATTCTGATTTCAAAGGGTACCGTTCCATCAAAGAAGGGATCCTCTCCCGCTTCTTTGCGTACGATTTTTGCTTCTCCGCACTCATAACCGGACAGGGCATAAGCAAAGGAGTCATCCGTACGCACGTTCCATGCGGGGAAATCATCCGATTGACGCTTTTCTTTCAGGTCTCTTTCCCACTTCTCGTGAAAGGGCATCGCAAGCGTAAACGGTCCGTAGGAATACCAGATTCCACCGTCTGAGGAATGATGCGGCGTCAGGCCGAAGCACAGACTCAATACGACCGTATCGCCCGTGCGTACGCGCATAGCGGCATAGCCGTTCACGGTTTCGGTGCGGCGTTTTTTGCCGTTGACCGTCAGCGTATATTCCTTGGTCCACGCGGGGATGCGCAGAGACAACGTATTTTTCTTATCATCAGCGTTATCAATCCTGATAACGATTTCCTCGTCAAAGGGATAGTTCGTACTGACGGACGCGGAAATATTCCGTCCTTTATAGCTGCTCTCGCCGTAGAAATTGACTGCCAGACCCTTATCCGTATCACCGTAAAGGTTCATGCAGAAGTTCGGGAACGCCCGTCCAATATTCGCAATGCAGCACTCGGGATAATGATGGGCCTGATAGGTCATTTTGGGAGAAGTCTCCCACATCGACAGCCAGGAACCGGTGCGCCCCACGATGACCTGATTGACGCCCGAAAAATACTGGATGCTCTTGAAATCCGGTCCGATCGATCCAGGCAGTGCATTGTAAATCAGCCGTTCGATGCGGTCGGCATATTTTCCGTCACCCGTCGCCTTCAGAAGGAAGTAGAGACTGTAAGAATAGTCCGACAGGTCGCAGGATTCATGCGCCTTGAAGCTCTCGTTTCCCGTGGTAAACTCGTAGCAGGAATGAAGTCCGTCCGGCAGCATGTAAAAGTCGTTCAGACGCTCGTATTCATGGATCGTGGCGTCCAGATCATGCCGGTTGCCCGTATACAGATAGGAGACCGCGCCCAGCTTCATGCACTCGTTGACCGTCACGCCGTGATAATGATGCATCCTGTCGGAGAAAGCTGCATTGAGCGACGTGGGCTCGTTTTTTCGATCAAAGATGCGGATCGCGCGGCTTGCCTTTTGCTGCAGCTCCTTGTCGTTGAAATGCTCCGCAAGACGGTACATGATTTCCGCATTTGCAACAACACGGGCCGTACCGTAATCGTTCGCATCGTTCATATAATGCTGCCTCATCCGCAGAAGGTATTTTTCGTCTCCTGTATACAGATACGTCGCCCACAGCGCCCTGAAATAGACCGCATGAGGCCAACGGCTGCGATCATTGGAGCTGCTCTTCAATTCCACAGGTCCCATGAAGGGTTCACCGTCTTCCACGATGGAGCCGTCTATCTGCTTCTTTACGAGGTTCATTACTCTTTCATCGTGCAGCACACAGGCGGAACGGACGATGCTGTCGATCCAATACGCGGATTGCTCGTAAGGCCACCACTCGTCTTTGCCGCCCCCGGTCATTTTGCGGGACGTCCAGCAGGGTTCATTGAAGGGATACCCGATCTGCTCCAGATGACCCGGCAGACCTTCGACCTGCTTTGTCAAAAAGTCTTTCTGCCAGCCGCCGATGGTAAGCGCTTTCGGATCTGCGTCCTGAATTCTATACCACGTTTTCATACGTATCGCTCCTTTTTGTCAGAAATTCATTTTCTCCCGCACCTTGATGGCGAGAGTGGGCTCCATGGATGTCAGGTTCACGGCTTCCAGCGCGAAGATCTTTTTCATCCAATCCTCGTCGTTCACGGTCCATACGGAAAGCGGAATGCCGCGCGCGTGGAGCTTTTCGAGGGTCTCGTATCTCAGATGACGGTAGGACAGGTTGACAGCGGCGACACCGCAGGTCTTTACGACGTCGACGAACTCCTCAAAGCGGTCGTTCATCAGTTTGTCCATCACCTCGCGGCCTTCCTCATGACTCAGAGTGCGCATAGCCCTATACTCCTCTGCGTTCAGAAAATAGGACTTGCAGATTTCCTCAAGGTTCCAGAAGATGCGGGCGCGGCGGGCAATATTTGCATCCGCGTCGAGCGCGCGTCCTTCCACGGAGCCGGAGAAGATGAGCTGTCCGGGCTTCAAGGCGCATTTCTCCGCAAGGTCCAGAACCGCATAGAGCGGATCCGGTGTCTTGAGGTCCACGTTGATGCGGATGTCGCTCTTTGCGATCAGCTCGAACACGTCGCAGAGCAGCACCGCTTCTTTGTAATTTTCAAAGTCGTCATGGGAAAGACGGGGCGTGCCTTCCGGATCGAGGCGGACGTCCACTTCAACGCAGTCAAGGTTCATGCGGATAGCCGTTGCAACGGAATTGATCGTCGCTTCTCCCGTGTTTTCAAAACCGGAATGACCGGTAATCATCGTCTTCATCCCAAATATTCCTCCGTCACAATCATAACTTGCCGCTTATTCCTACTATTCTGCGGAAACGGCGTTTTTCCTGTCTCCGCGGATTTGCAAAATAAGTACCGCAGCCAGTATGAGGGCGCTGCCGAGGATCTGTGAAAGGTTCATGGATTCCTTCATGATCAAAAATCCCGCCACGGCGCCGAACACGCTCTCCATACTCAATATGATGCAGGTGTTCTGCGGTTTACAGGTCTTTTGGCCCAGCACCTGAAAGGTGAACGCGCCCGCGGATGAGAGGACGCCAAGATACAGGATTTCTCCCTTCGCTTCCCAGATTGCGGGCCATTCCGGGGTTTCAAAGGCCGCCGCGCAAATGACAGACAAAACACCGCTCACCAAAAACTGAATCTGGGACAGGCGGAAGCAGTCAACTCCCGGCGCATAATGACCGACGCTCATGATATGGAACGCGAACAGAACCGAACATAGAAGCGACAGAGCATCTCCCCCGCCGATGCGGAATCCCTTGTACGCTTCCGTCAGCAGAAACATTCCGACCACGGATAGAGCGAGGCAGAACCACGTTTTTGCTCCCGTTTTCTTTCCGAAAAACGTGCCGAACACAGGCACAAACACCAGATACAGCGAGGTCATAAAAGAAACTTTTCCGACGGCCTGCTTCATGCCGTTTTCGTCCACGAAGCCGATGGCGAGCTGCTGCACGTTCGACGCCGCGAACAGGCACAGACCGCAGACGATGCCGCCGGTAAGCAATTGTATTCTTTCCCGTTTTGAGATTTTTTCTCTCTTTGCCAGAATAACGATTTCCAGAACCGCTGCCGCGAGGACAGAGCGGATCCCGTTGATGGTAAACGGTCCGAGTTTGTCCGCACCTGCGGACTGGGCGACGAACGCGCCGCCCCAGATGAGGGCTGCCAGAAGCAGGTAGAGTTCACCGGGAATGGTTTTCCGTTTCATTGTTAACCTTCAACCTTTTGATTTTGTGCTGCCGCTTGAAAAAGGACCCGGCCGAAGCCGGGCCCTTCATAAGGTCAATTACAGGCGGTCGTAGGCACCCTGCACGACTTCGATGAACTCATCCAGACGGAGAGTATCGAGGGTTGCGAGGTAGTTGTCCCACTCGGCGTCGATATCCACGGTCTTGGAGCAGAACGCGGTGAACATCTCATCAACGTAGGTGATAAGCTCGGTTTTGATCTCGTTGTAAATCGCGGTTTCCTCTTCGTTCATGATGAGGTAATCGACGAAAGTGCCGACTTCGGGACGGTACTGGAGATTCTGCAGGATGCCTTCCTTCTGAACAGTAATGCGGGGATCAAGGAATTCGGGAGTATAGCCAAAATAGTCCTCAATGTTGTAGTAGAAGCAGGGATTGTTGCGCTTCCAGTGCGTGTTGGCCTCAGCTACACCCTGGAATACGCCCCACTGGTTGTCAACGATGACGTAGCAGATGGGATCATGACCGCTGAAGTTCTTGAGGTCAACGGTGGTTTCCTCGGTCACGCGTGCCCACTGCTCGCCTTCCAGGCCGTAGCGGTAAAGCATCTCCATGCCCAAATCGGTGGTGAACATATAGTCGCCGATCTTCACAGCCAGCTCGGGGTTCTTGCAGTCGCGGGTAACGAACCAGTGACCGTTAATGCTGGGGGACCTGTGGGCGGTGAGGCCGTTGGTGTACTCGGTGGCGAAGGGACGCAGAGCGGTGTATTCGGCACCGCGGCGGGGAGACATGTTGCCGAACACGGCATAGGGAGTTTCTGCGGATTCGACCAGACCGATCATCTGGCTCCAGGTCATGGTGAAGGTCTGAGGATCGATCAGCTCTTCGTCGAACAGCTTGATGATGAACTTGATGCCTTCCTTGTAGGCCTCGGTGGTGAAGGCGGGATAGACTTCGCCATCCTTCACGTTCATTTTATCCTTGCCGAACCAGTACTCGAAGTTGTTCATGATCCAGGGCAGGATGGTGGCGTCGCTGTCGGTGTAGTTGCCGATGATGGGATAGTACTCATCCGCTTCGCCGTTGCCGTTGAAGTCGCACTCCTTGAAAGCGACCAGCATATCGTAGAACTCTTCGGCGGTGGTGGGGACCTCGGTCACGCCGGCCTTCTCCATCCACTCTCTGTTGACCCACTGGTTCTCCCAGCACTGGTCGACCCAGAGCACGCGGGGGATGCCGTAGATGTGGCCGTCAGCTGCGGTGCTGCGCTGCTTGATCTGAGCTTCGGGATACTGCTCGCAGATCGCATTGAAGTTGGGGCAGTCCTCGAGGTAGTCCTCGATGGGGAGGAGCGCGCCGTTGCCGGCATAAGCCTGCACGTCGGAGATGCCGATGCTGTAGCAGATGATGTCGGGAAGTTCCTGACCGGAAGCGAGCATGGCGCTCAGCTTGGTCTTGGCTTCGCCCTGGGGCAGGTAAGAGAACTCGAACTTCACGTTGCAGGCCTCTTCGATTGCCATGGTCAGGTAGTTGGTGTTGAAGTCAGCGGTGCTGTCGTTGGGCTCAACCAGAATGGAGAAGGTCACGGTCTCCTCGGTGAGGGGCAGGCCGCCTGCGTAGTCATAGCTGTAATACTCGCCGAAAGCGGAAACGCTCATCACGAGTACAAGAGCCAGAGCCAGCAGAGCAAACAGTTTCTTGGACATGATATTACCTCCTAATATAATCTATGATACAGCATTTTGCTGCAATCATCCTTTTACGGAACCCAGCATGACGCCCTTGGCAAAGTGCTTCTTCGCCATGGGGTACATGACCAGAACGGGTACGCTCGCCACGATGATGAGGGCATACCTCATGATGTTGGCCAGCTTCATATGGGCTTCTTTTTCGTCCATCGTTGCGCCTGCCGACTCGTTGAGGATCAGGATCTGGCGCAGGATCAGCTGAAGAGGATAAAGCTTATAGTCATCCAGATACAGCATGGCGCTGAAGTAGCTGTTCCAGTGGCCAACGCCGTAGTACAGCATGAGCACCACCATGATGGTACCGGACAGGGGAATGGTCACCTTGGCAAAATACTGAAACTCCGTGCAGCCGTCGATGCTCGCCGCCTCCCACAGTTCATCGGGGATACCCATGATGAAGGTGCGGGCAAGGATCATGTTGTAAACGGACATGGCTCCGGGAATCACGATGGACCAGATGGTGTTGAGCATGCCCAGTTTCATGACCACGATGTAGGAGGGGATGGTACCGCCGCTGAAGAACATGGTGAACACCATCATGGCCATCAGGGGCTTCTTCATTGGCAGTTCTTTCTGCGCCATGCCGTAGGCGCAGATCATGGTCATAAACAGGTTGATGGCTGTGCCCAGAATGGTGTAGAAAAACGTCATGCCGTAGGCGCGCCAGATACCGTTATAATTGAACACGGTCTTGTAGCCCATGAGCGTGGGCTTCTTGGGAAGCAGCATGACCTTGCCCGCTGTGACCAGATCTCCGTCCGAGAAGGAGGAGGAAACGACATTGATGAGGGGCAGCAGCACGATGAGGGCAAACAACGCCAGAACGAACGTGGAGATCGCGTAAAACAGCTTGTCCGCCGTCGTGGCACGGGCCAGTTCGGGGTTCTTCTGCTTTTTCTTCTGCATGGTATTGACTGTCATTTTCTTGTCTCCTTTCCTTACCACAAGCTGCTGCCGGACAGTTTGTTGGCAGTCGAGTTGACGATGACCAGCACGATACCGTTGACGACGCTGTTGAACAGGCTGATGGCAGTGGAATAGGAATAGTCCGCCTGCGCGCTTTCAAAAGCGGCCTTGTAGGTGTAGGTGGAAATCATTTCACTGGTAGTAATGTTGAGGTCATTCTGCAGGAGGTATGCCTTGTCGAAGCCGATGGACAGGATGCCGCCCATGGTGAGGATCAGCTGAATGATCATGGTGGGCATGATGCCGGGGATGTCCACGTGCAGAATGCGCTGCCAGCGGGAAGCACCGTCCACGATGGCGGCCTCATGCAGGGAGGGATCTACCGCAGCGAGCGCCGCAATATAGATGATGGTTCCCCAGCCGAGTCCCTGCCATGCGCTTGACCAGACATAGATGTGGCGGAATGCCTGCGGCTGAGCCAACAGGTTCGGGGGCTCCGCGCCGTTGGTCAAGAAGCGGTAGACGATGCCGTAAGGGCCGGTGCCGACATTCAGGAACTGCAGGATCATACCCGCCATAACGACGACGGAAATGAAGTTCGGCATGTAGGTGATGTTCTGCACCGCAGAGCGGAAACGCGGGAAAGGCGAGGCGTTGATCATAAGCGCCAGCAGGATGGAAAGCGGATACATCACAACGATCCAGTATAAGGACGTAAACAGGGTGTTGCGGATGGTCCTCCAGAAATAGTAGGACTTGAAGTAGCGCATGATGTTCTCCATGCCTACCCATTCGCTGCCGCTGAAGCCACCCCTGGTGGTATAGTGCCTGAAGGCAATCTGGATACCGTACATTGGGACGTAAGAAAAAATGATGATATATGCAACCGGCAGAAGCAGGAAGATATAGACACGCCACTTCTTTTTCATCTGCTTCAGCGTGCTGTGCATTTTGTCACGGTTGCCCGGAGCTTTGATTTCGGCTGTCAAAACGATTCCTCCCATTCGCCATAAATCACACTTTGATGCTTGCATTATAAGTTAACAAACCCGTCATGACAAGGAGAAATATCGCGCACATAGGGAAAAAACGCACAAAAAGCGAACATCTGCATAAAAAAAGCACCCCGCGTCCTTTTGAACGCAGGGTACCCCAATG
>JAZUFB010000141.1:0-14795 GCA_045640475.1 Clostridia bacterium
CCTTGGTCTCTCCGGTATGACCCTCACGCTGACCCTGAACAGGAAGCGCAGAAAAGAATAACCTAAACCCTCGTGTGACGGACTTGTAAAACGGTCCGTCACACTTTTCTATTTCTCAACCTGCCGTAAAAAGACATAAAAACAGGCCATCTGCTGTATCCTTCACAACAGATGGCCTGTTTCTATATTTTCATGCATGTGGTAACTGGCTTATCAGATTCCCGCATTCTTCTTTTCCATAGCGTCCTGGATCTTGGCCTGTCTTCTGTTCTTCACTTCTCCGGGGATCTCGGTGATGTCTCCGGCCTTGGTCAGGGCGATCTTGGTCAGTGTCGGACCGATCAGTTCATAGATCAAGACAGCGAACAGGATGATATTGCGGATCAGGTTACCATCCTCGCCAAGCACGCGGGCCGCGGTCGTACACATTCCCAGTGCAACGCCCGCCTGCGGTAACAAGGTGATGCCCAGATACTTTTTGACCACTTCAGGGCTCTTCGCGATATTGGCGCTGATCTTCGCGCCCACATACTTACCCGCGGAGCGGCTAAGGATGTAGATGACACCAATCATAATCACAGCAATGCTTCCGAACACCTGGAACTGCAATGCCGCGCCACTGAGGACAAAGAACAGGATCAGCACCGGGTTGGACCATTTGTCCGCGCTGTTCATGAGTTCCTCGCTCAACGGGCAAAGATTGCAGAACACTGTTCCCAGCATCATACACACCAGCAGACTGCTGAATCCGACATGGAACCGACCAATTTCAAAAGTCAGGCGGCTCAGCGCCACTGTCAGGATCAATGAACCCGTAATCAAAGCAATACGGTTGCGGTTGGAGTGGAAATACCGTTCGATCCAGGTGAGGAACAATCCAACCAGCGAACCCAAAGCAAGGGAGAACACGATTTCCAGCACCGGCTCCACGATCAGGGACAGTGCATCCGCGCTGCTGTTCTGCATGGATTGGGCAGCGCCGAAGGAAACGGCAAAGATTGCCAAACCGACAGCGTCATCCAACGCAACGACCGGCAGCAGTACATCTGTCACAGGGCCGTGTGCCTTGTACTGTCTGACAACCATCAAGGTCGCCGCGGGTGCAGTCGCTGCCGCGATCGCGCCCAGCGTGATTGCGGCAGGCAGGCTCAGCAGTTCCGGATTCATAAAGTGGATCGCGATCAGCACAACATCCACAAGTGCGGTGGTAATGACCGCCTGCAGGATACCGATGATGACCGCCTGTCTTCCGGTCGCCTTCAGAGAAGACAATCTGAATTCATGTCCAATAGCAAAAGCGATAAAGCCGAGCGCAACATCCGAGATCAATCCAAGCGAATCTACCGCTTCAAAGGTGGTAAATCCGATCCCGTTGATTCCAAGCCGGCCCAACACGCAAGGTCCGATCAGAACGCCTGCGACCAGATACGCGGTCACATCGGGCAGACGGAAGATATTCATCAGTCGTGTCATCATCAGTCCGGCAAACAGTGCCACAGAGATCATCAGCAAGATTTCCATAAAAGGCTAACGCTTCCTTTCTTCAAAAAAGCCAACAGCCGACATTTTATCACCAAGCGGCCATGAAAGCAAGGAAAACAAGGCTTCCCGCCCATGAAAAAAAGCGGTTTCAACCGCTTTTTGCGTATTACTCAAGTTCATCCCCGGTTTCCGTCTCGGGTGCCTCAGGCAATGGGGGCAATTCATCCAGATTGCCGATGCCAAAGTGGCTCAGGAACGTGTCCGTCGTCCCGTACAGGATTGGTCGTCCCAGTGTATCCTTTCTCCCCTTCTCGGTAATCAAACCTTTGTTCATCAGGCTCTGAAGGCTGTAGTCACATTTTACACCGCGTACCGCCTCTATTTCCGCGCGGGTCACTGGCTGTTTATATGCGACAACCGCCAGGGTTTCCATAGCCGCCTGGCTCAGGGTCTGCTGTTGCACGGGCTGCAGCAAACGCACAACGTCCTCGGAATACAAGGGTCTTGTCCCGAGCTGGACATGTTCGCCAAACCGGCGGATCACAAACCCTCGCTGTTCAAAATCGTACTGATCCCGCATCCGGGTCAACGTCTGCTCCAATTCATCTTTTCCGATCGACAGCGCCACCGCCAGATCCTTTACGGGCACAGGTTCCCCGGCCACATACAGGATAGCCTCGATCCTTCCTTCGATGTTTCCTTCTTCGTTCATACCTTCTGTTCCCTCTTTCCGCCCATGCGCAAAGGCGTCTCCTCTTCATCCTCGGTCACAGGCGGCCTGCCCGCAAACAGTTCGATCTCTTCACAGGGGGATGTCTGCCGGGCATAGAGCTCGCCCAGCTTCATCAGTTCCAGCATAGCCAGGAACAATGTCAGTACCTCGTCCCGGGTCGGTGCATCCGAGAAGACCTCCGAAAAGCGTACCCGTTTTCCACGCCGGATCCCGTTCATCAACGTTGACATGCATTCTTCAACGGTATACGGATCCCGATGGATGCCCCGCGCGGCATAATGGTTCGTTTCCGGATTATCGTCTTTTTCCGGTTTACGCGCCCAGATCCGCCGGAAGGCTTCGGTCAGTCCTTCCAGTGTCAAACCGGTCAGTTCATATTCCTGTGGCGGTAACGGATATTCCTCCGGAAACTTGGTCAGGATCTCCCGTGCAGTCCTTTCAAAATCCTTCATAGATTCAGCGGTCTCACGGAATTTCCGGTATTCCTCGAGGCGACGGATCAGTTCCTGCTCCGGGTCTTCCTCTTCCTCTTCCTCTTTCTTTTCCTCTGGTAGCAGTGCCCGACTCTTGATTTCCAGCAGGGTCGCCGCCATCAGCAGAAAATCGCTGGCCTCGTCCATATCCAGGTCGCCGGCATTTCGTACGATATCCAGATATTGGTCTGTGATTTCGCTCACAAAGATATCGCGGATATCGATCTTGGCTTTTCCGATCAACGTCAGAAGCAGGTCCAACGGCCCGTCAAAATCTTTCAGGCTGAATAGTGGTCGGTTCATTCCGGTTCACTCCGTTTTCAGATCAGGACTGCAACCAGTCCGGAGAAGAAACTGAACACAGCGCTGTTCACCGTGGTCAGCAGTCCGTCCAGCAGACCGGAGAAGCAGACCACAAGGAAGACGATGCGGATCGTCTGCATCACACCTTCTTCCAATGCCAGACGTCCTTTGAAAACAAACTGGTCCAGGAAGCGATAGCCATCCAGCGGCGGTACCGGTAGCAGATTGAAGATGGCAAGTCCCAGGTTCATCTGGGCCAGCATCAAAAAGATCCGCTGCACATAGGCCATCAGCCCGGATACAATCAAGCCATCTTCGACAAATTCTCCTATTTCTCCTCCATACACGGCATTAGCCGGCAAATAGTGATACAAATCAAGAAAGTATTTCCCGTTTACACTCTTCAGGGCATCCGCTGACCAAACGGCTTTGGCCAGCAGTGCACTGATGATCAGGCTCAGGAGGCATACGCACAGGTTGACCGCGATACCAGCCAGTGACACAAGGATATAATCCCGTCGATAGTTCTTGAAGTTTCTGGGATTCACGGGCACAGGCTTAGCCCAGCCGATGTGAAGCAGCAACATACAGATCGTTCCGTAGGGATCCAGATGCTTCCTCGGATCCAAAGACAGGCGACCCATCCATTTGGCGGTGGGGTCACCGCATTTCAGCGCTACCCATCCATGCGCGACCTCATGGATGATAAGGCTGAACAGGATGCATACCGCTGTGTAGACCAGCGTGATCAGCGTGCCCGCAGGGTTGGCGCGCAATCCGTTGACAAAGGATGTAATTCCTGAAAACATGATACGTTTTCCTTTCTTCAGTTCTGATGGGCGCGACGTAGGAATTCTTCCTCTCCGATCACTTCGATGCCCAGTTGCTGTGCCTTGGTCAGTTTGCTTCCCGCGGCATCCCCCGCCACCACAAAGGCGGTCTTTTTGCTTACGGAAGATCCCGCGTTGCCACCGTTTTCAGTGATCAGATCCACCGCCTGCTTCCGGCTCATGCCGGAAAGCGTGCCTGTCACAACGATCGTCATGCCTTCAAAGACGCCGCCGGTCTTCTTTTCCGTTTCCTGCGGATGGACGCCTGCATCCAGCAAGGCTGTAATCATCCGGCGGTTTTCTTCAAAGCTGAAATACTCCGTAATGCTGGCCGCTACGATCGCTCCCACATCCGGGATGGCGGTCAGCGTCAACTCGTCCGCGTTTGCCAATGCTTCCAGCGTACCAAAGTTATCCGCCAGATCCCGAGCTGTCTTTCTGCCCACATTAGGGATCCCGATTGCAAACAGGAACGCGTCCAACGCGCAGTGTTTGCTCTTTTCAAGACTTTCCGTCAGGTTCGAGGCTTTCTTTTCTTTGAACCCTTCCAGCGCCAACAAATCATTGGTGTTCAGTCGGTACAGATCGGAAGGATCCCGCAGGCCAAGACTGTCATACAGTTGTGCGGCAGTCTTTTCGCTGAAGCCGTCGATATCCATCGCGTCCCGACTGGCAAAATGGGCCAATCTGGCAACGGCCTGGGAGCGGCAGCTGACACGGTTCATACAGAAGATATGCGCGCCACGCTCCGTCAGTGCCTGTCCGCAATCAGGGCAGACAGACGGCTTTTCGATCGGTCTTTCGTCCGGTGCAGGATCTCCCGCGCGTCCCATAATTTCCGGGATCACATCGTTGCTCCGGCGGATCCATACATCGCAGCCAATTGCAAGATCCTTGCGCTGAATGTCGTCCCAGTTGTTGAGGGTCGCTTTGCGTACAGTCACACCGTAGAAGTCCACTGGCTCCACATAGGCCAGAGGTGTCAGTTTTCCGGTCCGTCCCAGTTCCCATGTCACATCATTCAAGCGGGTCACACATTCCTCCGCTTTGAACTTAAATGCCACGGCCCAACGGGGGAACTTTTCGGTAAAGCCCATCTGCTCCCGTAGTTCGACATCCCCCACCTTGATTACAACGCCGTCGATCAGCCAGTCCAGATTCGGGCGCTGTTCCTCGATCTCTTTGATGCAGTTCACGATAGCATCGCGACCATACCCATTTCCCAGATACGGACTTACCTGAAAACCGTTATCCCGGATAAACCGGATCATTTCCGGCTGGGTCACATAGGGCGCATTCTCAATGGTTCCGATCTGGTAGAAAAACGCGTCCAGATGCCGGGAAGCCGTCACTTTGGGGTCCAGATTCCGCAAGGCACCCGCAGCCGCGTTCCGGGCATTCTTGAGAGGTTCCTTCGCGGTCTTGTTATATTTCTCCAGTGTGCTCAGGCGCATGATACATTCGCCCTGGATCTCCATGAGGCCTTTGTACGGGATCTCACGGGGAATCGTGTGGATCGTCAGCGCCTGAGGCAGGATGCTTTCACCGGTAATACCGTTTCCGCGGGTCGCGGCACCAACCAGTTTCCCGTCCTGATAAGTCAGGTTCAGGGTCAGGCCGTCAAACTTATATTCCACATAGTATTGCAGTCCGGTCCGTCCCGCCAGTTTCTCCGTGCGGTCGATCCATGCCTCCAGCGCTTCTATGTTCTGCACCTTGTCCATGGACCAGAGACGGCTGATATGCTTATGCTCTTCAAAAGCCTTCATCGGCTCTCCGCCCACGTTGACCGTGGGAGAATCGGGCAGCACGACACCCGTTTCCTTTTCCAGCGCCACCAGCTCATCATACATCCGGTCCCACTGCATATCGGAAATTACTGGATTATCCAGCACATAGTACGCGTAGGCTGTTTCCTTCAGCTCACGTACCAGTGCCTGCATTCTTTCCATTTTCTGCCCGTCCATGGTCAATCCTCCAGTTTTGTCACCGGTGCGATCAGCAGGGACAACACCTTGCTTCCGCCTTTGTCAAAATCTACTGTGATCCGCGCGCCCGCACCGGAGCCGGTCAGTTCCCGTACGGTACCGTTACCGAAGGCCTTATGGTTGACCCGGTCACCCGGGGCAAACAGGACTTCCACTGCGCTTCCGGTCGGAGCGGCACTTTCATTGCCAAAGCCTCTGCGTACACCGGGGATCCCGTCGAGCGATCCCTTTCCCGTGCTGTTCAGAGGCTTCCCGTTCAGGGTCAAACCGCCATTTCCTCCGTTTGATGAAATACGACCGAAGGTAACGGTCCGCCCGGACGAGGGCACAGGTGCGGGGCGATTGTCCCCATGATAGCCGTTTCCGCCAGACCAATTGCCGCCCTGTGGACGGCCATAGTTTCCGCCGCCCATTCCGGGTCCACGGGAGAAGTTAGGCCGTCTTTCCAGGCTGTGTTCCTCTTCCAGCAGCCGTGGCGGGATCTCGTCCAGGAAACGGCTCGGAGGATTGCAGCTGAACTGGTTATACAACCTTCTCGTCCCGGCCCGGGACAGATACAGGATCTTCTGTGCCCGTGTAATACCAACATACATCAGACGACGCTCTTCTTCGAGACGGTTGTCATCCTCGATACTGCGGTTTCCGGGGAAAATACCGTCTTCCAGGCCCACCAGGAATACCACGGGAAATTCCAACCCCTTGGCGCTGTGGAGCGTCATCATAGTCACAAAGTCGCGTTCTTCCTCGCTGCGGTCAAGATCGGTCACCAGTGCCACGTTTTCAAGGTAGGCTTCCAGTGTCGGGGTCTCACTCGCCACCGCAAACTCGTGGATCGCGCCCATAAATTCACGCATGTTCTCGATGCGGGTCCTGGCTTCGTCCGTGTCTTCCTTCGCGTATTGTTCCTCCAGTCCGGTCTTGTCGATCAGGGCCTGAACAAATTCCTCCAGCGGCAGTTCCTCTTTCAGTTCCGTCAGTTCCATCATCAGCATACCGAAGTCTGACACGTTCTTCCGGGCACGGGTACCGAGCGTATCCGGGATATCGAACAATGCCGTATAGAGCGGCATCTCATTCTTCATTGCGTAATCGGAAAGTTCGATCACGGTACTGTCGCCGATAGAGCGCTTGGGCACATTGATGATCCGGCGCAGGCTGATATCGTCCGAAGCGTTGACACACACGCGGAGATAAGCCAGAATATCACGGATCTCCTTCCGGTCATAGAACTTCTGTCCGCCGAAGACCTTATAGGCAATGCCGGCCTTCATGAACATTTCTTCCAACACACGGCTCTGTGCGTTGGTGCGATACAGCACCGCAACATCTCCCGTCCGGAAGCCTGCAGGCAGTTTTTTGATATGGTTCGCGACCCAGGCCGCTTCATCCCGCTCGTCTCCGCCACAATAAAGGTGGATCTTTTCGCCGGTTTCTTTAACCGTCCACAGTTTCTTTTCTTTCCGGCCCTGGTTATGGGCGATCACCTGATTGGCCGCGTCCAGGATATTGGAAGTGGAGCGGTAATTCTGTTCTAACTTGATGACCACCGCATCCGGATAGTCTTTTTCAAAGTCCAGGATGTTGCGGATGTCCGCGCCACGCCAGCCGTAGATACTCTGGTCGTCATCGCCGACCACACAAAGATTGCGGCTGGTCGCCGTCAACAGGCGGATCAGCTCATACTGGGCAGTATTTGTGTCCTGATATTCGTCTACCATCACATACAGGAAGCGTCTGCGATAGCTTTCAAGCACCGGCGGATGGTTGGCCAGCAGCTCCAGCGTCTTCACCAGCAGATCGTCAAAATCAAGCGCGTTCAGCGTCTTCATCCGTTCCTGATAAGCGAACATGATATCATGGATCAGTTGGCTTCTTCGGTCCCTTGGGGACTGACGGAACCATTCGTCCGTGTCCATCAGCTTGTTTTTCGCGTCCGACAGTTTAGCTTTCACTTCCTGCGGGGGAATAAACTTGTCGTCGATATTCAGCGTTTTATAGATCTCTTTCAGAACGCTTTTCTGGTCGTCATCGTCATAGATTGCAAAACTGCGGTTATAACCCAGCTTCTCGATATCTCTCCGAAGGATCCGTGCGCAAGTGGAGTGGAAAGTACTGATCCAGGCTTCCTCCGCCTGATCACCCACCAATGCGACGATCCTTTCCTTCATTTCTTTCGCCGCTTTGTTGGTAAATGTCAGCGCCAGGATCGAATACGGATTGACTCCATGATCGATCAGATTCGCGACTCTGCATGTCAGCGCCCGAGTTTTTCCGCTCCCGGCTCCCGCCAGGATCAGCACCGGCCCTTCCAGCGTCTCCGCCGCCTTCCTCTGCTCCGGATTCAGCATACTCAGATCCATATTCTATCCTCCCAAATATCTGCTAAAGCGAAATCATTCTTCGCGTAACATTCAATCTCATATCTCGGGGTCCCAATACCCCATAATACTATTTTACCACAATATACGGTATATCACAACAGAGGAGCGACCTGTTTCCCTTCCCCTTGACACATCCTGCATTTCATTATAAACTGACAGAATAAATTGACAGAAATTTGTCAGTTTATATCCCCATTTTACCATTATAGGGAGGCTGAGCCTATGGCGCACATTGATTCCATCTTCGGCGAAAACGTTTTTAACGATGCCGTCATGCGTCAGCGTCTGCCCAAGGAAACCTACAAAGCCCTTCATAAAACGATCGACGATGGCCGCCGTCTGGATCCCCAGGTCGCCTCTGTCGTTGCCAACGCCATGAAGGACTGGGCCCTTGAGCGCGGCGTGACACATTACACCCATTGGTTCCAGCCTCTCAACAGCGTCACTGCCGAAAAGCACGATGCCTTCATCTCCCCTGTGGAGGGTGGCCGTGTCATCTGCGAATTCAGCGGAAAAGAACTGGTCCGTGGCGAGACCGATGCCTCTTCCTTCCCCAGCGGCGGCCTGCGTTCCACTTTCGAGGCCCGCGGCTACACCGCCTGGGATCCCACTTCTTATGCTTTCATCAAGGACAATGTCCTTTGCATCCCCACTGCTTACTGCTCTTACGGCGGTGAAGCCCTCGACAAAAAGACCCCCCTGCTCCGCTCCATGGAAGCCCTCAGCCGTCAGGCTGTCCGTATCCTGAAGCTTTTTGGACGCGACGATGTCACCCGCGTGGTCCCCACCGTCGGTCCTGAGCAGGAGTATTTCCTTGTCGACCGTGCTCTGTATGAGAAGCGTTCCGATCTGATCTTCACCGGACGCACCCTTTTCGGCGCCAAGTCCCCCAAAGGTCAGGAACTGGAAGATCACTTCTTCGGCACCATCCGTCCCCGCGTGCAAGCCTTCATGAACGACCTCAACGAGGAACTGTGGAAGTTGGGCGTTCTCGCCAAGACTGAGCATAACGAGACCGCCCCCTCCCAGCACGAGATGGCACCGATCTTCTCCATTGTCAATGTTGCCTGCGACCATAATCAGCTGACGATGGATGTGATGAAGAAAGTCGCCACCCGTCACGATATGGTCTGCCTGCTTTCCGAAAAGCCCTTTGCCGGCGTAAACGGAAGCGGCAAGCATAACAACTGGTCCATGACTGCCAATACCGGCGATAACCTGTTGGAGCCCGGCGACAACCCCGAATCCAGCGCCCAGTTCCTGCTCTTCCTCGTGGCCGTCATCAAGGCCGTGGACGAATATCAGGATCTGCTCCGCGCCTGCGTTGCCTCTGCCGGAAACGACCACCGTCTTGGCGGCTTCGAAGCACCTCCCGCTATCATCTCCATGTTCCTTGGCGATGAGCTGACTGACATCCTCACCTCTCTTGAATCCGGCACCGATTACAACGGTCGCGAAAAGAGCGAGATGACCGTCGGCGTCCATATGCTGCCCAAGTTCCCGCGCGACACCACGGACCGCAACCGTACTTCTCCCTTTGCCTTCACTGGCAACAAGTTTGAGTTCCGCTCCGTCGGTTCCTCCCATTCTATTTCCGATGCCAATGTGGTTCTCAACACCATCGTAGCTGAAAGCTTGCGTCAGTTTGCCGATGAACTGGAAAACGCGCTGGATTTCAAGCTCACCCTGCATGAGCTGATCGTCCGCACCATCCGTGAGCATAAGCGCATCATCTTCAACGGCAATAACTATTCCGCCGACTGGCGTGTCGAAGCCGAAAAGCGCGGCCTTGTGAATCTGGTTTCCACGGTGGACGCCCTGCCCTGCTATACTTCCGAAAAGAATGTCCGCCTCTTTGGAACCCACAAAGTCCTGTCCGAAGCGGAGCTCCGTTCCCGTCGTGATATCGGTTTGGACGCCTACATGAAGATGACGCTGATCGAAGCCCGCACGATGCTGATGATGGCCAGCCGCCAGATCCGTCCCGCTGTGCTTCGCTACCGTAACGAAGTAGCTTCTTCCATCCTCTCCCTCCGCGGCGTATTGCCGGATGCGGATCAGTCCGGCACAGAAGATCTTTTGAAGCGTCTGACCGCCGAAACAGAACATCTGTCCGCCGCCATCTCCACCTTGGAGAAGAGCGTTGCCGCCATTCCGGAGACCGATTGCGTCCGCGAGAAGGCAGCTTGGGCTCATGACGAACTTCTTCCCAAGATGGCCGACCTCCGTAAGGCCGCCGATGCGTTGGAAGCCCTCACAGACAAAGAAGCCTGGCCTTTCCCGACTTACGATGAGCTTCTGTTCCAGATCTGATCATCAACGCCAAATATACGAAAGCCGCCCTGCAGGCGGCTTTCATTTTTTGTGTTCAGGTTTTGTTTCACACAGACAGGATCAGGTTCTTGCCTCGATCTCGTCCTCCAGTTCTTCCAGTTCCTCTCTCAGTTCCTCCATACGCTGATCCCAGGCGTCGTGTTCAATGTCATACAGGTCATAGGAATCGTAGTCGACTTCCATCGGTTCATCCATTTCCAATTCGTCGATGGCTTCTTCCACGGTTTCCTTCTGGCGGATCAGCTCCGCCACTTCAGGATCCTGTACGGGCGCGTATTGAGGGGATACAAACACCGGGCCGGTGGGCATCTGCGGATTCCGGTCGATCACCACATCTCCGCGGGCGTCCTCGGGCAGCGAGCGCAGATAGGCTTCCAGCTGTTCCTGTGTCATTTTCAGATCCATACGATCACCTCACTTTTGAAGAATAGCACAAAGAATTCGGAAAAGCAATTTTTTCACAATTTACTTCTTTACTTTACCATATTAAAGTGCTATTATAATAAAGTCATTTTTCAGTCGGCTTGTCCGGCGTATTGCTTCGGTTTTCCGCTATGGAGGTGCTTGTATGAGTTCTTTTCATTCACCGTCACTCGACCATCTGTTTGCCACTGTTCTGCGTCTGAAGGATGTGGAGGAGTGCTATGCCTTCTTTGAGGATCTCTGCACTGTCAAAGAAATGAAGGATCTTTCCTCCAGGCTGGAGGTTGCGTTCCTGGTCGATCAGGGAATGAATTACCAACAGATAGCCGATACCACAGGCGTCTCCACCGCCACTATCAGCCGTGTCAAGAAGTGCCTTGAATACGGTTCCGGCGGCTACAGAACGGCAATCGATCGTGAAAAGGAGGACCGCGAATGAATCCGGTCAGCGTTTCCAGTATGAACAAAGACGAGGAGCTCGTCTTTCAGCTTCGTTCCATGTATGAGCGTTACGGCTATACCCAGTATAAGATGAGCCGTTTTGAAGAATATGATCTTTATGCCGGCAACAAAGACTTCCTGATGTCCGACAATGTCATCACCTTCACGGACACCAACGGCAAGCTCATGGCCCTTAAGCCGGATGTCACCCTATCCATTGTCCGCAACAGCCGTTTTGATCCGGATGATCTGGTCCGCAAGGTCTACTATCACGAAAACGTATACCGTGTTTCCGGTCGAAACCATAACTTCTGCGAAATCATGCAGACCGGTCTCGAATGTATCGGGAATATTGACAGCTACTGTGTATCCGAGGTGCTGATGTTGGCTGCCTCCAGCCTCAGGTGCATTTCTTCCGAGTGTGTACTCAATCTTTCCCACATGGCCGTAGTCGGCTACTTTATCGACCGGCTCCGCCTGCCGGAGGCCACCCGTGCCAAAGTCTTCAAGTGCATCGGTGAAAAGAATACCCACGAACTGGAGTCCATTTGCGCCGAAGGCCATGCCGACACCCTTGCGCTTCAGGCACTGCTCAAGTTGATCACCCTCACCGGGAAGCCTTCCGAGGTGGCTCCGATCCTGTCCGGCCTCGGTTGCCCTGAGGAATATATCCGCGAGCTCACCGATCTGGAAAAAGATCTGGCCTGCTTCTCTCTGGACGATCTCCTGCGCATCAATTTTTCCGTGGTCAATGACATGAGCTACTACAACGGTCTGGTCTTCAAGGGCTATGTGCAGGGTATCCCCACCAGCGTCCTTTCCGGTGGCCGCTACGACAGCCTGATGCAAAAGATCGGCCGGAATACCGGTGCCATTGGCTTCGCGGTCTATCCCGACCTGCTTGAAAAATACTGGAACGAAACCAGCGAGTACGATGTGGATACCCTGTTGCTCTATGACGACAGCGTTTCCCACGATCAGCTGTTCAGCGCTGTAAATGAATTGAACAGCACGGGTGCCAGCACCCTCGCGGTCCGGACGGTTCCTTCCTCCATCCGGTACAGACAGCTCGCCACCTTCAGCGGAAGTGAGGTAAAGATCATTGAAAACAATGCTTAATATTGCCCTGCCCAAGGGCCGGTTGGGCGAAAAAGTCTACCGGATCTTCGCCGCCGCGGGCTATGACGCGCCGGAGATCCTGGAAGACAGCCGCAAGCTGATTTTCGAAAACGAAGAAAAGGGTGTCCGGTACTTCTGGGTCAAGCCTTCCGACGTAGCCGTCTACGTGGAACGCGGGGCCGCCGATATCGGCATTGCCGGCAAGGATATTCTTTTGGAATACGAACCGGATGTTTATGAGTTACTGGACCTCAATATGGGCATCTGCCACATGGCCGTCGCCGCGAAAAACGATTTTCGGGATGATCCGCGACATACCCTGCGTGTGGCAACCAAGTTCAGCCGGATCGCCACACGCTATTACGCCTCTCTCGGCCGTGATATCGATATCATCCATCTGAACGGTTCCATCGAGATTGCCCCCATTCTGGACCTTTCCGATGTCATTGTGGATATCGTCGAGACCGGCACTACGCTGAAAGAAAATCAGTTGAAAGAATTTGCCACGGTCGTGCCCATCAGTGCGAGACTTATCTCCAACAAAGCCAGCTATGAGTTCCACCGTGAGCAGATCGAAGCATTGCGTGCCGCCCTGTGCGAACAGGTCCGCTAAACCGATACCGACAGTATGAAAGGTGAGATGTACTTATGATCCGCATTTTGAAATATGGTGAAGTTTCCGACAACGAGATCTTTTCCCGTATGAATCCCGGCATGGATGTTTCCGCCATCGTGTCCGACATCATCCGTACCGTACGTGAAAAGGGCGATGAAGCCCTGTTGGAATACACCCGCAAGTTTGATAAGGCCGACCTTTCCGCCCTTGAAGTAACCCCTGAAGAAATGGAAGAAGGTCTTCAGCAGACCGAGGATTCTTTTATCCAGATTCTGGAAGAAGCTGCCGAAAACATCCGTGCTTTCCACAGCCGTCAGGTACGTAATTCCTTTGTCATCAACAACAAACCCGGCATCATGATCGGCCAGAAGGTCATCCCCGTAGACAAAGCGGGTCTGTATGTCCCCGCCGGCACCGCCGCGCTTCCTTCCACCGTGCTCATGGCCGCCATTCCGGCCAAGATCGCCGGTGTGCCCGAGATCGTGATGGTCACGCCTCCCAATAAAGAAGGGAAAGTCAACCCCTGCATCCTCGCCGCCGCCAAAGTTGCCGGCATCGACCGCATCTTCAAGGTCGGTGGCGCGCAGGCCATCGCAGCCCTGGCTTACGGTACCCAGACCGTGCCCCGTGTCGACAAGATCGTTGGCCCCGGTAACGCGTTTGTTGCCGAAGCGAAAAAACAGGTCTACGGTCAGGTCTCCATTGATATGATCGCCGGTCCCAGTGAGATCCTCATCGTGGCCGATGGCAAGAGCAATCCCCGTTACGTCGCGGCCGATCTGCTCTCCCAGGCTGAACATGACAAACTGGCTTCCGCCGTACTGGTGACCGATTCCATGGATCTCGCGCTGGCCGTCCAGCAGGAGATCGAGGTTCAACTGCCCCAGCTGTTGCGTGCGGATATTGCCCGTGCCTCCGTGGATAACAATGGCAAGATCATCGTGGCGGATAATCTGTCCAAAGCGATCGAGATCTCCAACAACATCGCGCCCGAACACCTGGAGCTTTGTGTGGATCAGCCCTTTGACTGGCTGGATGGCATCCGTCACGCCGGTTCCGTTTTCATGGGCCGCTATTGTCCGGAATCGTTGGGTGACTACTTCGCCGGTCCCAATCACACTCTGCCCACCAGCGGTACCGCCCGTTTCTCCAATCCCCTCTCCGTGGACGATTTTGTCAAAAAGACTCAGTTTACCTATTACACCAAGGACGCACTGGACAAAGTTGCCGCCAAGGTCGAAGCCTTTGCTCTGAAAGAAGGATTGACCGGACACGCCAGAAGCGCGATCATCCGTACGGAGGATGAAAACAAATGACACGTTATTTTTCCCGGCGTCTTTCTTCCCTGACGCCATACACCCCCGGCGAGCAGCCGCAAAACCGGAAGTATGTCAAGCTGAACACCAATGAAAATCCATATCCGCCGTCTGAAAAGGCCATGCGCTATGCGCTGGAGAACACACGCAGGCTCAATCTGTATCCGGATCCGAAGTGTGAGGAGATCGTTGCCGCCATTGCCGCGTCCGAGGGTGTCACGCCGGAGGAGACCATCGTCACCAACGGTTCCGATGAAACGCTGAATTTCGCCTTCATGGCCTTCTGCGACGATGAGACCCCTGCTGTCTTTGCGGACATCACCTACGGGTTCTATCCGGTCTTTGCGGAGCTGAAT
>JAZUFB010000142.1:0-8106 GCA_045640475.1 Clostridia bacterium
CATGCTGATCGGTATCGTCGCCGTCGTCAGCGCCGTGCTGAAGGGTCAGGGCGGATTTACCGAAGCGCTGCGGAAGCTGGCGGAGGTCTCCGACCCCGCGGTTTCCGAAACACCGGGCGTGTTCAACTCCTTCTTCGGCCCCGACCCGCTTGGACTGCTCGGCGTCATGATCCTGACCAGCCTCGGTACCTGGGGACTGCCGCAGATGGTGCAGAAGTTCTACGCCATCAAGAGCGAAAAGGACATCTCAAAGGGAATGATTATTTCCACCATTTTTGCCGTCATCGTGGCCGGCGGCTGCTATTTCCTGGGCGGCTTCGGCCGTCTGTTCTCCTCCCTGCTGGAGCTGAATCCTGCGGGCGTTCCCGTGGAGGGCTATGATGCCGTTGTTCCCGCCATGCTCAGCGGTCTGCCCGATATCCTCATCGGCATTGTGGTCATCCTGGTACTCAGCGCCAGTATGTCCACCTTGAGTTCCCTGGTGCTTGCTTCCTCCTCCACTCTGACACTGGACCTGCTGAAGGACAACGTGGTGAAGGACATGGACGAAAAGAAGCAGATGAACTGCATGCGTTCCCTGATTGTGGTGTTTATCGTGATTTCCGTGGTGATTGCCATTCTGCAGTACCGGATGAACGTAACCTTCATCGCCCAACTGATGGGCGTAAGCTGGGGTGCGCTGGCCGGTGCTTTCCTGGCACCCTTCCTGTACGGCCTGTACTGGAAGCGTACCACCCGCGCCGGTGCCTGGGCATCCTTCGTGTTCGGCTGCGGCATCATGCTGTGGAATATGCTGTTCAAGAGCACCATGCCCGCGATTCTGCAGAGCCCCATCAACTGCGGCGCGTTCGCCATGCTGGCCGGCCTTGTGATTGTGCCCGTGGTCAGCCTGCTTACCAAGGCGCCTGACAAGGCGATTATTGACAACGCCTTCTCCTGCTATGAGGAGAAGGTGCTGGTGCCCGCCCGCGAATCCCTGGGCGATGATGGCGCCTCCGAATAAATCCGTATATCAATACGCCGCTGCCGGATTACGCTTTATCCGGCAGCTTTTTTTGCCCCTTTCCCGCTGTCCGGAGAGGAAAAAAAGAAAATTCTCCGTTGACGGAACGGCTGATTTTTTGGTATAATAAATTGATTTTATACCCCTATTTATGCGATGCCCCGGAGGGTTAGCGATATGCCGAAATTATCCCGCAAATATTGCTCCGTCTTATCCGTAATGCTGATTTTGGCCGTGCTGATTTCTTTCGTGCCGGCCTTGAAAGAGCATATCACTTGGTTCAAGTCATGACCGGGTATTATTTTTTCGGCATCCGTATAGCCTCAAAATTCTCCACCCCTTTCTCTTGACCTTGATGTATCTTGGATGTGTAACCTGTGTTTGACAAACCGACAATTGCCAAAACATTGATCTTCGCGGTTGTATTTTTGTTATTGTGTTATAATATCATTAGGATGTTTCATCCTCTGCAGGGAGGTTCAATATGAAATCTTTTTCACGCATGCTGGCTTCGCTGATGGCGCTCTGCCTGATTCTGACACTGCTTTTCACCTGCCTTCCCTTTTCTTCGGCACGCGCGGAGGGCGAATTGCCGGTGGGCGGTATTTTACCTCCGTCCTTCGCCACCGAAAAGACCATTCGGGACGAGAGCGGTCCCTTTGGCGGACGCTATGTGCGCATGATGACTTGCGGCGGCAGTATCACCAGCCGAAATCTGAACGCGGTGGTACTGGACGAAGTAACCGGCGAGCCCGTTTCCGGCGCAGGCGTTTACCTGTATACGCCATCCAAGCTGTTTGAATTTGAGTGTACCGGTGACACCACCGCCAACGACCATGTGGCGAATTTGCCGGATATCCCCATCAACTGGATTCCCAGCACAATCTCCGATCTGATTCCATCGGAGCGTATGCACTTCGGTATCGGCAGCGTGCCCCGCAACTACAAGCATCCCAAAAATGCGGAGATGCTCATGGACATCTATGTGGACACGCCCGTTTATGACGAGATCAAGGAATCGCTGGTGGATGACGAGGGATGGCCGGATTGGATCGCCGAAATCGCGGTTGACGTCATCAAGTACGGAAGCTCCGCGCTCGACGCGTTTCTGCCGATCCCCGTCAGCTGGATTCAGGATTTGATTGCGGATACCTACATGCCGAGAAAGTTCATCAAGCAGGAGCCGGATTCCGGCACCGGAAAGCTGCTGCCCGCCGACATCCGATACAAGGATTATAGCTTTTTACAGCCGCACGACACCATATACTGGATCAGAACCGAGTTGGAGCGCAAGTACTGCGATCCCGTCACGATCATCGTTCCCGCCCGCCTCCTGGAGCATACGCTCACCTTGAACGGACCGACCGGCCAGATCGATTATACACTGAAAAAGATTTCGGACGATGAATACGCGCTGGTCACAAACGGCGGTCTGCCGCTGGGCAGCTACTACCTTGAGGAAACACTGGGGCCTGCATGGTCAAGAAACTATAGCTATGAACTGACCGGCATCGCCTTCCCCACCACCGCGAACGGCAGCCCGGACTATCAGGGCTTTCTGAACATGACTCCGCTGGAGCAGGAGATCCTCAGAAGGAACGATCGGGATTGGTATCAGGAGTACTACGCGGCCGATCCCGGCGAAAAAGGCAAGCGCAAGTACAACCCGTATGATAATGACTGGACCATGGTAACCGTCCTGGATTTCGACGGCTCTTTGACAGTGGACAATCCCTATGCCGTCGAGGGTCATGTTCTGCGCATCGGCGAGCCGAGCGAAAAGATGTGGCTGACCAAAACGTGGTACGGTGAGGCGCCTGCCGACGATGAAGAGATCACGCTTTCCATCTTCAAAAACAACTGGGCCGATCAAAAGAGCTATCTGACCTCGTCTCTGAACGATGTATCCTCTGTAGAATACAAAACCGTAAACGAACAGCTGATGCCGAGGAACGGCCAGCCCACCTACGATGAAAACGGCCACACCCTGGTGTATCTGTCCGCTGACAGAGTGAACACAGTCCATACGGAGGATGGACTTACCATCTGGGAGGCGCCCGTTTATCTGCCGAAAAGCTTTATTGAAAACAGCGTCAAGAGCTTCGGCGTCGAAGAGGTTTCCGGTCCGGACGGCTGGGTATGGACCGGCGGCAGCGGCGTGCGTCAGGATCTGGATCTGAAGCAGACGCCTTCGCTGATGATCAACAATATACAGCAGCCGGTGCAGCTTCAGTTTTACAAGGTGGATATGAACGGCGATCCGCTTCCGGCGGAAGAATTGCCCACCTTTGAGCTTGCGGAGAATATTTCCAGCGAAATAACCGCATTGAGCACCGTTCGCTATCCGGTGCCGCATGACGACAGCGGTCTGTACAGTCTCAATCTGCACAAAAACGCGACCTACACGCTGAATGAATACAATATCGGCCTGCGCTATAAGAAAGACGCGGTATGGGGCGTTACCGTGTCCGAAACCGGCGATATTACCATTGTGCCGCAGAACGAAGCGGCCGGCGAAGTGATTGACGGCGGCGACGGCACGTTCCGGCTGGTCAATCTGTTCAGGAAGCCCCAGCTGTATCACCTGACCAAGCACTGGATCGACATGGCAGGCACGCCGATTGATCCGCCTGACAGCGTGGACGGCGTCAAAATCCATGTCACCATCAAAAACAGGGATGATGGCACCATATTCAAGTCATTCGACAAGACCGTATTGCGCAAGGATGACTGGAAACTCACCTGGTATGACAATTTTGAAAGCGCATACCAATGGAAGCCCATTGACGTAATCGTATCCGAATGCGAGTGGCTGGACGAGAACGGCGGCACGCTGCCGGTAGCGTCCGGATGGAAGGTTACCTATCCTGCCTATACCGCTTCGCTGAATGAACAAAACACGGATATCAGTCTGGATGTGCGAAACGTCTATTCCACAGCCGGTATGCGTAAAATCGACGGCGCCGTACTCAGCACCGATTATCGCTTTGTGTGCGAATGGAACAATCAGACGCTGGTTTGGGACGAAGAAACGCAGTGCTATCCGCTGGACCTGACCGGCGACAGCCAAAACGGCTACTGGCTGGACGAGTACGACAAGAACGGCACCCTGATCGGTCAATGGCAGCTGACAGTTTTCAACGGCTGCATTACGGGCGCGACGGCAAAAGGCTTTACCTATGACATCAGCACGCAGAACGCGCCGCAGGCGAAGATTGCCACTGACGAAAACGGCAGAAAGCTGCTGATGCTGTATAATCCCGTCGACGTCTATCAGGTGAAGGTGCGCAAGGAATGGGATCCCAGCTTTATCGTATATGCCGAGAGCGGACCGCAGATCGACCATCGCGCCGAAAGAATCACAATCACCCTGACGCCCATCGGAACGGGACATAGCCTCGAGGATATGAAGCCCCTTCCCGAAGGCGTGATGCTGCCGTCCGTCTCCGTTACGATGGATAGAGGCACGCCCGGCAATAATCCGCAGAAAACCGTACAGCTGACCCAAAATGTAATCTATGTTGTATCGGAAACCGACACCCACGACGAACAAAAATTTTCGTCCAGACCCTTCTATCGGGTGTCCGATCCGGACGGTACCGTCAAGAACGAATGGACACTGTACAACGGTGTTACCGTACCCTCTTCGGACGGCGCAATCGTTACCGAGGAAGATACGGACGGTACTGCCATTGTCTACAACAATCACGGTACTTTCCAGGTCAATCTGCATGTAAGTGATAACTACGGCAGCTGCAAACCTTCCGGTGCCTATGTAGTACTGCAGAAAAAAATAGACTGCGTATGGACGGATGTTGATAATCAGGACGTGAGTCTGTTGAAGGAATCCAGCGGACTGTTCCTGCAGAATGTCTCCTGCCTGTTTGAGAATGTGGACGTAAAAGGCGAATACCGCGCACGTCTGCAGGCCAAAAACGAGGAAGGCATTTATACCAATGTGCCGGATGACACGGAACTGTATGTCTGGGACGATTACAGTTCCATCCGCACAACATCCAAAGAAGGCGGTACACCGTATAAGCTGACGTACGACGATTCGGCAAATGTGCGTTTTATTCAGGAAATCAACATGGTATCGCCGACCGTCGTGAAAGCCTGGATTTACTGGCGGGACGCCGAAGACGTTGATCACATCCGTCCCGAAAAGGTGACGCTGGAGCTGCTCATGTCACAGAATACCGTGAACAGCGAAGGAAAGACGGTTACCGAATGGGTGCCCGTTACCGATTCGGACGGCACACCCGTCACCGCTGAAGCTACGGACTGGGTCAAGAACATGACCGGTCAGGGCGTCAAGACCGTGTATTTCTTCACCGACATCATGGAAGGCCAAACCTACCGCGTGCGCGTGAAGACCGAAAACCGCATGGACAATCTGGTGCGTTTCCCCGAGAAGAATTCGCTGTACGCGGAAACCTATACCGACGGAAGCAGTCCCTCGGTCGCACTAACCGCGAAAAAGGAATACAAGGTTCAAAAGAAGTGGGACGTAGACCTGGAAGGGCTGGACGTGCCGAGCTCGCTGACCGTGATTCTGCAGAAGCAGAACGGCGAAAGCTGGGGCGATCCCGTTCAGGTGCTGGTGCTGAATGCTGAGGACGGCTGGAAAGGCACCTTCAAGCCCGTGGATCGCTATAACTACACAAAGAACGGTGAATATTACTACTGGAACGGCGAAGCCGTCTACCGTGTGCGCGAATGCAAGCCGGCGCCCCTCAAGGGCAAGCTGAGCGAGTTCTTGAGCGGCATGGAAGAATCCGCCATCAAGGAGCTGGGACTGCCCGGTTTCATTACCGATTTTGTCAAAGGCCTGCTGCCCAATAACAATAAGGTAGAAAAGCAGGTGTATGATTGGATCTGCTCGCAGACCGAGGATACGCCCTTTAGCAGCTCGATCAAGAAGCTGCTCAAGGACAGCGTGCCGGAAAACGGCCAGTACATTACGCTGGAGGTGCCGACCTATCTCAGTCTGATCAGCGGCGAAGCCGTCGAAGCCCATAACACCAAGTACCGGGTCAAGTACAGCACCAGCGGCAACACCACCACCATCACCAACCTGGCTGTGGAGGATGTGACCATTTGGAAGCTGTGGGTGGGCATCGATGAAGACGACCGTCCGGGTAACGTATACCTGGGACTGACCAGCCGTCCGGATTCCAAATTTGCCGAGCACGCCTCCTCGTTGGGCATTCCGCTGGTCAACGATTTTACCCCCGTGCTCAACCCCATCGAAGCGGATCAGATCACTATTCCGCTCATCGATTGGAAGATTCCGCTGTGCATTACCAAGGTCACCAAGAACGGCAGCAAGCTGAGCAGCTACCCCTGGAGTGCCCGCTATGTGGTCAAGAAATACGGCGAGTTGGGCCTTCCGCAGGAATTCAAGGGTGCCGAAATGGCCTCCTACATTCTGTCCGAAGCATGCAAGATGCTGTTTGGCGAATTCCTCGGCGATTTTGCCGATATCTTCGATTACGCAGGCATCAATTTCCTGGACGAATTCATCAGCATATCCACACCTGCCTACCGCATGCCGGAACTGATATCAGTCATCGGCTCTACGCTGGGCTATGACCATCTGGAGGGATTGCATTCCGCCGTCATTAACACCTGGATTCACGGTACGCCCTCCATCGGCGGCAGAAAAATCTGGGACGATGAAAACGACGCGGACGGGCTGCGCCCCTCTTCCGTCACCATCCATATCTACGAGAAAAGCGTACTCGGGAAGGGCAAGGAAATCGGCACAGCGAAGGCCAGCCGCAGCTCCTACTGGACGTGGACGTATTCCGATGACAATCTGGACGACAGCAAGGAATACCTGATTGAAGAGGAGCCTGTCGAGGGCTACACCGTTTCCTATGACGGCTACGACATCATCAACACGCACAAGCCGACCAAGCCCAAAACACGCGACGCCTGCGAAGTGACCGTTCAAAAGAACTGGAACGGCGCGGCGCCGGAGGAGCCCCTGACCGTATACCTGCAGAACGGCAGCACCGTGGTGGCGCAAACGCAGTTGCAGGCACCCGAATGGCGCTATACCTTTACGGGCTTGGATTTGAAGGACAAGAACGGCAAATTGATCTCCTATTCGGTATCCGAAGCGGAGGTGCCCGGCTACAAGCTGGATTCCGTTACGCAGGAAAAGACGGAACGGAGCGAAGAGGTGGACGGCGTCACCGTGAACACCACCGTATATACCTTCACCCTGAACAACATAACCACCGTGGAGCCGGACGCGCTGTTCCGCGTCAGCAAAAAGTGGCAGAACGATCAGGCCTCGCAGCGTCCCGCATCGGTACAGATGCGCGTGGCTTCGGCGGATGGCACCGTAGATGAAACGCTCACCCTGACCGCAGCCGATGGCTGGACTGCCGAGACCGAAGTACCGATGTACGACACGGACGGCATCAGGATGGTTTATTCGTTGGAGGAACTGACATCCGTGGACGGTTATACCTCCAAGGTAGGCAGCATCACCTCCTCCATCAGCGGTACCCGCACCGTATATGAATGCACCGTGACCAACACGCGCGGCGGCGATCCCGATCAGCTCAAGGCGCGTTTTGTGCTGAACAAAGTATGGCAGAACGTGCCGAATGCGCAGATCCCCGCGTCGGTCACCTTTACCGTCAACGGCAGCAACGGCGATTCGCATACACTTACGCTCACGGCAGCCGATGGCTGGACCGCCGCGCTGGAGGACCTGCCTTACGCCGACGAGACCGGCGCCGCCATTGTGTGGTCCGTTGAAGAAAAGGCCGCCAAGGGCTTCCTGACGAGCGTGGGCGAGGTGACTTCCGAAACCTCCGGCAATGTCGTTACCTATCGCTGTACCGTCACCAATACCGTCGATCCCGTTCCCGAAGAGGCCAAGGCCGAGTTCATCGCCACCAAGAAGTGGGTGGACGGACTGACCGACGCTGAGCGGCCGAATGAAGTGATCCTGACACTGACGGGCAGCGACGGCACGAAGCGCGTAACGCATCTGAACGCGGCGGACGGCTGGACACACACCTTCCGTGGGCTGGACTATACCGACAGCAAGGGGGTACGTGTTACCTACACCCTCAGCGAGG
>JAZUFB010000143.1:0-3551 GCA_045640475.1 Clostridia bacterium
ACGGCACCGACCACGCGGTGATTCCGATTGCGTTATTCATGTGTTTTCCCTCCGCCGATCACAAACAGATTATAAGTCTTCAAGATCCACCACACGGAACCCCTCGCGGATCGCCATCGCGGCAAACACGCCCTGCCCGGGTATCTTCGTTCCGCTGAAGGTCCCGTCATAGATCTGCTTCACGCCGCAGGAAGGACTGCGGGATTGCAGGATGATGACATCCGGCTTTTCCTTCCGCGCGATCTCAAGGGCCTTTTCCGCCCCCAGATGATACTCCGCGTCAAAGGACCGCCCGTCTCCGGCCCGCACGGTTCCGTCCACGATCTCACACGGCACCCGCGGCACCGGCAACCCGCCCAGCACTTCCGGACAAACCGGGATCACCGTCTTGTCCGCGATATACGCCGCGACCTTTTCGCTATAGTTGTTCCCCCCGCTGTATTTGCAGTTCTCGCCCAACAGGCAGGCGCTGACCATTACTTTCATGGAATTCTGTCACCTCTTGATCCCCATTATCCTCCGCGGCCTCCCTGTTGTCAACGGATCATCCGCATACGCCATTTACAGCAGAAAAAACCGGGGAACCTGAGATCAAACAGGTTCCCCGGCTTTTTATGATGAATGAATGGTAATCAGCCGCCAAACAGACCCGGCAGGAAAAGACTGATCTGCGGAATAAAGGTGATCAGCAGCAATGCAACGATCATGCAAAGATAGAACGGAAGCGTAGCTTTGACAACCTTTTCCATGGGCAGTTTTGCCACGGCGGAGCCGATAAACAGCACCGAACCGACAGGCGGCGTCAGCAGGCCGATACCGCAGTTCAATACGATAATGATACCAAACTGGATCGGAGAAATGCCGATGCTCACAGCCACAGGCAACAGGATCGGGGTGGCGATCAGGATGATCGGCGCCATGTCCATGATGCAGCCGAGAATCAGCAGGATCACGTTCAGCAGCAGCGCGATCACAATGGGATTACTGGAAATACCGGTGATGAACTGAGCCGCCAGATCCGGCACATGCAGGGTCGTCAGGCAATAGCCGAAGGCCGAGCTGGCGGAGATCAGGATCAAAACGATGCTCAGCGTGTTCAGGCAACCGGTCAGCGATTCCCATACGCCCTTCCAGTCGAGTCCCTTATAGATGAACACACTCACGATCAGCGAATAAATGACCGCGATAGCTGCGGATTCAGTCGCGGTGAACACGCCGCCGACAACGCCGACAACGACGATCAGCACGGCAGCCAGTGCCCAGATGGAGCGTTTCAGTTCATGCAGGAAAGTTTTGATGCGGAACTTTTCTCCCTTGGGATAGCCACGCTTCAGGGAGATGATGTAGGAACCGACCATCAGCGAGATCGCGAGGATCGCGCCGGGAAGATAACCGGCGAGGAACAGCGCGCCAACGGAAATTCCACCCGCGGTCGTCGCGTAAATGACCATGTTATGGCTCGGCGGAACCAACAGACCTTCACAACTGGAGGTGATGGTAACCGCGGTCGAGAAATCAGCATCGTATCCCTGGTCGACCATCATCGGGATCAGGATGGAGCCGAGGCTTGCGGTGTCAGCAGCAGCGGATCCGGAAATGCCGCCAAAGAAATAGCTGGCAACGATGTTGACCATGGCCAGGCCGCCGCGCATCCATCCGACAAGGGAGTTCGCCAACGCGATCAACCGTTCGGATATACCGCCTGTGCCCATCAGCACACCCATCGTAATAAAGAAAGGCACTGCCATCAGGCTGAAGCTCCATACGCCGCCGACCATCTTGGTGCACACGGTGGAGATGTTCTGCCCCATGGAGATGAAGCACAGCACGGAAGAGATGCCAACCGCGTAGGCAATCGGGAATCGGAGAAGGATCATTACAAGAAAGCTGCCAAGCAGGATAGCAATGGATAAGGTATCCGCTGTCATTTCGTCTCCGCCTCCTGTTCCGCGATTTTTTTGCTTTCGGGATAGATCAATTGCTTAAGATGCACATAGATCCGCTCCAGTTCGAAGAAGACCATGGCAAACCCGGAGAGAGGAACCGGGAAATACATCCAGTACCGGCTCAGCCAGGGCATGGATTCGTATTTGCCGAATTTGGCCAGCGGGCTTTGCAGGATCTGATTGCCGTAAATGATGAAGAACACACCGAGTACTGCCACCGCGATATCCGCAAGGATATCCAGCACACTCAGCACCCGTTTCGGAATAAACTTATCAAAAGCCGTCATCCGGATATGGGATTCATCGTGGATCGCCAGCGTGGCAGACAAAAGAGACATGTAAACCATCAGGGTCAGGACCACCTGCTCGCTCCAGACAGGATCAGGCAGGAAAGAAACATAGCGTCCAAGAACCGCGAAGCTGGTGACAAGAATATCGGCGATCAGCATGATCTTGCAGATCAGCCGCACGATCTTGTACATGACATCGTAAAATGGCTTCGCTTTGTCGACCGTTGTAAAGAACTTGCTCATGGCAAGGCTCCTTTCCGGTTGTTTTACAGAAAAGGGAGTACAGGGACTCCCTGTACTCCCTAAGACTTAATGCTCAGAAGCGATTACTTCAGATCAAGGATCTGCTGATACAGATCTTCCTGACCGGCGATGAACTGGGCATTCGCGGCGGAGCAAGCTTCGTACCACGGGGTCACGTCATCGACGTCGATCACGGTGCGGCCTTCTTCTTCCAGCAGAGTGCGGACAGCGCCTTCGTAGTAGTTGCTGCGTTCCTTGGCAACATTGGCGGTGTACTTGGCAGCTTCCATGATCCAGGCCTGCTGCTGTTCATTCAGCTTGGCCCAGCCGCTGTCGGTAATAACGATTTCGATGGCGCCCAGGGTGTGGCCGTCAAGGATCATGTAGGGAGCAACTTCGGGGAAAGCATTGGAGCGGTAGTTGGAGATGGGCTGTTCAGCGCCATCAACAACGCCGGTCTGCAGTGCGGAGTACAGTTCGGTAAATCCGACGAAAGTTGCGGCAGCGCCAAGACCCTCTACCATACCGACCATAACGGGGTCATTGGAGACGCGGATCTTCAGATTCTTGAGGTCTTCGATCTTCTTGATGCCGAGGTCTTCCTTGAAGAAGAAGTGACGGAAGCCTTCCTCACCGTAGAAGATGCCGTGAACGGGGAGACCGATCTCCTTGGGCTCCATCAGGAATTCCTGAGCCAGATCAGAGGCTGCGAAATTCCAGAAGTGCTCACGGGAAACGAAGGTGAAGGGCAGGGACAGCAGGGTCGCCTTGCCGCAGCCGTAGCCGGACAGAGCAAAAGCGGAGATACGGGAGATGTCGATCTGAGTGGATTCGTCATCTGCGAGCATGGAGTCGAGAACTTCGTTCTCGGAGCCAAGAACGCCGCCGGCCTGAATGTCGATCAGAACGGAGCCGCCGGTGAGTTCTTCAACAGCCTCTTTGAAGGTCTGTGCGACAACGCCGACGGTGGTTCCCTCCAGGGGATTGACTTCCGCATAAACGAGGGTTACTTCGTCATCTGCGAATGCGGATGGGCAAGTCGGATCGTAGCCATGTCGTTCTGTGAGCCAGG
>JAZUFB010000144.1:0-9565 GCA_045640475.1 Clostridia bacterium
GCGGCGGAAACGCCCATCACATGGCCCATCGTGCCGCAGATGGAACGGTCGATCGGCTCATTCGGCTTGGGCTCGATGCAAACGCGTATATGCTTGTCGTATTCCAGCATCTGGTTGATGGCATCCACCAGCTGCTTCGTCGCCCAAACAGGAGATTTGCTTTCGGCGCAGAGCGTCCCTTCGCGTGCCAGCCAAAGCACGATCATGTCGCACCCGAGCTCGTTGGCGATATCAATGGAGCGGAAAGCGCGCCAGAGTGCAAAGTCGCGGTCTTCCTTCCGACTGGACATAAACCCGCCATCCTGCGTATGCGGATCCATCCACAGCCGGGGCGCGACAAATTCCGCCTTCAGGCCGTATTTATCCAGCAGCTTTTTGACACCGCGGGCATATTCCTTGATTTCTTCTTCGGTCATGTTGTTCATGTCCGGCACCGCGTCATCATCGTGGAACTGGACAGCGGAGAACCCCAACTCGGCGAACTTCGCGAACTTCGTTTCAAGGTCGATAGACTTCCGGGTCTCGGGACCGTAAGAGTCCGCCCCCGTATGAACGTTCCAGGGCCCGACGGAAAATCTGAACTGAGACATGTCATTTCCCTCCTGCAAATATTCATTTATCCATTCATGCGACTCGGACATCCGTCCGTTTGCTTCTAATACAAATATACCAAAAACAACGGTCCCCGTCAAAGTGAAATAGCAGGATGATCATTGATAAATAGAATGTGACTTCATTTATCACAACATAAATGCAACGTAAATTTTTGCGTTGCATTTTCGTATACATGCATGGTATGATAAGCTAGAAGTCAAAGGGAGGCCATGAATATGAAAGAAACAAAAACGCTTGAATATAAAGCCGAAATTTCTAATTCATTCTTAAAAACTGTAAGTGCATTCGCAAATTTCATAACAGGCGATATTCTGTTTGGAATTGCCGATGATGGAAAGATTGTGGGCATGGAAAACCTTGAACAAGCCTGTCTGGATATCGAGAATAAAATCAACGACAGCATCACACCCAAGCCCGATTTTTCGCTTATCATTAACTCCAGAACAAAAGTCATCACATTGTCTGTAAAGAAAGGGCAATTCACACCTTATCTTTACAGGGGAAAAGCATATCGTCGTAGTGATACAGCTTCGATAGAGGTAGATCAAATTGAATTGAAACGGTTGATTCTGGACGGACAACATCTGTATTTTGAGCTGTTAGCATATGATTCGGATGACCTGAGCTTTACATATTTATCTGAAATGCTGAAAAATAAGCTGGCCGTTTCTGAGATATCCGGGGATATTTTGCGTACTTTGGGATTTTATACTGCCAATAGGCAGTATAACAACGCAGCGGCATTATTTGCCGATCATAATCATTTCTACGGTGTTGATTTAGCACGATTTGGGAACAGTATCAACGAGATTATGGACCGTGAAACCATCACAAATGTATCCGTGCTCCGCCAATATAGCCAAACGCTGTCCATGTTCCGAAAATACTATCAGTATGAGAAAATCGACGGCATGGATAGGAAAACCATAGAGTTGATTCCGGAAGAGGCATTCCGCGAGGCCATCGCCAATGCTTTGGTACATCGAACGTGGGATGTGGATTCGCATATTCGTGTTGCGATGTATGCCGACAGAATCGAGATCACATCTCCGGGTGGATTGCCCAGTGGTTTGTCAGAGGCTGAGTATTTGAATGGCTATATTTCTAATCTGAGAAACCCGATCATTGGCAACGTGTTCTTCCGTTTGGGAATAATTGAAATGTTCGGTACCGGAATCCGCAGGATCCGGGAAAGTTATGCAGAACTTGACTGTTCACCGTCATTCACAGTCAATGACCATAGCATCATGGTCACTCTGCCGGTTATCAACGCCGCAAAGAAAATCACCCCAAGTGAACAGCAAATCCTGGATATTCTGTCCTCCGGTCTGGTACTTTCAAGCAGTGAGCTCACGGAACGAACAGGCATGAGTCGGAATAAGGTCATTCGGATCATGAATAGTCTGATTGACAAGCAGTATGTTATTGTCCATGGTAATGGCCGCGGCACACGTTATTCCCGAAAATAACATATGCCATCAAATCAAAGGAGTGATCAAACAATATGGCTGTAGAGTTCAAAGAGAGCAAAGATAACCCATTGCACCGGGATCACGGGGTCATCAGCAACACCGCTTTCGTCCTGGGCAAGATCAAAAAATACTGCCCCCGCACGTTCTTTTTCGCGCTGGGCAATCTGGTATGTTCCTCCGTGCTGGGCTACTATTGGGGCTTTTTCGGTAAATACATCATTGACCTGATCAGCTCCGGCAAGACGGCTGAGGCCGCGTTGCCGACGCTGTTCCTGATCCTGCTGGTCGGTCTCCTGTCTGTGTCCCTGCTCAGCTTTCTCAACGAGTTTTGCGGCACAAACGTCTGGCCCCTCTATATTGAAGTGCGCATGAACGTGATCCGCGAGCGTGCCCGCCAGTCCATGCGGATGGATTATGAGCTCCTCGAGCGTCCGGAGGCCCTGGATATCCAGCAGCGCGCCACCAATGCCACCGATAACAATCAGGAAGGCTTTGAGGGCATGATGCATATCCTCCAGGATATGGGCAAAAACATCGTCACAGTCATCGTCACCTTCGTGGCGGTCACTGTCCTCGACGCGCGTCTCATACTCGCCCTTGCCGTGCTCACAGTATTCAGTTTTCTGTGGTACCGCGCTGTGATCCGCAAGGACAAAAAGGAAGTCTGGGACCAACTTTCCCCCGTCTGGCGCAAGATCCACTATATGAGCCGCGTCACCCAGCACTTCAGTTTTGCCAAGGAGATCCGTCTCTTCGCGCTCACCGGCTATCTTTCCGGAAAGCAGAAGTCCATCTACGAATCCAAAGAGGAACGCATTGATCACCATCATAACCTGTGGAACGGCTATGTTCTCTTCGGTCAGCTTTTGAATCTGATCAGTCGCGCGCTGGTCTACACCGTCCTCTATATGGCGATCCTCCGGAAGGACGACCCGCTCTCGATCGGTAACTTTACCCTCTATCTCTCCCTGGCCTCTGCCTTCTCCACGGCGCTCCTCGTGCTTCTCCAGCGCTGGGGCGATTATTCCCGTGCCTCGATGGAGGTGGATGACCTTCGTTCCTTCCTGGAGCTGAAGGACGAAGCCTCCGGCACCGAAATCCCGCCGATCTCCGAAAACGGTCAGTATGAGTTTGAGTTCCGGAATGTCCGCTTCCGCTATGCCGGCGCGGAGAAAGACGCCCTGAAGGACCTGAATCTGACGCTCCACGCCGGAGAAAAGCTCGCCATTGTCGGCCTCAACGGGGCCGGCAAGACCACGATGATCAAGCTTCTTCTCCGTCTCTATGACCCGACCGAAGGCCAGATCCTCCTGAACGGCACCGACATCCGTACCTTTGACAAGGAAGCCTACTACCGTCTCTTCTCCCCCGTTTTCCAGGATGTCCAGCTCTTTGCCATGCCACTCGGCGAAAACACCGCCATGCTCCCGGCGGACCGGATCGACCGTGAAAAGGCTGAAAAGGCCTTGCGTGAAGCCGGTCTTGAAGAAAAACTGGATTCGTTGGAAAAAGGCCTGGACACCGAGATCCTCAAGGTCGTCAGCGAAGAAGGCATCGACCTTTCCGGCGGTGAAAAGCAAAAGCTGGCCCTCGCCCGTGCGCTTTACCGTCATGCCCCGGTCATCGTTCTGGACGAGCCCACTGCGGCGCTGGATGCCCTTGCGGAAAAGCAGCTCTACGAGCGTTTCGACCGTATGGTGGGCCACAGCAGTGCCGTCTATATTTCCCACCGTCTGGCCTCGACCCGCTTCTGTGACCGCATCGCCCTGTTTGAGGATGGCCAACTGAAGGAGCTGGGCACCCATGACACCCTCATGGCAAAGGGTGGCGCCTACGCAAACCTTTTCGATGTGCAGGCCCAGTACTACCGTGAAAACGGCGGAGAGGAGGTCGAAAGCGATGAAAACGCGTAAGGATCAGAACACCAAAGCCTCCGGAGAAGTCTCTTCGTTCAAAAAGATCAAAGAAGTCATCAAGGTCCTTTTCCCGATCGCGGCCAAGCGTTTCCCGCTCTTCTATCCGCTGGAAGCGGCCAAGACCCTTCTGGATGCACTGATCCCCTTCCTCGGGGTCTATCTGACGCCTCTCATCATTGATGAGCTGACCGGCGCGCGCGATGTCCATAAGCTCATCCTCTACGCCGCAGTGTTGATCGGCGGCGAGTGCATCCTCACAGTGCTCCGCCAGCTGGCCAGCACCCGTCTGAGCAAGTATAACGAGCGTCTGGATAACTATTTTGTCATGTGCACCAGCTCCCACACCATGAATCTGGATTATCAGCTGACCGAGGATAAAGAAGCCCTCGACCAGCTCGAAAAAGCCAACACCGGCATGAGCTGGTATTCCGGCGGTGTCTACGGCATCTCGGAGCAGTTCTTCATGCTTCTTGGCAATCTCCTCAAGATCTTCGGCTACATCACCGTCATCGCGCTCCATGCCCCGCTTCTGCTGGCCGTCTGCTGTCTGTGCGTGATCGTCAGTGCGTGGATGACTACGCTCGGCAACAAAGTGGAAGTCAAGGCCTACGAAGGTCTTTCCAAAACCAACCGCATCTTCTCCTATTTCGGTTGGGAAACCGTCGATTTCAAATATGGCAAGGATATCCGCCTCTATGACGCGTCCGATATGCTTCTCACGCGTTGGGACAAGACCACCGACACCAGCATCGGCTTCTGGAAGTGGCAGGCCCACGCCGGCATGAAATATCGCCTGATCAACAGTCAAATCGGCATCTTTGGCGCCATGTTCACCTATGGCTACGCGGCCTGGCTGGCGCTGAACAAAGTGTTCTCCCTGGGTGTCTTCTCCCAGATGGTGGAAGCGGCATCCGGGCTCAACAATACGCTCAGCGGTCTCGCGATGAACATCACGGAACTCTTCAAGCGTTGCGGCTACGCCTATGAATATGTCATCTTTATGCACTATCCCGAGGTCCTGCCCAAAGGTGACCTTCCCGTCCCCTCCGGCCTCCATACGATCGAGTTCCGTAATGTTTCCTTCGCTTATCCCGGCAGCGACAAAAAGGTGCTGGACGGTGTCAACCTCCGCGTGGATCGCGGTGAGCGCCTCTCTCTGGTGGGCTTAAACGGTGCCGGCAAAACAACGCTCATCAAGCTTCTCTGCCGTCTCTATGATCCGGATGAAGGCCAGATCCTCCTGGATGGCACAGACATCCGCGAATATGATCCCGTTCAGTATCACGCCCAGTTCGCCCCGGTCTTCCAGGATTTCTCCCTCTTCGCGTTCACCCTGGCGGAGAACATCTGCCTCAAGGGTGAGAAAGACATCACCGAAGAGGACCGGGATCGCATTCATTCCCTCCTTGAGCGCACAGGACTTACGGACATGGTGGACCATCTGCCAAACGGTATCGACACCACCCTGTTCCGCTTCTTTGACCGCGAGGGCGTAGACCCCTCCGGCGGTGAAAAGCAAAAGATCGCTCTCGCCCGGGCTCTGTATAAGGACGGTTCCGTCATCATCCTGGATGAGCCTACCGCCGCCCTGGATCCGATCGCGGAATATGAGATCTACAAGAGCTTCAACGACCTGATCGAGAACAAGACCGCGTTCTATATCAGCCATCGTTTGTCTTCCTGCCGCTTCTGCGATCACATCGCCGTGTTCTCGGAAGGCAAAGTCGCCGAATACGGCACCCATGACGAGCTGGTCACCAAAAAAGGCGGCCTCTACGCCGCCATGTTTGAAGCGCAGGCCCAGTATTACAAATAATGCTGTATTCCCCGGAAACAACAAGGGCAGAGGTCCGATCGTTCCTCTGCCCTGTTTTTTCACATCTTCTGCAGGCTCATTTGCCCTCATAGGCCGCATACGAAAGCAGCAGCGCGCCCAGTGCGCCGCTGGCCGTACCAAGCCCTGGCTCAACGATATATTCATCCATATGCTCCAGGATCTCAGCCGTGGGGATATATCCGTTCAACAGATCCACTGTTTTTTGGCGGATCCCTTCAAACAAATGTTTCTGCTGCATCACGCCTCCGCCCAGGATGATCTTTTCAGGAGAGACCGTGCAGATCAGACTGACGCACATCTGTGCAAGATAATCCGTCTCCAGTTCCCATGCCGGATGGTCTTTGGGAAGCTCTATAGCCTTTTTCCCCCATCGTTTTTCGATGGCCGGTCCGCTGGCAAGGCCTTCCACACAAGCTTTGTGATAGGGACAAAAGCCGTCCGGAGCCGGATCGTTCGCCATGGGTCTCAGCATCATGTGGCCCACTTCCGGATGCATCATCCCGTGGACCAGATGGCCTTCGACCACCAGTCCGCCGCCGATTCCTGTTCCAACAGTCACATAGACGCAACTTCCAGTTCCTTTTGCGGCGCCAAGCTTATACTCGGCCAGAGCGGCCGCGTTGACGTCCGTATCGATACAGCACGGGATTCCCAGTCCGTCTTTCAGCATAGACAGGATGGGGGTATCGCGCCAAGCCAGTTTCGGCGTTTTGGTGATCCAGCCATAGGTCGGGGATTGCGGATTCAGGTCCACAGGGCCGAATGTACCGATTCCAAGCGCCACAATATCCCTTTCCTTAAACCATGCGATCATGGCCGGGATCGTTTTTGCGGGTTCTTCAGTCGGGATAGCGATTCTTTCCAGGATCTCGTTCTCTTCGTTGCCGATCGAGAGGACCATCTTGGTTCCGCCGGCTTCCAAAGTTCCAAAGTTCATATTGGTTCCCCTTTGTTGTTGATCTATAAGGAATTACGTCTTCCGGCTGATCCGGGATCATTTTCACTTCAAGGGTGTGGAAATACACCCCACTCATTATACTGTTTGTACAGCGAAATGAAAAGAGAGGAACAGTGCGATATTGAGTATTCACGGTACGCGCTCTGTTTTTCCGAATCCGCGCATGGTCAAGCTGTGGTATAATAAGTTCACTTACCGAATATCGGAGGTCGAAACCCATGAAACATATTCCTTCCTCTGCGACCACGGAGATCGAAGTCCTCACCTTTGAGGATGCCCTGAAGCCCTCCCCGGAGTGCACTTACGACCGTTCCGCCTGGCTCTATGTTCCAGATTTCTATTCCGAATACCGTTATATTCTGGGTACGCGCGGCCAGCATCCGCTGATCTGCATCGGCGTGAATCCCTCCACCGCCCGTCCGGACGCCCTTGACCGTACACTCCAGAGTGTCCAGCGCGTGGCACTCCGAAACGGCTATGACAGTTTCATCATGTTCAATGTCTATGCCCAGCGTGCCACTGTGCCGGAGGATATGGAAAAGGAAATGAACCCCGCCCTGCATCGTGAAAATCTGAATGCTTTCCGCTGGGTACTGGAGCGTTCCGGCTCCGCCCCCGCCGTCTGGGCCGCTTGGGGCAATGTGATCGAAGTCCGCGATTATCTTCCCCGCTGTGTTCTGGACATGGTGGAAGTCGGAAAGTCCTTCGGTGCCGTCTGGTACACCGCCGGCAAAAAATCCAAATCCGGCAACCCGCACCACCCTCTCTATCTCCCCTCCGATTCCACCCTGGACCCGTTTGATGTCGAAGCCTATTGTCAAGCCCTCATGGGAAGGATCGCTACCCCACCGGTCGCTACGGTTAGGGGGCATAAGCGTCAACTTTCTTGTTCGCCTTGAAAATCGATGGCCGAATCCATATAATAAGGGTACAGTGAGTTCTGTATCCTTTTTTAAGACGGAGGTCCACACTTATGAATGTCGCCCAGTTGGCCGATCAGCTCAGACGGGACAACTTTTTCATGAAAGATGTCACCCGGTGGGAGGTCATTCCCGCCCGTCCCGCCAGTACTTTGCCTTTCCCGTCTTGTCTGGACGACCGTTTGAAGCCCGTGCTTGCCGCCCGTGGCATCCATTCTCTCTATAGCCACCAGGCCCACAGTATCGAGGCCACCTTCCGTGGCGAGGATGTTGTTGTCGTCACGCCCACGGCCTCCGGCAAAACGATGTGCTACAACCTTCCCGTCCTTTCTTCGATTCTGAAAAATAACGATTCCCGCGCCCTGTACCTGTTCCCGACCAAGGCCCTCTCGGCCGATCAGGTCAGTGAGCTTTATGAGCTGATCGAGGCGATGGGTGTCGATATCAAGACCTATACCTACGATGGCGATACGCCCGCCGCTGCCCGCAAAGCCGTGCGTCAGGCCGGCCATATCGTGGTCACCAATCCCGATATGCTCCATTCCGGCATCCTTCCGCACCATACCAAGTGGGTCAAGCTGTTCGAGAATCTGGAGTATATCGTCATCGATGAGATCCATACCTACCGTGGCGTTTTCGGCTCCAATCTGGCCAATGTGCTCCGCCGCCTGATGCGCCTTTGCGCCTTCTACGGCAGCCATCCCAAGTTCATCCTCTGCAGCGCCACCATCGCCAACCCGGCTGAGCTGGCCGAAACGCTCATCGGCCGTCCCGTGACCCTGATCGACGATAACGGGGCTCCCATGGGCGAGCGCCATTTTGTCTTCTACAATCCCCCCGTCGTCAACCGTCAGCTCGGTATCCGGGAGGGCTGCATCAATGTCACCCGCGCCATTTCCGGCCTCCTGCTCAAAAATGGCATTCAGGCCATCACCTTCGCCCGTTCCCGCCTCACGGTCGAGGTCCTCACGAAATATCTCAAGGACATGGTCCGCGATCCCCTTGGCAACTCCGGCCGTGTCCGCGGTTATCGCGGCGGCTATCTGCCCACGGAGCGCCGGGCCATCGAAAAAGGCCTCCGCGCCGGCGAAGTGGATGCCGTTGTTTCGACGAATGCGTTGGAGCTCGGTATCGATATCGGTGCCTTGGATGCCTGCGTTCTCAGCGGCTATCCCGGAACGATCGCCAGTGCCTGGCAGCAGGCCGGCCGTGCCGGTCGCCGCAAGGGCACCAGCATCGTGTTCTTTATCGCCTCTTCCGCCGCCATCGATCAGTATATCGTCAACCATCCGGATTATTTCCTCCATCAGTCCCCCGAGAACGCGCTGCTCAATCCGGATAACCTCTATGTCCTCCTGAGCCATTTCAAGTGCGCCGCCTTTGAGCTGCCCTTTGAGGAGAACGAAGGCTTCGGCAACGCACCCGCCCCGCAGGAACTGCTGGATTATCTGGACGAAGCCGGCATCCTCCACCATGTCGATGGCCGCTACCACTGGTCGGCCGAGGATTTTCCCGCCTCCCAGATCTCCCTGCGCAGCGCCGCTTGCGAGGATAACTTTGTCATCATCGATATCACCGATCCCGCCAACCACCGCGTGATTGGCGAAATGGACCGTTTCACCGTGCCTATGCTCCTCCACGAGAAGGCCATCTATATGCACGAAGGCCGCCAGTTCCAGGTCGAAAAGCTGGATTTTGACGCCTGCAAGGCCTTCATCCGTCAGGTCGAAACCGGCTATTATACCGATGCGGACCTGAATATCAACCTGAGCCTTTTGGACATCGAAAAAGAAGAGCCCCGTCCCTGTGGCGGTCAAAGCGCCCTGGGTGAGGTCAAAGTCACCGCG
>JAZUFB010000145.1:0-6293 GCA_045640475.1 Clostridia bacterium
GCTGTTATCCTGCGAGCCCCACGCGGTTCAGCTGCCGGGAGGAAAAATCATCGTCCATATCCGGGTGCAAAGCCTGCACGGCTCCAGCCTGGGCGGTGGAAAAAAAGTCTTCTCCACCTATCAATGCGAATCATCAGATAACGGGAACACGTTTTCAAAGCCGCGGCCGCTGTTGGGCCCGCTGGGCGGCGCACCTGCCCACCTGCTTCTCCACTCAAGCGGAACGCTGATTTCTGTCTATGGCTACCGGGAGGCGCCCTACGGAATCCGTGCCATGCTGTCCCCGGACGGCGGCGAAACCTGGGATACTGACTGGGTCCTGACCGATGATGCGGCAAGCGGTGACCTGGGATATCCTGCCTCCGTGGAACTGGCAGACGGCAGAATCTGCACCGTGTTCTACGAAAACTTGGGCGGCGAAAGCGTCATTATGCAGAAAATTTGGGATTTACCGGAATAAAATAAGAAGAAAACAGAAGTCATCCGATGTCAAAGTCTCATAAGGATGTTTTTGACAAAGCAAAACCCGCCGAAAAAGAGTATGTTTCCTTTCGGCGGGCAATCTTTTTGCCAGACAAACTGAAGTTTATCTTTGTACCTTCAGCCTGAAAACATCAAGATGATCGACATTACCTGTATATATGAACCCATTTGATAATGCCAGATGTTTTGTTATCTCCTGCTCGGGAGCGCATTCGATCACCAAATCCTTTTTCATTACAACAGCTTTAGCAATGATGCTCTTTGTGATTGCTGATGCATATCCTTTTCCCCAAAATTTTTTTGCCAGAATCCAGCCGAGCTCATAAGAATCCGAATCATATTCATGAAAGATCACATATCCGATAAACTGACCATCCTTTTCCGCAGCGAAAACAAGGGGCATCCCGCATAGCCCTGCAGAGAACAGGAAGTTTTTTGTTTGTTGCATGGAATAAGGTGGTTCAATATACTTCATAACCTCCGGGTCCGACAAAACATGATATAGTTCATCCAAATCAGATAATCGAAATTTTCGTATTATGATGTTATCTTTTTTCATGTTTCATATACCAACAAATTCCTGTTAGTAATATATATAGCGAGGGTTGACAGCCTTCGCTTTTCCTATATGATGAAGGAGATTGGCTGACGAAAATTCCTGTTGGGACAACACGCCCGTCGACAAATCTGTCAGCCAGCCTTCATCATCCTACGTTCGATTAAGCAAGTTGGGACATTGGGTTGCTCCCGGTTTACGCGCTATTATGAATGGATCGTGATGTGCTGGACCCAATCAAAGCATACAACAAAGGAGGAATCCCATGATAGCCATTGGAATCGATGTATCGAAATCCAAGAGTACCGTTGCCATTCTCAATTCGGATGGAACACCTCTTACCCGTCCATTCAGCATGGCGCATACACTGCCGGAGATGAACGATCTTGTCAAACGGTTGAGAGCACTTGACAGCCCAATAACAATTCTCATGGAATACACCGGTCACTACCATTACCCGGTTCTCAAGAAGCTCCAAGCCGAAGGATTTCCTGTCTGCCTTATCAACCCTTACCAAATGAAGAAGTATGCCGATGTTGAGATTCATAAAGCAAAGACAGATAAGAAAGACGCCATCAGGATTGCTACTTATGCTCTGGAGAAGGCTTACAAACTTGTGCCCTACTGTGCACTGGACGAGAAATATGAAAACCTTCGATTTCTGTCACGGCAGTACGGACAACGTATTGCCGACGTTGCCCGAATAAAAACACAGCTGCTGGATCATCTCGACCAAACCATGCCTGGAATCACTTCTTTACTCGCTTTAAAAAGCAGGACTCCAGATAAATGTACTCTCCTTCTTTTCATTAAGCGTTTCAAGTCCTTTGACGAAATACGCCGCATCGGAAAAACACGTTTTCTTTCCGCTTACGATACATTGGTCAAAAAAACTCCTGATCGATATGCGGCATCTAAAGCTCTTGCTATCTATGAACTTGCTCTAAACAGCATCACAACTCGCGGTGATGATCCGTATATCTGGTCTGTTCAGGCACAGTGTATTGACCTACTTACAACAGCGCAGAATGCTGCCGATGACATCATCCTGCAAATGCAAAATATTGCAGAAACCGTTCCAGAGTACAAAGTGCTTCGCGCCATGCACGGCGTTGGAGATAGGCTCGGCCCCATTATTCTGGCTGAAATCGGAGACGTTCGCCGCTTTCACAGTGCTAAAGCTCTCAATTCCTATGCCGGTAACGATGCTCCGCCGTACCAGTCTGGACAATTCGAGAGCAGGAACCGCCACATCTCCAAACGTGGCAGTCCTGCTCTCAGGAAAGCTTGTTTTGAGGTTATGCAGGCCCTTAAACTGACAAAACCTCAAGATGACCCGGTCTATCTGTTCATGCTCAAAAAAGAACAGGAGGGCAAGCCTTACAACGTTGCCAAGATGGCCGGTGTCACCAAGTTCCTTAGGATTTTCTATGCTCGTGCGATGGAGCTATATAGATAAACCAAGATCATTATAGTATACATTTGCTCACTTCGCAATCGTTTTTTGCTATTCTCTTCGGAGCCTGAGCAAACGTATCTTCTCGCACATACGCAGCCGGCGCAGCGTACCCTTGACAAACCGAAGCATTCAAATGCTATCATGGTTCGGTGAGGGATGCTGGGCTTGCTTTGCTATTCCCTCCATCGCCCTCGCCACTTATGTCTCAGCATTTGAATGCTGTTTGTCAAGGGCGGCGGTCGATAGAAGATTTAACCTCTTTTCTCCTTGACAAACATTAGCAAGATTTGTTTATTTCCTATAATAGGATTTTTAAAAACCATACTGAAAAATCTTCACATCTTCAGGAAGCTCTACTATCACATAAGATACATTGGCCAAGTCACCCATTCCAGAAAAGGTCATTATCATACAAATCAGAATGTTTTCCAGCAATTCTTTTTCAGGAAATCGCTGATAACATCCAGGGTTTCTCCTTCATAATAGGAAACAAGCTTCCTTTTGAACTCCGAAACATGCTCTTCAGGTATCACCAGGAAACCCTGCCCATGGGCAATCAGATAATGATTCGCATAGATCACTGCCGCACGTTTATTGCCGTCAATGAATATTTGCGTCTTCATGCTGTACATGCACAATTCGACCGCAATATCGATTTCGTCTTTTCCGGAATTCAGGATATCATTGATCCGTTCCTTTACAACGGATTCAATCGGAAGCGGAGGCTTGTATGTGCTTCCTCCGATTGTGACAGGAACACCGCGAATACGTCCGCCGTCTGAGAAGAATCCTTCATTTACCAGTCTGGCAATGTGACAAAGCAGATAGTAATCCGACTTTGCCTGAAGTACATCCTGATCCAGAATAAACTCCCACGCGTGTTTCAGATTGAGGATCTTCTGTATATCCGTCGCTGTCATTCCGCTGACATTACCGTTCTCTATGATATCCTCTGTTTGCGGGAAAGAAGTGGCGACACCCTCCAGCACTGCCTGGTCATAGATGTTGGCCTTCATATTGGCCCTTGCAAAATCGAGGTTCTGAATGACACGCGGCTCCAGTTCTGCAGAAGTATACCCCAGTTCTGCAAGCTGTCTGTCAATTTTTCGTATGTTCTTTCTGAGTTCCCGCAGTTCTCTTGCGTTTCGGAGCAGGAGCTGGTACAGGTCCTCAGAATAGACATCCACATACGTAGAAGTCAAACGGCTTCCAACCCGTTTTCGGATATACAGGTACTTACCGCTGGCGTTCTCCTTTATTTCAGGCGTACCGTCATATGGAATCAGACAAGCACGGGCCTGATAATCCGCTTTGTCTTGTAAGAGCTTATGAATCTCATCAAAATCATTCATGCCGATTTCTCCTTTAGGGAACTTTTACATGTGTATTATATTCTAAAGTTCCCTATTCCGTCAACTGAAATAGGGAACTTTTCTGACAAATGCATCAATAAAAATTCCCTAAAACCGTTCTTGAGATGATTTCGACATATCGTAAGGTATCTTCTTTCACAATCAGCAGCCTTTACGATTCAAGAGATACAGCCATTTCTGACTGTATTCCTTGTCATCTTTCAGGTTCATCTTTTTGATGTTGTTCCTTCTCGGACTGTCTGTCCATGTTGAGTTCCGCATCCAATTCAGCCAGCCGCGCGCTCTTTGTCCGCAGTTCAGATTCCTGGGGGAAGGGTTTCCCGACTTCCGCCTTTGCAGCATCCATCTGCTGATTCATGGAGGCCAGGTGTGCTTCCGTATCGTTCAGACGTTTCGGAATTGTCGCAAGCGCATTGTCCATACGGATCACATTGCCTTCTGCGGAATTACCGACATCTGTCCTGTGCGACACAGAACCGCGCAGCGTCATCTGAAAATGATTGGTCATCAGATCATACTGCACACTGACATCCATTCCGCGATAGGTTCCTACCGTGACCGGGATTCCTTTTGTTGCATTCTTACAGGAAGCGAGAATTGCCTTGCCGGCTGCTTCCTTTTCAGTCAGCACCTGACCATCAACAGTCATACCGACAAAATCTTTTTCGGGAAGAGGATGTGCTTCCAGCAGAGCAATGTCTTTCCGGAAGGCATCAATCAGTTGCTTATCACGTTCGATCTCGTGAGGGAAATGCTTCAGCAGCTGGTCTTCCAACCGGTATTGCTTGCTCTGATGGTCTGCCTTCATGAGCCGAAGCCGTGCTACATCCACATCCAGATCCATCTTTTCCTTAATGCGGGGATCACCGGCACACAAGGCCTTTATCTCCGCATAGGACAATGCTGTTTCATCCACATCATCGCAGGAACGGACAGGACTCTTGCTGGTCATGATCTGCGAAATGAATTTCTGCTTGTTCTCTACTGTCTGCCACAGATAGCTGTCAAAGCTGCCTTCCGTCACATACCGGTAGATATACACGTCCTTGTTGTGATTCCCCTGTCGGACAATTCGTCCTGCGCGCTGTTCCAGATCACCGGGACGCCAGGGACAGTCAAGGTCATGGGAAGCAATCAGACGGTCCTGCACATTGGTGCCCGCACCCATTTTGGCGGTACTGCCCATCAGGACACGAACCTGTCCGCTTCGAACTTTTGCAAAAAGCTCTTTTTTGCGAAGTTCGGTATTCGCATCATGGATAAAGGCGATTTGTTCCGCAGGCATACCGTTCGCAATCAGCTTGGAACGAATATCATCATAGATATTAAAACTGCCTGTCCCGGTTTCTTCCGGAGCAAGCAGTTCCGCGTCCTGTTCTTTTTCAATTGCTGCTTTTCCGCGTGGGGTGGACAGGTCACAAAACACAAGCTGAGTGAGCTTATCTGCCTGTCCTTCGCGCCAGATCCGGAGAATGTTGTTTACGCAGGCGTTCACCTTACTGCCAGGATCATCCGGAAGAAGCGGATTGATAAGCCGCTGGTCAAGCCCCAGTTTTCTGCCGTCAGAGGTGATCTTGAGCATGTTATCTACGCTTGGATCCACACTTCCGGAATGAATGGCTGCAGCACGTTCGGACAGAGCCTGAACCATTTCCTGCTGATACTCAGACGGTTTTACAGCTACCGTTTCATAATGAGCGGTTGGTGTGGGCAGGTTCAGTTGATCCGCTGTTTTGATGTCAGCGACTTCCTTGAACATGGTCATCAGTTCGGGAAGATTGAAGAACTTGGCGAATCGCGTTCTCGCTCTGTACCCGGTGCCCTCAGGAGCAAGCTCGATAGCTGTGGTGGTTTCTCCGAAGGTCGAAGCCCACGCATCAAACTGGGACATTTCCTTCTGCTGAAGCATGCCATACTGAAGATACCGCTGCATGGTGTACAGCTCCGTCATGCTGTTGGAAACAGGCGTACCGGTTGCAAACACAGTGCCGCGTCCGCCGGTGATCTCATCCATATAACGGCATTTCATGAACATATCACTGGACTTTTGCGCTTCAGAAGCAGACAGGCCGGCGACATTTCGCATTTTGGTGAACAGGAAGAGATTCTTGAACATATGTGCTTCGTCAACGAAAAGACGGTCAACACCCAATTGTTCAAAGGTCACAACATGATCCTTTTTGTCTTCCGCTTCAAGCTTACTGAGCCTGTTTTCCAACTGCCTCCGGGTACGTTCCATTTGTTTGATGGAGAACTGTTCGCCTCGGTGATGCTTCAGTTCTGCAATGCCTTCAGTGATATCCTCGATCTGCTCTCTCAGCATCCGCTGCTGCCGTTCCTGTGACACAGGAATCCGTTCGAACTGACTGTGACCGATAATTACCGCGTCATATTCACCCGTTGCGATACGTGCACAGAACTT
>JAZUFB010000146.1:0-20443 GCA_045640475.1 Clostridia bacterium
GTTGATTTTGCCGTCGGGGATTTTGGTCTCCATCGTGATATGAGAAAGAGTCCACCATTTTGTGATGGCAGGAGTAATATAGTGAAGCTTGATATCTTCTTCTGTCATTTGTTTCTTGGTTAAAATCATGCTTGCCTCCGATATGAAGTATATAGCTATTCAGAATTATTATAGCATAAAAACAGATTTGATTCAAGCAGAAGCGGGCTGTTTGCGGGTTTCGCTGCAATAAGAAAAGACCGGCTGAATATACAGTCGGTCTCGTTGTGAAGATATATCAGATTTCGCAGCTTTCCATCGGCTTTAGGCAAATCACTTTTGTTCCCGCTTTGCGGGATTCGACCTCGGGTTCATTCGGTCCATAACAGTTGATTTCATACAAATCGTGGTGCATCGGAATCCACGGTACGTTCAGATTATAGAATGGGAATTTATCTTCTATTACCATGTATGAACAGCACGCAGCCGTTTTCGCGGAACTGTTCGATTTTCTTCCTCAGCAGGGCTTCATCGCAGTGGTAGAAGTCCGCGAGACAGGTGATGCACATAAACTCGGTTGAGCCGCGATTGATCATCTTTTTGTGCAGCGCGATCTCGTCATTTTCGAGTTCCCTCGCGCATTTCATGCATTTTTCCATTATTTATCGATGATTTTCACGCGGAACAGGCGGCAGGCGTGGGGCGCGAGGTTATCGATTTCGAGCGTTCCGTTGAAGCTTCCGAGCACTTCGCCGGTCCACAGGTCGTGGGCTTCGAAGTCCTTGCCGCAGTTCACGGGCAGACCCAGATTGTCGCAGGTGATGGTCATGCTCCAGCGGCTGGCAGCGGAATCCGTGAAGTTGAACACGCCCAGCGCGATGTCGCCGTTGTTCAGATATCGCGCGATGATTGGCACGTCCAGCGGGTACTTCATAAAATGCGGCTCGGAATCGGACTTGCGCTCCTCATTGACTCTCCACACGTGGTTATTGGCAAAGAAGGGTTCGCAGCCCTTGGGATCCTGGCTGACGGCGATGACGTCTTTATTGAGCAGGATCTCCTTCGTATCGGCGTCCATATCGCGGATATCGCAGCCGATCATGAGCGGGGATGAAAGCAGCGCCCACAGAGAGAAGTGGGTGCGGTATTCTTCCTTGCTGCAGCCCTTGTAACCCACATTGCCCTTGCCGTTCATGCCGACAACGAGCATGTCCATATCGTTGAAGCAGCCCTTGCTGTTATATTCCTGCACCTGAAGCTGGGACTGCGAAAGGGACTTGATGCTTTCCCAGGAATCGTTGATGTCACCGGTGGAGCGCCACATGTCCGCGCCGGTCTCCTTGATCCACTGCTTGGTATTCTCGCTGCCCCAGGAGCAGGCGCTGAACACGATGTCCCTGCCGCAGTTGGCCAGCGCCAGCGACATCCGCTTGTACAGCGTATCGGGGCGCACGGTGGCGGGATGGAAGCAGAAATCGTACTTCAGGAAGTCGACGCCCCATTCCGCAAAGGTCTTCGCGTCCACCCACTCATAGTCGTAGGAGGCGGGATAGCCCGCACAGGTCAGGTATCCGGCGCAGGAATACATGCCGAACTTGAGGCCTTTAGAGTGCACGTAGTCCGCCACATACTTCATCCCGTGGGGGAATTTCTCGGGGTCGGGAACGATGCGGCCGTCCGCGCCGCGTTCCTTGAGCGCCCAGATATCATCGATGACCAGATACTTGTAGCCGGCGTCCAGCAGGCCATTTTCCACCATTGCATCGGCGGATTCCAGAATCAGTTTTTCATTGATGTTGGGACCGAAGGTATTCCAGGTGTTCCAGCCCATCGGAGGAGTATTGACAAACATAACATTCACCTCTCTATATTTTCAAGCTATTAATATTTCTTGTTTTTGATTCAAATAGTCATTTGTCAGTTAGTCGCTGTATTATTCAAATACTTGTTTATTCAACAGAATCCACACCAATCTACACCTTCTAACTGTATATTATAGAATATTGCCGACGTTTTTCTCCTAATATTCTTTTTACTTTACCCAGTCTATGGGTAGTCTACCAAACAGGTTCATAGCATAGTGTGTGAACCCCAAATCGTTCGGATGAACATAACCATCTGCTGTAAGTTCAGTAAGTGGCGGAAAGAGTTCTTCACCCTTAACTACATGGATATTGGGATGATCGGCACCAATTTGTTCCAGTATATTACGTGCTTCCGCGAATGAAAAATCCTTTTGCGGACGGTTCTGAAGTGTAAGAGCATCGCCTCGCCAAATCGGCGTAATCAAGACAAATGGAGTGTCTTTCCAGATATCACATGCTAAATCGATATATTTCCGCGCACTGAGTATAAACGAGTCTCTATCCCTGTCACTCCAGTCATTCGTACCGTAGCTTATTAACACATGCGTCGGTTTCCACGGAAATGCCGGATCAAGCATTTCCACATGAAACCGTTCGCCGCCTATGCCTTGATTCAAAATATCCGCATTCATGGCCCGACCTAAAATGGCTGTATAAGTACCCGAACTGTATTGTGCAATGTATCCCTGTGTGATTGAATCTCCGAGACAAAGCAGATGCTTTTCTTTCGTTATCGGCTTCACTATCTTGGCACCAAGCAGTTCAAATTTACCGATAACAGTCTTTGCTAAATGAGGGAGATAGATTTCTACTTTATTTACACCGACAGGCAATTCCATCTTTACTGTTCCAACTGGTTCACGTGTAATAGCTCCGGAATGATGCAAGCAAAGCAGACCGTTAATCCAAATGTCAAAGCAATACAAATCTTGACTAGAGCCGCGATCTACTCGATAATCAAAATCCAATTTCGTTGCATCCGTTTCAAAAGCAATGACCATTCCGCATGAAGCATAAGCTCGAATCAGATCCGACATATTGTGAGAAGCTACTTCCAACTGTGCTTTTGTAAAGCGCCGAGGAAAAAGTTCACCGTTCTCTTCAACATAATCGACCGCTCCGTGAAATAGGCGTATTAGTTCCGATTGTTCAAGTATCATGCCATCTTATCCCTTCATTGCTGCGCTTTTTGTCTAACAATAACCACTTACTTTATGGGAATTATCGTTACTTGATGAGTTTATTCACCAATTCCTCAAAGAGTGCGTCTCTATTGATGTGCCATATATAGCACATGGGTTTACGTCTGAAATCATAGCCATAATGATGATCATATTCCGGAATCGGGCGGGGAATTATCCTCCCCTCCATAAATCGCTCGTGATCGTTGAGTAGCCACGCTACTGCCGTAACATCCCAGATGACGCGGGTCCAGGGTTTACCAAACGCATACATGTTTGCTTCTTTAATAGCCTCACCCGCAAGATGATCACAGAGAGCATTTTTCCCGAAGAACCAGCAGCGAAGTTCGGGTTCAGAAACCGTAAAGTGATCCACAACACCCATACAGGGAAGTTGAATAAGGGCCGCATCCGAATCATAGACAACACGTGCAGATGCCACGTCCTGCATCATATTGAACTCGTAAGTATCAGGCCACTCAAGAGCGTGACCGCCTAACCAGATGATCACAAGGTTCTTTGCGATTTCAGGGTGCAGAATAAGCGCAGAGGCAACATTGGTAATCGCTCCGATGGCGACCACATATAGAGGATGATCGGGAGTGTAGGCCTTCGCCCGTTCAGCAAGGTCGCGAGCAGCAGGAGAGTCCACGGCCGTGATCTCATTTACTAGATATTCAGGAGAACCTTCATAGGCAAAAGGCAGTAGGTCGTCCCTACCGGCAAGTTTCAAAAGCGTCTTTATCTCCGCAAGACTTTTGAACATGCCGTCCTCGGGACTACTTGAACGCGCGTTATGAAAGGGCGCGGCGTATACAGCCTTCAGATTGATACGCTCCGGACTTTTGATCATTAGAGATAATGCGAACTGATCGTCGATCTCGTTATAGGTGTCTGTATCCAATACGGCATCAATGATGCCTATGGGTTGCATGTATCTACAATCATCCAAAGCTTTGTCCTCCTCAAAGTTTGTCAGCGATTCAAACGCACCAAGCTCACCCTCTGCGGATCACAAGAGCACCGTATGGTGAAAGTTCTACAGAACCGCACACATATTCACTGGTTTCAACAATGGTTCCGGCAGGTACACTTACCGTTTTACTATCCGGTGTATAGTTTTGAACAAAAAGAAATCTTCCGTTATCACTGGTACGTTCTGTACAAATGATACCCCATGGGACATCATCAATGAGCGGACGCATATCCAGTTCCGTTGTCAAGCCATGATAGAAGTCCTGCAGGAAATCCCGTCCGGTACGCGCGGCGATATAGTAGCATGTTCCATTTCCATATGTGTTCCGTGTAAGCGCAGGAGTACCGGCATAGAAACGATCCGAATATACAGCGAGTGTTTCCGCGGTTTCCGAATGAATAACTGCCGCAAAATCCTTAGTCTCATATGTTTTTCCATGCCAAGTAAAGTGATTATGCTGAGTGTCATCCATAGCGTCTGTTTCTTCATTCCATACACCGACAATATCCCGGATTTCTCCCGGGAATCCTCCCAGATAACACAGATCCTCCTCATTCACCCATCCGGAACAGAAAGTGGTAATGTATGTTCCGCCATTTTCAACGAAATGTCGAACCTTATCCGCAAATCCCGGGCGCAGCATGTATGTCATGGGACCGCACACGATCTTATACTGCTCAAGCGGTCTCGTTTGATCAATCACGTCTATTCCGTATCCTTCTTGTACTATCGCGGTATAGTGATCGATAACGGTTTTGTCATATCCTTTTGTATCGTTCCGGCCAAAGCCTTCACAATCCAACATCCACCGTGTTTCCCAATCAAATATCACGGCGATCTCGTTCTCCGGAGATGATCCAACGACTGGAGAGAGTTTTTTCAATCTTTCGCCCATCCGGCATACTTCGCGATATACTCGGTTATCCTCCCGCTGATCATGGCTGATGACTGCCCCATGGTATTTTTCTTTTCCGCCTCTTCCGGCATGGATTTGAAAATACTGCACGGAATCGGAGCCATGAGCGATCGCCTGCAAACCTTGCAACTCCAGTATGCCCGGTTGACGGAGTCTGTTTATGGTATGCCAGTTCACCGCCGAAGGAGATGATTCCATGAGCATGAACGGTTTCCCGTTTCCCATACCGCGCATCGCGTCATGCCAGAAAGACATATCTATGCCGACTAAGTCATAATCCCGTTTATCGCCCGTCCAGATTGGATAACAATCCCAGGACACCGCGTCCATTATATTGCCGAGGTCATAATAATTGATCGTTGACGCTCCAGCCATCAAATTGGTAGTACACGTAATATCCGGAGTATATTTCTTGAGCGGTGCTATCTCAAGTTTATAGAAATCGCAATACTGCCATGAGACAAAACGTTTCCAAGCTAAAAGTAGTCCTGGATTACTGCTTTCACCAATAGAGGACGGACTTTCGATTTGATCGAAGCTGTCATAGCGATGACTCCAGAAAGTATTCCACCATTGGTCATTCAAGTTTTCGATCGTGCCGTATCTGTCTTTCAGCCAGCGACGAAAAGCGTTCTGACAATTCTTGCAGTGGCAGCAGCCACCGTATTCATTATTGATATGCCACGCGCCCAGAGCTGGATGATTTGCATAGCGTTTGGCTAAAAGTGTGTTTAGCTGTGTGACTTTTTCACGGTACACGGGCGAAGAAAGACATTGGTTATGTCTGGTACCATAAATTTGTTGACGTCTGTCCTCCGTCACACGAAGAACCTCGGGATATTTTTCCGCGAACCACGGCGGACGGGCAGCAGTAGGTGTTGCTAAAACTGCCTTGATTCCTTTTTCGGCCATCATATCCAAAATCTCATCAAGCCACTCAAAATGAAACTCATTCTCCCTGGGTTCCAACATAGCCCATGAGAAAATACCCACGGTCAGCGTGTTGATTCCGGCTTTTTTCACCATGGCCATATCCTTTGGCCATACGGTGGATTTATCCTTCATCCATTGTTCAGGGTTGTAATCTCCGCCATAAAGGAACACAGGCATATTCTTGATTATAGGATGATATGATGCCATAAAGGTCACCTCCCGGATTCCTTTTTACGGATGCAGGCCGCAGCGACTCTGCAGGCACGGGCATAAGCCAGAGCTGCGTAATTTCTGAAGTCCATCTCGGCATATCTTTGATTATCTAGACGGTTCGGCTTGTTGCATCTGTTCAGTTCAAATGTCAAGGGTCCGTCAAAAGCGGAAAGCATCCTCGCGATCTCATCCCAGTCGGCAATGCCATCGTAAGGCAACAGATGGAGATCATCATGCCATGTAATTTTCCCGCCAAAGTCACGGATGCCCAGATTGTCATTCAAATGTGTGCCGAACAGTCTGTCTCCGTACAATCCCATCATGTTCTTGGAGTGATTGTAGCACATTTCATGACCGGTATCCCAGCAGAATCCCACGGAAGGATATTCCCGAAGGGCGCTCATCACAGACTGCAGATATTCTTCGCCTTCAGTATTCTCAAATGCAATACGAATACCGAGGTGATTCGCATAGTCTGCGAGACCCACAAACCGCTCCACGCCGATTTCGGTCGGATTATGCTCTTCAAAACCGATGAAAGCGTGCAGAACCATCAGATCCACATTATGCTTCTCACAGTCACGCAGGCATTTCTTTAAAATCTCTATAAATTGATCTCCTTCTTCGCCTGCTTTCCAGACCTTATCTACCCCTTCGTAAGGTGCGTGAACAGACTGGTAGATCATTCCGCATTCTTTGGCTGTTTGGGCGATTGTATCAACGGCATTATCATTGTACCAATCACTGAATATGCCGTCAAAACCTGCATCAGCCAGAACATGTACCTGTTCCTGTAGAGGTAGTCCGTAATGCTTCATTATTGACATACATAATTGCCGGTTCCACATAATAAACACCCTCCCGTCTTTAGCAACAAAATCTTTTAGATATCAAACCTGTTTTCCATGATCAATTCGCCTGCGTCATTTCTTGTGATGATGCTTACTTTACCGGAATTGATGCTGATCAAATTGGCGACCAGATGCCCTTGATAGCGCGGAGCTGTTCCCACCAGAACCGGGCAAAGATCGCCGTTCGTGCTCCAACCATCATTCGGGAAATGCATTTCGATCGTGTGCGTATGACCGCTCAGCATCAGCTGCGGTTTCACATGCTCACGGAGCAGCGCAATCCACTGACTGTAGATATCTTTGTCAATATCGAACGGTGGATGATCACAATGAACAAAGGGATTATGGCTGATAACAAGCTTGGTCTCTACGCCCTCCGCCAAATACTCATCGTCCGCGTGACAGATCACATTTCGAATAAACTCTGTTTGATGCCTGCGGAACGGCGTGCAGCAAACTGTATATCCGTATTCGGGATGGGTATCTGCCTTGTCTTCTCCGCAATCAAGTACAATCCCCCAAATCGAACCTACACGGAAAGTATAGTACGATTTTCCGCAATCAGAAGGTATATAGTCTGTCAATTGATCCGACAGCGCTCCGCGTAGATCATGATTACCGCGTGCAAATACGATCGGTATACTGCCATGAGTGATATCTTCGGCGATCGAATAGATTGTGTAGAAATGCTCTACCCTTGAGCTGTCTTCCGGTACATCACCGTTCATGACCAGCAGATCGATCTGTTCCGCATACCTGGATGCCAATACGGCTTCAACGGCACGGTTATGCACATCTGCCACATGGAAAATGTGCAGATGATCTTTTGTAACCGGGCGAAAAGCAAAGTCCCAGCTCTTTTCAATTCCTGTAACCGAGTTGTATGCTTTTCTCTCGACGATTTCTCTTTCATATACTGTGTACGAGCGGGCTTCATCAAGTACTTCCATGGGGACAACGACCTGATGAATCTTCTTTGCGCTGCGCAATACACCATTGCTTTCATCATAAAAGGTTTCGTTTCCGACACGCACCCAAAGCAATGTTTCATGTTCAACCGGTACCATGATTTGATAATTGCGGCCCACAGCAAAAACCGCAGGTGTATATAACAGCATAACATCGACCTCCATATCTGATGATGCAAGGATCCATCCGGTTCTGTTCATACTTTGGATTTATTCCTGTTTATCTTTCCTACAATACACAGAACAACACCGATGAACGGGATCACGCCGAACGCAAGTGGCATTTTCTGCCATCCGATATTATCTATACAGAAAGCGAGTGCGATGTTCGAGACAGACGCGCCGATATATCCGCTGCAATCCAATACGCCGTTAGCCCCGGATACTCGTCCGCTCTTACTCAGGCTTGGGATATAGACCGTCCACATTGCCGCAGAAGCAAAACCGCTGAACTCGCGGGCAACAATGAACAAAATCAAATTGGGAAGTGCACTTTCAACAAAAGACATTGCAAAATATGACGCGGCCGCACCTGCGAACATATATCCCATCATCTTCATGTAGTCATCCTTGAATAATGCCATGACTGCTATGCACAAAACAGGGCATGCGGACTTGAGCAGGGACATGAATGAATACATGCCGCTCGCAGCCTCAACGGAATATGACAATTGCTCTGTAAGATACGTGGGAATCCAAAAACCGATGGACGATAACAACGCTTCAATAACCATGGCAAGGAATAAATAAATAGTGAAGTTTTCCAATTTGAAAACTCCGAGCAAATCTATCTTCTTTTTATCTCCGGTTGATGCCAGAGGCTTTATCATGCCTTTCTTCTCAAATAGTCCGAAAAAGGCAAATGAACATACGGCGCATATCAAACTGACAATACCAGCGATGATAAACGCGATATTCCAGGCAAACGCAGCCACGAGTAATCCCGCCGCGAGCGGTCCGATAAAGCCGATCATCGAAAGTATTACACAGAAAATCTGTGCGTATCTCGGTTTCGCATTTTCTGAGAAAATTTTAACAAGCGGCCCTCTGAGCATAGAAAGACCGAAACCCAACAAACCGAAACACACGGGGTACAACGCTTCCGGCAGGATCGGAAATAGAATCAACCCCATACCGCTGATAGTCATACCAGCAGCTGCCATATTCTTTGTTTTTATATAGTCTCCAATTGTGCCGTTTATCAGCTGTCCTGCTGCATAAACGATCATATATACGGAAGAGAGTGTGGCAATGCCTTCTTTGGTAAAGCGTCCGGTTTCCAGCATAAGCGGCGTACAGACGCTTAACAGGTTACGCGTACAGTAACTGATGAGATAGGTTACAATACATACCGAACCGATACTGAGTGCCTTTCTTTGCTCGGAGATTTGCATAATGATTTCCTTTCTTGGATGAAAAACGCGTTCATGTCAGAGTACTCTGAATCACATGAACAGCGTTTTTCACTATAATGTTCGTTATTCCTTTACACTACCGAGCGTGATACCCTTGACGAAGTATTTCTGTAAGAACGGATATACGCACATAATAGGTAGCGCTCCCAAGAAAATCTGAGCCATGCGCAATGTTTTCTCGTTTACATTGGCCAAAGCTTCCAGTTCCGCTTCCGTCATGAACTCTTTATTGACCATGGAAGTACTGTCGATGACCGTGCGCAGATAAGTCTGGAGAGGATATTTCGCCGGTGAGTTGATATAGATATATCCATCGAACCAACTGTTCCAATGATTGACGAAGGTGAACAACAGGATGGTTGCTATGGATGCTTTTGACAATGGCAGATAGATATTGACCAGCTTCCTCAGGTGACCGGCGCCGTCAAGCGTTGCCGCTTCGTCAAGCGCTTTCGGAATACCTCGGAAGAAGTTAAGCATCATAACGCAGTGACTTACATTGAGTGCACCCGGCAGGATCAACGCCCACATACTGTCGATCAAACCGGTTTTGGCGACTACAAAGTACGTGGGGATCATTCCGCCGCCAAAGAACATGGTCACCGCAAAAAACCAAACATAAACTGTACGAAGCCTAAATTCGTTCTGCTCACGTGACAATGGATATGCGCACAGAATACACATTGCCATATTTACGATGCTGCCGAGGAATACACGTTTGACAGAAACGATCAGACTGTTTACAAAACCCGATTTTTCTGCCAGAAAAGAGTATGCTTTCAGTGTAAATCCTTTGGGATATAGCGTAACTCTGCCTGCAACGGCAAATCTGTTTTCAGATATCGAGATGCAAAGGATGTGCCAAAGAGGCAGAATACACAAAATGATCAACATACTCAAGAGGAAGTAATTCACAATAACAAAAGCAACTCTGGATTTAGACGGTTTCATGTGATCGTTCCCCTTTCTCAGAAAATACGGTAATCACTCAGTTTATACGCAGAATAATAGGACAACCCTACCAATACCAGCGAAACCGTCGATTTGAACAGGCCAAGTGCAGCGGAAACCGAGTACTGACGCTGCTGCAGACCCAGACGGTAAACAAAGGTATCAATGATATCAACAGAATCATATACAAGCGGATTGTACAGATTGAAAATCTGATCAAATCCAGCACTCATAATACTTCCGATACTCAATGTCGACAATAAGATGATCATCGGACGAATACAAGGCAGAGTCACATGCCAACACTGTCCGACTCTTCCACATCCATCAATAGCAGCTGCTTCATACAGACCGCTGTCGACATTCGTTATGGCTGCCAGATAAATTATCATATGATAACCTTGGCCCTTCCATATATTGGTTACATACAGGATGGTTCGCATCCATCGGCCATTTGCGAGGAAAAATATCTTTTTGCCTGTGATTGCGGAGATGATTGTGTTGACCGCGCCGTCCAGACCAAACAGTTCACGGAATACACCGCCCAGAACGACCCAGGACAGGAAGAAAGGCAAAAAATAGACTGTCTGAGATACACGCTTAAACCAGTTGCTCCGCACTTCATTCAACATGAGTGCAATGATCAACGGAACAATCAGATCAAGGATTACTTTAACGATTGCTATTTCGAATGAATTCGTGAGGACCGTGCCAAAGTTCGACAAACGGAACACATACCGGAAATTATCCCACTTCACCCACTTACTTCCGGAAAAGGAAAGCATCGGGTTGAATTTCTGGAATGCCATGACAATACCGAACATTGGAAGATAATGAAAGATAAATGTACACACCACTGCGGGCAGCAACATCAGATGCAGTGGTAATTCCCTGATAAACCATCTTTTGCGTCGATGGACAGTGATTGCATTATTCATTTCAATTTCTCCTTGCTTATCACAGGGAAATACCCTGCTATTCACATCTTCCCTTTGAAAAGAGGAGATGCCGTTTGTAACCGGCATCTCCTCAACCATTAAATTGAGATGCTCACACTATGTGACTTAGTGGGTAGCGGCGTAAGCAGCATTGACTTCCTCGGTCCAGGTAGCGCCGCCCATTGCGTTCCAGTTTTCGACGAAAGTATCAAAACTGTCTTCGTTTTCCAGACCCATCACATAACGGCAGATATACTGCACAACCATGTCATTCAGGGTGGTTGCTACGGCGATACCGGTATCGGTCTCGGAACCGTAGTATACATTGGCAACAGTGTTTCCGTTCTTGACCAGGTTATCACAGATCGTCAGGGAGCAGGTGCCGGCATATTCGCTATTGAAACGGGTCACAGCATAAGCCCATGCGGTAGCATACGCCTTAATCTCGTCATCGGTAGTGCATGCTGCACGACCATTCTTCAGCAGATCAAGCTTGTCGGTCCAGAACTTCTGATTCGTCTCATTGTAGATGGTGAGATCCCATTCACCTGTAGCCATGTAATTATCTACCAGGTCAACCTTTGCATAGTTGGAGCCGGGATGCCAAATATTCACGGGCATCCACCATCCATAGTGGCGGGCACTCATTGCCTTCCATTCATCGGTGTCATGATCAAGAGTGTTATACGCAAACTGAATGGTTCCACTGGGGAACTGCCACTCGTAGAAGAGGTTGAGCAGCTTGATCATGGCGATCTTCGCTTCCTCGGAAGCAGTCTTCAGCACAACGTTGAAACTGCCGGCAATCTTTTCGGGGCAGCACATTGCAGCGGGTGCATCAGCGGTCTTACCGGGCATGGCAGCCGCAGACCAGGTTGCCTTTTCATCATTGATCATGCTGTCGATGACAGTACCATAGTCAGGCATATACCACATAGCACCATACTGACCGATCTTTCCATTCGCAACATCAACCTTCAGCTGATCCTGAGAGTAGGTGGCAAATTCGGGATCAATATATCCGCCCGCATAGAGCTCACGGAGATAATCAAGAGCTTCCTTGGTCTCGGGCTGGATAGCGCCGCGGACAATCTTGCCGTCCTTCTCGATCCAAGCATTCGGGTAAGAACCGAAAGCATTGAAGATGGGCATCATGGAAATATCTACGCCAAAGGGATCAGAGTAGAAGCTCAGGCCGTAGGTATCCTTTTCGCCGTTTCCATCGGGATCGTTATCGCGGAAAGCTTTTACAACAGTGGTGAACTCATCCAAAGTCGTGGGCAGTTCCATACCCAGATTCTTCAGCCAGTCAGTACGCCAGAAGTTGCACTGTACGTTGGAAGCAGGGTTGCTGGCATAAGGAATGGCAAGCAGCTCACCATTTTCATCAGTGTTGAAATACAGATACTGACTGAAAGTTTCCTTGAGTGCGTCAGAGGCATACTCATTCCAAACATCAGTCAGGTCTGCAAGCATTCCGGAATCCTTCAGGTAGCAGTAGGTGTTGAAGTCGCACTTCAGGATGTCGGGATACTGGCCGGAAGCGAGAGACAGGTCCAGCTTGGTGTTGTACTGGGTGCTGGGAACTTCCCACAGCCAATCGAACTCGACATTCAGGTATTCCTTCACAATATCGTTCCACAGACACTGAGAAGGCAAAGCACCGGAAGACGGGATATCAGCTTCGCTGTAACCGACAACCACCTTCACCTTAACGGGGTTCTCAAAGGGCTCAAAAGCAGACTTCGTTGACTGCTCGCCCAATGCGGGAGCAATGGCAAGGCACAAGACCATAACCAATGCAAGGAACAGGGACAGGGTCTTCTTCATGTTTTTTCCTCCTTATGGAAAAATTAGGATGGATTTATTATAGTAGACGACCCATGTCTGATGCAATATTAAAATTGTGATATATTCTCAATATTCTGACATACTGCTCTCCTTTATGTTCAAAGTAACCTTCAAGCCACCTAGTTTACTTCTTTCAATTGTGATACCGTTCTCTTCATCGCACAGATGCAATCGCAGATGCACATTCATCATACCACTGTTTTCATGCTCTGTTGAAGCATTTGCAATGCGTTCCCGTAATAATAATAGTTTCTCATCATTCATCGTTTTTCCATTATCATCTACTGTTATTGTAACTTTTTGTCCGTCATATTGGGCATCGATGAGAACTACAAGCTTTTCCTCCATTTGTTCTTTTTCAAGACAATGTTTGATTGCATTCTCAACTATGGGTTGTAAAATTAGTTTTGGGACACAAATCTTCATTATTTCATCAGGTATTTTTTGAAACTTGACGTCTAACTTATCACAATATCTGAAACTCTGTATATAAACATACTGTCTTGTATGTTCCAACTCTTGTTCTAATGTAACAAAGCTTTTATTTTCTGAATCCTGCGTGATATATTGATAATAACGACTCAATTGAAGAGAAAATTCTGAAGCAACACCATTCCCCTCCATTTCACATATCGCATATAACTGATAAAAGGCATTGTATAGAAAATGTGGATGTATCTGCTGTTGCAAATGTTTAAGTTCCGCATTCCTCGCTGCAAGCTCGGCTTGATGGCGCTTGATAAATAGATTATACAATTGTTTTACTGTGTTATTAAAATGTTCATATAAAATAGCAAACTCATCTTTTCGCTCGGCATGTATTTCTACTTCCATATTTCCCGTTGATAGTTGATCAAATGCTCCTAGCATCTTCTGTATAGGTTTTCTAACTACTTTCTGAACCAACCATGTAAAGAGAAGAAGCGCAACTATCATAAGTGTGATTTCTACCAAAGCCCACACATTGGCATTCTTGCGCGGTACAGTGACATATGATGACGGAAGAAAAACTTCAAGTTCAATTTCTCCATTTAATGTTTCTGTAGAAATCGGAAGTTTAATAGCCCATCCGTTGCTTATCCTTGTCCACTTTGAAGTTATTGTAGTATTAAAATCAAATTCTCCGTTCGTTGCGACAACAGTTCCATCAAGACTCATCCTAACAACCGAAGGACGTGCATAATTAGGGATAATACTCTCCAATAGACGTTCTGGATCAATACTACAACCTATCAGTGATTGGGTTTGTCCGATTTTAGCGAGTGATGTGGTATGAGAAATATACATCATACCATCATACAGAACCATTTTGCCATTGGCACTGTAAAGCAATGAGTGTAACGGACTATCTAGTTTTGACCACTGGAGGTTATTATCTACCTGACGTTGTAGATTCGGAAATTGAATATAAATCTTTTCTATAAACGGAAAACATACCTTTAATGCCTGGACTTCAGAATGCAAACTTTTACTGATTTCAACAATCTTTCCTATGTTCTTATCTAAATCATAGCGGGTCATCAAGTTTACATCACTGGAGAGAGCAGCATTGAGCATACTCTCATTGAGTGTGCTCAATTGTGCTTCTAAATAATCGATTGACTTTTCTACTTGAATTTGAATTTGATTCCTTTCCTGCGCATCTGCCAAATCTGCCAATTTTTGATTGACAATTATTCCCGTTGCTAACAGCAAAAGACTAGACAGAACAAAAAACAGTAGCAACCTCTGATGCAGTTTCATAGCAGAGTTTCCTTTCTTTTTCCATGTCTCCAATCAGATGGTGTCACTCCCATATTTCGCTTAAAGACAACACCAAAGTAGCTGGGCGATTCAAATCCTATTTTCTTACCAATTTCGGCTACGTCCAGCATACTGTCAGTTAAGTATTGGCAGGCTGCCTGCATCCTCATCTGTATGATATAGTCTGATAAACTTATTCCCTGTTCCTTTTTAAACAATCTATTTAAGTGTGCAGGAGAATAATATGTAGCAGATGCAATTAATGCTACAGAAAGATTGTGATTCGAAAGGTTTGCCATAATATATGAGCATATCTGATCTATCAAAGAATTATCCGGTTGCAACGGTGCATCTATGTGCGTACAGTCAATAATTGCACTGCTATGCCCAGCATAACGATTATCCAATTGTCGATGTAGTTCATTATATACTGTGGGAACTTCTGAAGCAAAACGGAAATCCGTATGGTATGCAATATCCACTTTCTCTTGTAGATTTTCTAATGTTTCTTGAATGTGTGCAATACGGGCTCGAATAAACGGCCCTGTAGAATCTTCGTTTACTTGATTCAAAACAAACTGAGCTAAACACACATATTCTTCCTGCCACTTACATCCTACTACATGAATTGCGGACTGCATGATAAAGTTTTCTGAAAATAGTTGTTCAATAACATTTGGGAATAATCCTTCCAAATTTCCAATACATACTCTACGGCATAGAAAAACTATCATGCACCGATTTTCCGTGTCTTGGATCTGTTCAGGTATATCTATTTCATTTCCTATTATCCATTCACGAATGTTGGAAGTTCTTTCATCCTCATCTTTTGATATGTTTGTACTATTCAAATTTTCTTTGATAGTTTCCAATGCGTTTTTTCGCTCAATGATGGTTAATTGTTTTGTTACTGCCTCAACCATAGCATCAAATCCAGCTGTCTTTAATAGATAATCTACGCAGCACGGATGACGCAATGCTTCTTGAGCCCAAGAAAACTTCTCATAACCTGTAAGAAATATTATACGGCAACCGGGGCAAAGGCGTTCCACTTTATCAAGCATATCAATACCGGTTATCCCGGGCATTAGAATATCAGAAACAGCAATATCCACAGAGGTATGTATCAATAAATTGCAAAACTCTGTTGCAGAGTAAGCACGTAATATTTCCACATCCTGCGGAAGTTTCTTACGTAAAAGGTCGTACAATGCTTCAACTAGATTTGGTTCGTCGTCGACAATTGCTATCGTGTGATTCATTATTGACATTCCTTTTATCTTTTTGTATGTACCAAGAAATCTGCTGACCGTACATCATGATTAGTGTAGCACATTTGTCTTCGATGTTCAATCTTTGTTTACAATATTCAGGCTCATGGGACAGAAAAAATCAGGGTATTGAAGGAATATTCCATTTATTTTCATCGAAACATTATAAATTATCCCAATTACTTAGGAATAATAATCACGGCAAGGATCACTCCCTGCCGCCGCTTTATGCTTGTACCAGATTAATTCTCACGATTTCTGATGCCCTTTCCCTCACCATATTCATCTTTGCAATCCACAAGAGCTGATTGGTTTCCTTCAGCTGTTCTGTAATGCCTTCTGCCTTTGTCATCTGCTCGATCAGGCGCTCAAACATGGCTTCCGCCTGTTCGTCTATATCTGCAAGATGGCTGTCCAGTTTGCCGTTAAATAGGAGTTCGGTGTATATTCCGATGCGGTGTTCCTTCAGATAGTCCTTCCGCCTGATGCCCCAAATGCCGATTGAGCGGGTTTCGGTGGTCTTTATGGTCAGGTTCGGGTAGAGATAGTCGTCTTTACGGACGTATTCCAGTTTCATGTGTTGCCTCCTTGTTGTCATGTTCGTTTTATCACTCTAAAGTGCTAAAGTCATTATAACACAGGCAACGGGAATTTGCAACGCATTATGGACACATCTATTCGTTAAATACATAAGCAAAAATATTTCTATCTATACCAAAACATATTGCATACATGACTCCTCTACATTATAATCTATATATACCACGTTGGTATTGTTTGAAATTGGAGGCACTTATGAGATACAAAGATCCGAAACTCATGCAGGCTATCGTAGATTTTGTCAACACATATTATGAGGAAAATTACAGGTGTCCCAGCTCCCGCACCATTGCGGCGGCTGTGGGTTCAAATAAGTTTTCCGTTACCAACTACCTGCGTGAGCTCGCCGAAAAGGGTGAGTTGACCTACGACGGGCGCACAGTCAGAACTCCGAAAATGGAGCTCCTCGATAAGGATGTCGAAAACGTCGGGCTGATCGGTTCCGTATCCTGCGGTATTCCGACGCTGGAAGAGGAAAATGTGGAGGCATACCTTCCTCTCCCCTCCCGGATTTTCGGCAGCGGCGAACTCTACCTGCTTACAGCCAACGGCGATTCCATGATCGGTGCCGGTATCGACAATGGCGATCTGGTCGTGGTACGCAAAACCGGCGAAGCAAAGGACGGTGATATTGTAGTTGCCCTGATCGATGACGAAACGACACTGAAGCGGATTTTCTTCGACGGTAAGAAACATATGGTGCGCTTGCATCCGGAGAATGAAGTATACCCGGATATTCTGGTGGAATCCTGTGTCATTCAGGGCGTGGCAACACATGTAATTAAACCATTGGAAAGCATGGACATACAGAGATTGTGAGAAGATGAAGGAACAGATTGAAATGACTGAAAGATACCTCCCCGGAAATCTCCGGGATCGCATAATGGATATGATGAGCGGACGCGGCATTACACAGGAGCAGCTCGCCAACGCGACCGGCGATGAAAGAACACGTCTCGGCAGATTTCTGAGCAAAAAGACAGATTCCATGAACTACACGCAGATCATCGCGATTGCCGATTTTTTCGGAGTGACCACTGATTTTCTGCTGGGATTGACAGACGAGCCAAACAGTTGGACAAGGAATACCATTGACTTTGGAAAGTGCGATCCGGAAGCAACGAAAAAGCTGCTGGCAAACGATAACTTTGCCCGCGCCACATACCATATCCGTCAGATGATGGACAGCACTCTGGCGGAGGGCATCACCGCGCAGAATCAACTTATTGATTCCATGTCGGAATTTGCACTGCGAATAAAGCCGGAAGTCAAGGGACTCCGCAGAGACCTCTCACTTCTGAAACGTTCTCCGTATCAGGCGGATGAAGAATTGACAGACAAATACTTCATGGCATCGGTGCGGGAAATCAGGCAGGAGTCCGCATCGGGTGTTAATGCACAAAAACAAAGAACAAAAGAAATCACGGAGCACGTTACGGAGAATCCGATTGTAATTGAGCAGGTACGGTCGGGAAACCCGGATCCGGAAGCATACGCGGATGCGGTAATCGATGCGGCACTGGACGGCATGAATGTTCCGCCGAAGGTGGCTGAACTGGGCAAAAAACTGTTATTGACACTTATGAAATGGTTTGGAAAGAAGCATAGAAATGAACAGCAGAAAGCTTGTTAAGCAATTTCAGGCAGGTGACAAAGCTGCTTTCGACACCCTCGCGCAAGAATATACTAAGCTCCTGTGGCAGACAGCGCACCGCATGCGTTGTGAAGCCGTGCCGGACACCTTTGCCCTTTACACGGAGGGATGCATCGGATTGTTCAACGCAGCAAAGGAATTCAATACAGATGCAAAAGAGCGATTCCGCCCATATGCCGCGGTAGCAGTCACCAACGCGATGCGGGATTATATCCGCAGTGAAAGGAATACGGCCGAACAGCGGCTCATCCATGAGGAAAATTACCGGTTGATCTCTCCCGGAGAGTCTGTTTATGAGAACGGGGAACTGCTGTATGAAGAAACAATCGAAGATCCGATAGCGTCTCTGCGTTTCCGATTCATGGATGAGTATCCCGGGAATCCCGACTGCATGGGCAGGATCCGCGGACTGGACGAGAGGAGCCAGCTTTTTCTGGACTACTATTTCGGCTTGTTTGCTGAAGAGCCGCATACACTTAAAGAAACCGCGGAACATTTCCAGATCAAACCGCACTACGCTCTGCGTGTGTTGTATCTTTCTTTATGCAAGGTCTACGGCAGCTCTGAGGATCTGATGGTCACAGCCGAACAATACGCTGCCCTGCATCCGGAAATAGAAGGTGCGACTTTAGAAGAAAAGCTCACCGGAATCCCCGTTGAAGTGCGTAGGCGACTGGTGAGAGAATATGAAGCTTTCAAGGAAAAGCATAAAGAAGCAGGCATTAAGAACGCGGAAGCAAAAAGGGAAGAGGGCAATTTACCGGAGTCGGCGTGACATGTCTAATCAATCCTATACTGCGCAATCAACATAAAACAAGCCACCGGCCTTCTCATCGAAAGTCGGTGGCTTAAGTTTTCGGAACTACATTGTCCTGTTGATTGTGTGCAGATTTTTCTGCATCGATTGGCTTAAGTTTGGCTTAAATGGCTTATCCAGAATTTCAAAAACCCTCAAAAACCTTCATATACGGCGGTTTTTGGCTGTTTTTTACTCCTGCGGCTTCATTGTCGGGACCCGCTTCCCGATTTTCATGTAAGTCCTCATAAGTCTGTATAACCGTATCGCCTTTTACGGAAAAACGTGTCAGAACATGCAAGTCCTTCGCAAGTCTTTACAGGCCTTGTATCCGTTGGCCTACTTTTTGGCCTATTTGGCCTATGGCTCAAATGAGCAACTGCCGGATCTATGACTTACCGCTTGTGAAGAACTCGTCCAGACCGGCAAACTCCTTTTGCTTGAGTTCCTTAGTCACGTCCGCGTAGATGTTGAGCGTAGTGGATATATCCGTGTGACCAAGGGTCTCCTGAATGACTTTCACATTGACGCCTGCCTCACACATACGCGTGGTGAACGTGTGTCTGAGCGAATGGCAGCTGAAGTGCGGAAGCCGTGTGCCGGAAGGGTCTTTGCCATACGCTACACTGTCGTTGCAGTCGCGGATGATGCGAACGATTGCCTTGTTGATCGTCGCCTGACTCATGGTCAGGCCGAAGCGGTTCACAAAGATGAAGTCCGTATATCCGTTGACCTTTGCCATGCAGCGGATATCATTCTCTTCCTGAAACGCCTTCTCACGCAGAAACGCTTCCTTCACGAATCCCAGCATCGGTACCTGACGCATGCTCGCCGGTGTCTTGGTGGTGTTGATGCTGTAGTAGCAGCCCTTCGGCAATCCGTCGGTGCGGTGATCGTAGTAGACCAGCGTATGGTTGATGTCGATCATGCCTTGTTCCAGATCGATATCGCACCAGCGAAGGCCGGTCACTTCGCCCACGCGCATTCCGGTTCCGATCATGATGGCAATCAGCGGGTACCAGTGCCGGTACATGGGACTCTCATCAAGATATCTGAGCAGCAGATCCTGTTCCGGTTTGGTGAGTGCCCGCCGTTTCTCCGTCTTCAGATCCAGAGTCTTTTTGAGTTCCCGCAGCACATCATCGGACGGATTGTTCCGGATGTAACAATCATCCACCGCCAATGCGAAAACCTGATGGAGCACGGTATGAATGTTGTCGATTGTGGAAGCCGAAAGCCCTTTCTCATCAGCCAACGAGTTGTAGAATCGTTTCACATCGGATTTCTTCAGCTGTGAAATCAGTTTCTTTCCAAAGCTTGGACGGACGTAGGTATCATACAT
>JAZUFB010000147.1:0-8842 GCA_045640475.1 Clostridia bacterium
GTGACAAGAAAACTTGTCACTTTGCAAAGTAACTTTGTCAGAATCATGATGGGTGATCCAAGGAGGGATCCTATGCCGCTGAAAAATTATCTGAAGGAATACCGGGCCCATATCAATGTGAACCAACAGGAATTGGGCCAGATGGTGGGCACTTCCCGCCAGACGGTAAGCCAGATCGAGCGGGGCGACTATTCGCCGTCCGTGACGCTGGCGCTCAAGATCGCGAAAGTTTGTGGCGCGACCGTGGAAGATATTTTTGAATATGTGGAGGATGAAAACGATGAACGCAAATAAACCGAAAGAAACGAAGAAATGGCTCAGGTTTGGGTTTGTGATGCTTGCCTGTATGGTGATCGGTGGCTTGGTGGGCGTTGGCATTGCCATGGTGACCAAAGGGGAAAGCTGGGATCCGGCAGCGTTCATGACGCGGATCGCGCCCGCGACGGTGTATGTTATCCTGGGCCTGTTTGCCGTGATGACCGTGGCTGTTGCGGTCTACGGCCTGCCGAAGATGAAAAAGCTGGAGCAGGAAGTGAAAAACGTGGATCCCGAAGACTTTGACCGGCAGGACCAGTTGAACGTGGAACTGGAAAAGCAAACGGAATGGACCGGACATATCATGCCTGTGTGCTGCATTCTGGAGGCGATGATGATCTTCGCGTCCCTGCGGTGTGAAGACGGATCGGCCATAGCTTTCCTGGTGTCAAATGCTTTGTTTATGGTCTGCCTGTGGCTTTCCTTCGTGATCCAGAAAAAGGCGATCGACCTGGTAAAAGCGCTGAACCCGGAAAAGAAGGGCTCTCTGCTGGACGCGAACTTTTCCAAGCAATGGAGTGACAGCTGCGACGAAGCGGAAAAGATCGCGATCGGCAGGGCTGCCTACCAAGCCTATAATGTTGCTTCTGTGATGTGCGTCCTTCTGTGGGTGGTGACCGTGCTGATGATGTTCCTGCTGGGGACGGACGCGCTGGCGCCTGTGTGTGTCTGTATCATGTGGATCGTGATGCGCGTCGCTTTCATTAAGGAAGCCAGAAACCCGAAGAACTGAGAAAAATATGACTATATTTGGCCCTTGGCCCTCGACCCTATAAAGAAAACACCTGAGTTGAGCCTCAGGTGTTTTCTTTGGTCTTATCCGTTCTTCTTGACGGTCATGAGGATGAAGGTAATGACCTTGCCCAAACCACGGTCGAGAAAGTCACGGTCGCGGAGGGCGTACTCGTGACCGGTCTTGTACCAATCCTGCCAGAAGGGATCGGGATCCGGGACTGTGGTGACGGAGACGGTGGCCTGGCCGGCACTTTCTTTTTCAAGGTGTGCCTGCCACCATTCGGGGGCCTTGAACATATAGGCTTCGTCGCCGGCCCATTCATCCATGAGGGTGCTTTCTTCAGGCGTCATTTCGCGCGCGAGGCCGGGAACGGCCAGCAGGACTATGCCGCCCTGTTTGATCAGGGGCAGGGTCTTTTGGCCGAAGACACTGGCTTCCGTGCCGAAGTAGTGATAGGCGTCAACGCTGATGAGGGTATCGAAGAAATCATCCGGGAAGGTCTGGGCAAGCGCGTCCGCGTGGATGGGGACGGCCTTGTCCGCGATGCCGCTTTCACGGAAACGCTTCATATTCTCCGTGGCGGGGATCCAAAGGTCAACGGCGTAGACCTTATCGGCTCCGGTCTCCTTGGCCAGATACAGGGTCGTGAGGCCTTCGCCGCAACCGAGATCCATGACATTGCCGTGGACCAGAGAGGGTTCCTGTTTGACCATGGCGTCCAGCAGGAGCAGGGAGTTGGGGCCCATCATATAATTGGCGGTAAAGAACCGGCGGTACTTATCCTCAAGGTTATGCGGGGATACACGGAAGAAGATGAGCCCCTCATCTGCTGCTGTTTCGGTGAAAGCGTAGCCTTCCTTTGTCAGCAGGGCACGCCACAATTCAACCGCGGGATTGGCGGGAATGGCGCAGAAGCCGGTGGCGCCGGTCTGCTGGCGCAGGAAGCGGAGGAAGATATCCTTCGCGATACCCTGACCGCGGTTTTCCGGACGGATCCAGATCTCCTCCAGATAGGCGGCACAGCCATCCGCCTCGTCCTCGGGTCCGGGAACGGAGGTGACGAGGAGACCGATGGGCGCGCCATTTTTCATGATGAGATAAGTGGCCTTGTTCGGATCCGCACGAAGATCCCGGACCATGGCGGCGGGATCGTGACGCGTGAGGCTTTCATCCCAACGGGAAAGCTCCGCAATATAGCGCGCGAACAGGAAATCAAAAGCGCGGGGATCCTGCACGGCGTACATCAGTGAATAACCGTTCTTTTCTTCGGAAGCGTTATCATAGGTCCACTGGCAGGGACGGATGGCTTTGGGCAGGTTTTCGAAGGGACGGTCGGGTTCCGGCGGGAACGGTTCTTCGTGAGGGAAGCCTTCGGTCAGCGTGGATTCCAGAAACCTGCCACCGGGCATGCGCAGGGAACCGGGCTCGAATTCATAGGCAAGGAAAGCATCCCAGGCGTTGCCTTCCATGTCCGTGAGGCCCAGGGAGCCGGCGCGGACGAAACCCCGCTTGGGATAATAGTTCGGCTCGCCAAAGATGATGACACCGGGATAGCCCGCGGCCTTCAGCAAAGGCAGAGTCTCCGCCAGCAGACGGCGGCCGATGCCGAGGTTTTTAAAGGCATGATCGGCACACAGGGGACCGAAGGAGGGGACAGTGATCTCCCTGCCTTCGTAAAGGATCTTACATTTGAAATAGTTGATGAGGCCGACGACTTTGTCGCCACAGACAGCGATGCGGCTGAATTCCGGAAGGAAATCCGGATGGGAGCGCATGGCACGCACCATCAGATGCTCATCGCAGCCGGGACGGTGTTTGTTCCAGAATGCGCGGCGGACCATGGCCTCGGTGGCGAAATAGTCCTGCTCGGTCTCTTTGCGGATCTCAAGGGTCATATTCTGATTCATGTCGTTTTCTCTCCTTTGGGTAGATTCGTATGTTTGTCAGAGATGGGATATGCATGGGATGAGAAAACGGACAGCCGGGCCGGAGGGAAAAAGAGGCATCAAAAAAGAGGCCTCCCCTGGAACGATCCGCGCCCAAAGAACGGTAAAGCAAACACGCGGCCATGCCACCGCCATATCTGTTACCGGTTCCTGTCCTTTACGCGACCGATTCCAAAAAGCACCTCCGATTCCCGGCTTAAGCCAGGTTCAATAACCTTATTATACAGGGTCACAGCATTTTAAGCAAGAGGACCGGAGCACGAAAAATCACAGTGTATACAGGATGTTGGCACGAAGAAGTGACGTGTTTGTAGCTATTTATCCGAGGAAATACGTATGTACATCTGAATCGCGATCCGGTATGTACTTTTGGATTGCGATGGATCGGGAATGTATTGTATAATGGTCAAAAATGGAATTGAAAGGGGACAAATAATTATGTGGATCACTCGTTGTTTGGCGGAAGCGGCGGAAGAAACCGCGGCTGTGGCGGAAGGAAGCGGAAAACTTGATATCTTTGCGATCGTCCTGATCGGAATGGGCATCTACAGCCTGATCACCGGGATCATGACCCTGGTGACGAAGAAGTTCTATGGCGGAATGGAAAAGGGATACGATAAGTATACGCCTGAATCTGTCCAGAGCTGCCTGCCGATCATCGGCCTTCAAAGTGTGCTGATCGGGCTGGCCATGATCGCGATCGAAGTGACCGGAATGCTGGGATGGACCTGGCCGCAGAGACTGATCCTCGCGGGAGTCGTCATTGTGGTCATTCTTTTGATCTCCCTTCCGATGAACAAAAAAATGATCAAGAAATAAACCTTAACAAGAGAACGCGGAGGATAAGCGCATGATCGAGATCTCACACCTGACCAAGACTTATGGGGACCGCAATGTGGTCAACGACTGCACTTGGAACGTGCCAGACGGCGCGATCATGGGCTTTATTGGACCCAACGGCGCCGGAAAGACGACCCATCTGAAAATGATCACGGGTGTGTTGCGCCCGACCGCCGGTACGGTGAAGCTGAACGGGTTTGATATTACCAGGGATCCGTTGAAAGCCAAGAGAACCTTTGGCTATGTGAGCGACTCGCCGGATCATATGCTGCGGCTGAAAGGCATCGAGTATCTCAACTTTATGGCGGATATCTACGGCATGCCTTCTGAAGGCCGGCGGGAATTTATCGAGGAATACGCGACCCGCTTCGGTATCGCGGACGCGCTGAACAGTAAGATCCTTTCCTACAGCCATGGTATGCGCCAGAAGATCATGGTGATGGGCGCGCTGATCCATAAGCCGCCGATCTGGATCCTGGATGAACCGCTGCTGGGACTGGACCCGCAGAGCGCCTTTGAACTGAAAAAGATGATGCGTGAGCATGCCGACGCCGGAAACAGCGTACTGTTTTCCACCCATGTATTGGAAGTGGCGGAAAAACTGTGCGACCGCATCGCCGTGATCCGGCAGGGAGAGATCCGCTTTACCGGAACGCTGGACGAACTCAGAAGCGGATATCCGGCGGGAACGGGTCTGGAGGAGATCTTCCTGGACCTGACCGGTGAAAAGCAGGCGCCTATGGAACCCGAAACGGAGGCCTGAAGGGAATGAAGCAATTTCTTCTTCTGGCCCGCGTTTTGAGAAAATGCGGAAAAGGTAACGAAAAGCAGGACCAGCAAGCAGACCTGAAAGGCGACAATACACTGCTGCTTTATGTGGCAGGCGGATTGATCCTGCCGGTGGCGCTGTTCTTCGTGGGGAAGTTCTTTGGCCCGCTGTCCATCCTGTTGGGCGGAGTGGAGCCCTTTATGGCGACTCTGTTCCTGATCGTGACCTTTGTGATGGCGCTGATGGCGCTGATGGATTTGATCAGTAGCATGTTCCTTTCTTCGGATCTGCCTTATCTGTTGAGCTTGCCATTCTCACCGCGCCAGATCGTTTTGGCCCGGACGATGAACGCGCTGAAGACGACGGCAATCCTGTGCACAATGATCCTGATCCCCTTTGGAACCGGTTTTGTGGTCGGGAGCGGGGAAGCGCAAGGCGCAGGCTACTGGATCGGGCTGATCACGGCAGACCTGTTACTGCCCGTGGTGGCGGTCGCGGTGGCGGGTATATTGGCGATCCTGATCATGACCGTGTTCCGGATCGCACGGAACCGCGAGATGATGGCCGTGATCGGGGCCCTGCTGGGTTTCGCGGTACTGATCGGATATCTGCTGATCAACAAATCGGGCATGATGGATACCGAAACGGTCAAGGAAACCGCGGGCGTTGTGGTGAATGCCCTCAGCGGGCCTTCGGCTGTGATCCCCGTGATCCCGTTTGTGACAAAGATGATGGCAGGAAAGGATGTGGCGCTGAACCTGCTGATCGCGCTTGGTATCACGGCGGCAATCGGGATGCTGTACCTTTTCGTGAGCGACATGCTGTATCTGCGGGCCGCGCTGAACATGCAGGATTCGAGCGCCAAACGGAGAAACCTCGGAACGGACGCGATGGACCGCGCGTGCAGACAACGCAGCGTGCTGAGCGCGTATACACGGCGCGACCTGCGGCTGATTTTCCGGAATCCGGCGTATCTGACCAACGGATGGCTGCTGGCATTGGTATGGCCTGTGATCCTGCTGGCGACTTTCTTTATGAAGAACGAGATGGCGTTTGAAATGCCGATGGGCGATTCGCCGGAGCAGGCGGAGATGATCCGTTCGTTGATCATGCTCTCCGGCAGCGTCGCGGTCGCGTTGATGGCCGCGTGCAGCACGGTGGGTCTCAGCTGCCTGGCGGGAACGTTGCTCTCCCGTGAAGGAGCGAGCTTCTATTATCTGAAAATGGTGCCGGTATCCTATCGCCTGCAGGTGTTCGGAAAGCGGAACGCGGTGCTGGCGGTCAGCGGGATCGGCAGTGTCGGATACGAGATCGTGGCGGCTATTGTGCTGTGCGCGATGGGGACCGTGACGCCTCTGTGCGCGCTGATCTGCATCCTGCTGACGGCGGCACTGGTGGTGATCATGGTGAACCTGGAAGCGGGACATGACCTGAAAAAGCCTAACCTGCACTGGGAAAGCGAAGCTTCTGTAGCGAAGTCCAACACGCGGGGGACGATCATCTGGTTTGTGGGGGTATTGGTGGCATTTATCCTCTTCCTGGCGATGCCCTTCCTGGTGGCGATCTCTCTGCCGGAAAAGCCTGTGCTGTATGCAACGCTGATCGCGATCGGGCTGGTACTGGTCGCCTGGGGCGGCGCGGTGCTGAGCGAGAGGAACCTGAACCGAAAGGCAGCCCAGTGGCTGGGGAATATTGACGGATGACACAAAGGACCGCAGCAGGAAAAGACCTGCCGCGGTCCTTTTTATACGGAGTGAACAAAGCGCTGTCCTGCCCGGACAGCGCTTTGCTTTATGATTCAGTCAGTTGCAGGGTTGGAGGTCGGCCTTGCGGAGATAGCCGCATTCGCCGGTGCGGGGGTACAGGACCTGGACGAAGGCTTCACTTACATCCCAATCCACGATCTCGACGGATTCACCATCGTTCAGACGGCACAGCTCGAACCCAGTTTCGGATGGCTGATCCAGCATGGCGCAGGAACCCCGGAGATCCGCACTGCAGACGACACAGACGGGACGGGAGGACTTGGAACGGACCGGCTTCAGCACGGAGGAGGGGATATAGCCTTCCCGGCCGTTGGTACAGACGACATAGAGCCAGCCGTTGCCATTATCCCAGATGACGCGCACCTGATCCCCGTTTTTACAGGGACCCAGATCATGCCCGTCGCCGGAGGGACGGTCGTAAAGAGGACACTGTCCTTCGTCACTTTCGACCTTGTACAGGGGGTAGGTGTTATCGAACCAACTGTAGGCAAAAGCGGCGGAAACAACAGTGAACACCATGACAAGCGTCAGGGCGAAAGCAAGGGACTTTTTCATGAGGGGCGCCTCCTCTGTTGCGTGATCGATCCTGTTCAATGAATAAACGCGGGAGAGGAAGGAAAACTTGCCGGAATCTGAAAAAAATATTTCCCTTATTCGCCGGTGATGCCGGTGCGATCGATACTCTCCACAAAATGGCGCTGGAGGACAAAATAGAGGATCAGGAGGGGCAGGACCGCCAACAGGGTGCCGGCCATACGGATGGCCTCGTTCAGACTGGTGGCGCCGGAAACGGCGGTGGTCGCGTAGGAGGAATAATTGGAGGCAAAATTGCGCAGCTGGATGATCAGCGTGGTGAGGCCGGAATTGCTGAGGACGCCGTGGACATAGAGCTCGGTGAGGTAGCTCTCGTTCCAGTACCAGACGAAAGAGAACAGGCTCACCGTGATGAATGCCGGAGCGGCGGAGGGCAGGGACACGCGGAAAAAGCTGCGGAAATAGCCGGCACCGTCGATCATGGCGGCCTCAATGAGCGCCTTGGGTACAGTGCGGAAGAATTGCCAGAAGATGAGGATAAAGATCGGGGCGTTGAGGCCCTGGCCGACCAGCGCCGGGAGGATGAAGCTCCAGACAGTGCCGAGGATGCCCATATCGGAATACAGGACATAGGTTGGGATCATGACGATCTGGCTTGGAAGAACGAAGGTGAACAGGATGATCGCCATGATGAGCCCGTGGCCATGGAAACGGAAACGCGCCAGACCGTAACCGATCAGGGAGCAGGAAAGCAGATTGCACAGCGTGGGGACGCCCGTGATGAGCAAGGATTGGAAGAAGGACTTCATATAGTCCATGCTGGCCGCGGCCTGGCGATAGTTGGCCAGGGACAGGGCGGAGGGGATCCACTGGATGGAACTGTCGAGCAGGTCATCCAAAGACATGAAGCTGACGGAGAGCATCCGCAGGATCGGGTACAGATAGATGAAGCCGATGCAGATGAGCAGGGCATAGATGAAAAGGACCTTCAGGAAGCCGTTTTTCGAGCGGGTGCCGAGGAAAAACTTGCGGATCCGGTCCCGGTTCAGACGCGCGGGCGCAGGATGCACAGCGGGAGCATCAGACGTGGGAATAGCGGTTCGCATGGCGTGCCTGCCTCCTTTGCAGTTTTTTGACCTTGCGCTTTTCCTTACGCAGGGCACGGTCGGTCCGGCGGGCTTCTTTCTCATACTTGTCCTTGCGATTCATGAGGATGAGGGCGAAAACACCGACGATGAGCAGAACGACCAGGGAATAGAGCCAGGCCATCGCGGAAGCGTAACCGTAACCCTTCTCCTTGGTGCCGGAGAACATGGAAGCCTTGATGAGGTTGATGAGCGTGTTCTGATCATTTGAGGAGATGAACACGATCGTATAGATGCAGCACAGGAGGATCATGGGCTTGACGGAGGGAAGCGTGATCTTCCAGAAGGTTTCCCAACCACCGGCACCGTCGATGTAGCTGGCCTCATATTGGCTGGTGTCGATCTTTTGGAGGGCGGAAAGGAAAATCAGGATCGGCACGCCAGAGTACCAGAGGATCGTGATCATATTCTGGAACAGGGAGGAGATCGGGTTTGCCAGCAGGGGCGGGAGGAAGGACGAGATTGCCGCGGTGACCGCCTGGGTATCGATGGCGGAGACTGAGGAGGCTCCCTGCTCCGTGAGCATGCCGAGGATCGGGCCGGAAACGATGATCACCGGGAGGAAGAAGATGAGGCGGAAGAAGCTCTTACCGCGGATCTTCTGATTGAGCATGATGGCGATGAGGAGGGCGAAGACCACGATGACCGGCACGGAGATGAGGGTGGAAAGGATGTAGTCCACCAGATCCGGCAGGAACTGGGCGTCGGCCAGGAGAATCTCGGTATAGTTGCCGTAGCCGACATACTTGAAGGTCTTGCCGAGCGGGGTGATGCGGATGTTGTTGAGGCCG
>JAZUFB010000148.1:0-28002 GCA_045640475.1 Clostridia bacterium
AGTTCAGCAAGCGCTGATTCCTCAATTGGTTATTTTGCCCGTGTTCGAAAGAACACGGGTTTTCTTAATGGCTAACAAATATTGCCCAATTATGTGCCATTACAGATGTAGACAATGAAAATCCAGTGATTTGATTGACAAGGTCAGGTGAATATGAGAAAATGACTTTGTTTTTCAATATACGCATGCATTTTCGGAATATGCTTTGAAATGAGGGAATGAAATGGCAGATATTATCACGCCGAGTACGTTGCAGGGTTTTATGGAGCTCTCTCCTCAAAATCAGGTGATCTTCAACCGGATCAAGAGAACACTGGAAGATACATATCATCTCTATGGTTTTTTTCCACTTGATACGCCTGTACTTGAAAAGAGCGAAATTCTACTGGCAAAAGCCGGCGGGGAGACAGAAAAACAAATCTACCGCTTTAATAAAGGCGATACCGATATTACGATGCGTTTTGATCTGACTGTTCCGCTAGCTAAATATGTTGCTCTGCACGCGAACGAAGTTTCTTTTCCCTTCAAAAGGTACCAGATCGGGAAAGTCTATCGTGGAGAAAAAGCGCAACGGGGTCGTTTTCGCGAGTTTTATCAGGCTGATATCGATATTATCGGCAACAATGAACTGAACATTCTGAATGATGCAGAAATCCCCAGTATCATCTATACCGCATTCACAAAACTGGGACTGGATGATTTCACTGTGCGCATCAACAATCGACGTTTACTGAATGGATTGTTTGAAATCTTTGGCGTAAGTGATAAAGCAGCAGATATCCTGCACGAGATCGACAAGTTTGATAAGATCGGTAAAGATAACGTAGTCAAACTGCTCGAAGAAGAAGGCATTCCGACCGAAACAGTGGTTAATGTTTTGGATGTACTTTGCTTCAAGGGCAGCAATGAAGAAACTTTTGCTATGCTGGATAAGTATCAGGGGCAAAGCGAAAAGTTTGATGAAGGCTTAAACGAATTGAAAGATGTGATCCGCTATGTAGGCAAGTTTGGAGTTCCGGATGGGTATTACCGGATCGATCTCACGATTGCCAGAGGACTTGACTATTATACGGGTACGGTCTATGAAACAACCTTCAACAGACATCCGGAAATCGGGAGCATCTGCAGTGGCGGTCGATATGACAATCTTGCCTCCTATTACACCAAGCAGAAGCTGCCCGGAGTTGGCATGTCCATCGGTTTGACCCGTTTGTTCTTCATCCTTTGCGACAAAGAATATCTGAACAAGAATGTCACTTATCCGACGGATGTGCTGATCGTTCCGATGACGGAAGATATGTCTTATGCTGTTGAATCTTCCGCAGGACTACGCGCAGCCGGAATCTCCACACAGATTTTTGTGGAAAAGAAAAAGACTAAAGCTAAGCTTGACTATGCCAATAAGTTGTCCATTCCGTTTGTTGTCTTTATCGGTGAAGATGAAGTGACTACCGGAAAACTGACTCTTAAGGACATGCGTACAGGAGAGCAGATCACTGCGGATCTTGAGGAAGTCAGAAAACAGATCTTGAACAATCTGAATGACGAAGACAAAGAAAAACTGATTGTACTGCCCAACGAATAACAATATATGAAACGGTATTTTTATCCGAAAAGATAGGAATGCCGTTTCTTTATAATCAAAAGAAAAAGAAGGGATCCCATGGATAACGAAGAAGGAACATGGATCATGCACGGCTTAAAACGGGATGATCCCAATTGTATCCATAGCGCGGATGATCTTCATAAGATGATCGACAAGTACGGTTTTCTGCCGCTTTTTAAAAACAGTATTCCCGGTTTTTCTGTGGAGGAATATACGGTATCAGAAGATTGGTGGAGTGGGGATCCTGTTAAAGACCCATGGGAATGGCGCAAAGTGATTGCAAATACTGGCAAGATTGCCTATGGTAAATTTTTTGATAAAAAAGCCGGGTATATTTCTGAAAAATGGATACCGACTTTTGCCAATGTACGTAGAAACGGATATGATTTTGATGCGTGGTGGGAAGATGGAAAAGCATCCCTGCGTCAAATGAAGATCATGAAGCTGTTTGATGAAAAAGATGAAATGATGTCCGCAGATGTCAAACAACAGGCAGGATTCGTTAAGGGCGGCGAGAAAAACTTCGAAGGCGTGATTACTTCTTTGCAAATGAATTTCTATTTATGCATCTGTGACTTTCAATGTAAAATCAATCGGAATATGGAACCGTACGGATGGCCGGTGAGCGTATATTGCAAGCCTGAACATCTATGGGGTAGGGAATGGGTAACCTCGGCATACGGTGAAAAAGTATCTGTGAGTGCAACAAAAATTGCGAACAGACTGAAAGAAATATTCCCATCTGTTACAGAAAAAGAAATCGACAGGATCATAAATGGATAGGGTTGGATAAGCAAACAGTACCGACACATAAAAAAGTGTCGGTACTTTCGAATTGCAGGGGTTCTATTATACTTTGATCGTGCGGAAAGCCGCAGCGCGACCGAGCCGGTTCATGACTGCAAGGCCCATTCCTTCCGGGAAAACGACTTCACTGTAGATCCGTTCCATTGCCTCGTCGTCCAATTGACGCAAGATATCAAAAAGACGTTTTGCTACTTCCTTGTCAGAATGACAGGAACCGAAATCATGCGGATGACAGTCGCGCAATGCTTCAACATGTTCCGTAAAGCACATAACACAAGATTTGAACCCGTATTCAGTATCCGCCTGGACAAGACGGCGCATCTCGGACAGTACGTTTTGCTCTTCTCCGGTGATCAGAACAATACTACCGGTTGGCGCATAGTGTTTGTAGGCCATGCCGGGCGAAAGCGGCTTTTCACCTTCAGCCAGCGGCTCCAAAGTACTTTTTGCGATGGCCACTTGACATCCAAGTACACTTTCAAGCATTTCCTGTGTGACTCCACCCGGGCGCAGAATCGTTGGCTGACCATGGCAAACATCTACTACGGTAGATTCCAGACCAACATCACAATTTCCTCCATCCAAAATCAGAGGGATAATTCCGTTCATATCTTTGAAAACGTGGGAAGCTCTGGTTGGACTTGGCTTACCGGAGAGATTTGCACTGGGGGCGGCAATTGGAAGATTGCATGCTTTTAACATCTCATAAGCCACGGGATGAGAAGGCATACGGATGGCTACGGTGGACAATCCAGCGGTGACAACATCGGGAACAGTCTGTTTGCGAGGAAAAAGCAAAGTCAAAGGACCGGGCCAAAAAGCATCCATAAGTTTCACATTCAACGGAGGAATCTCACAGAGATCATCCAGCTGGGAACGATTCCAAATATGAACGATCAGTGGATTATCGGCGGGGCGGCCTTTCGCAGCGAAGATGGAACGAACGGCATCGCTGTTGAATGCATTGGCGCCAAGACCGTATACAGTTTCTGTAGGAAAACCGACTAATTGGCCATTCTTAAACAAATCTGCTGCCAGTGTAATTGATTGTGGATCAGGAAGCAAAACCTGAGTTTTCATTGTTCATCCTTCTTTGATTGATTGAAGTTTTTGTGTTTTGTCTGCAAGCGTTAGCGCTTCGAAGAACGGATCCAATTCACCATTCATAATGTTATCCACGCGGTTGACTGTGAGGCCGATCCTGTGGTCCGTAACATAATCGTGGTTAAAGTAATAGGTTCGGATCTTTTCGCTGCGATCACCAGAACCGATTTGAATTCGGCGTTCCTGCACTCGCTTACTTTCACGATCGGCTACAGCCCGTTCCATCAGACGGGAACGAAGTACTTTCATGGCTTTTGCTTTGTTTTCCAACTGACTGCGCTCATCCTGGCAGGTGACTACAAGGCCTGTAGGAATGTGTGTCAGTCGGACAGCACTATCAGTTGTGTTAACGCCCTGACCGCCATGACCGGATGCGTGATAGACATCGACCCGAACATCGTTCCAACTGACATTGGCTTCTTGTTCTTCAGCTTCGGGCAGGACAGCAACAGTGACTGTGGATGTGTGGATCCGTCCGCTGCTCTCTGTGATAGGGACACGTTTCACACTATGTACGCCGCTTTCATACTTCAGAGTACCAAAGGGTTTCTCGCCTGTGATATAGACAAGCGCTTCATTGATACCGCCAAGATCCGTGTCTGAAAGATTGAGGATCCTTGTTTGCAAACGATGCGCTTCAGCATATTTAAGATACATCCGAAGAAGGTCAGAAGCAAAAAGCGCAGCTTCATCACCGCCTGCACCGGCTCGTAATTCCAGAAAAACATTTCTTTTATCCATTGGATCTGGGGGTACAAGAAGCAATTTAAGCTTGGTAAGAAGTTCGCTTTGTTCATCGGAAAGAGTACGAATCTCTTCTTCAGCGATATCTGACATTTCCGGATCGGACGCCATATTTTGTGCGTCTTCCAGCTGGGCAACAACGACCTGATAACGATGCCACGTTTTGATTGTCTCCTCCAAAGACGCGCGTTCACGGAGATACGACTGATAAAGAGAAAAATCGGCAATGACTTCAGGCTGAGCAATCGACTCTGTAAGTTCAATATACCGGTCACTCAACTGTTCAAGTCTTTGGAACATGAAAGCACCTCCTAGGGTTTACAAGCTGCAATCATACGGTCAATTCCACTGAAATCATTGCGAATCAGGATAGAATCAAATGAAGCTTCCCGTAAAAGATCGACGATATACTTTGCTTCTCCTTCACCAATCTCGAAGGCAATCATCCCGCCCGGTGATAAATGAGATGATGCATTGGAAATGATTGCACGATAGAAATCCAAACCATCGGTCCCGCCGTCAAGAGCCATTCGCGGTTCAAAGGCAACTTCAGGTTGGATCACATCACACTCAGAAGAAGGAATATAAGGCGGATTGGAAACAATGAGATCGTATATCTGGTCAGGAACTGCGTTGAAAAGATCACCTTGTGCAAAGTTGACAGTAGCACCAAGATTCTCAGCATTGCGCTTAGCTACAGAAAGCGCGTCCAAAGATAGATCTGCACAGGTGACTGTAGCTTCTTGCAGAGATAGAGAAAGTTCAATGCCGATACATCCGCTTCCACAACAAAGATCGAGTACCCGAAGACCGTGGGAGGATGAGAAACGCTCAATGAGAAAAGATACGATTTCCGCTGTTTCAGGACGTGGAATCAACACTCGCGAATCGACATGATACTGATGACCGTTGAAATATTGATAATGCATCAGATATTGAAGGGGGATCCGATTTTCACGTTCATGACAGAGTGCTTCATAGGCTTTGATAGTTTCCGGTGGAAGTGAGTGGTCCATGTCCATCCGTAATTCCAGGGGAGGACGGCCAGTCAGATAGCTCAATAAAAAGGCGGCATCCGTCTCGGGATCCGGTATTCCGAAACGACGGAAAGCCGCTGAAGTTTGAAGGATCAGCGCACGGGGAGTCACGCGTCAACCTCCGAAGATTTTAATGCTTCTTTGATATTATTGTCAGAAGCAGCTTCTTCTGAAACAGTGGCGGGTTCGTCCGCAGGAACATAGTCTTTCTCAGATTCCTTATAGCTATGCAGAATAGCCCAACCTTCTTCAGTGCGTGGTGCATGAGCAGGGAGACCGCCATTGAGAACGAGATTCATCGAAACAATCGCGCATTCCAGCATGGAAGCATCAGGCTGACGAGTGGTCAGCCGTTGCATCTGAAGTCCCGGCCAACGAAGGACCTTGGCAATCTTGGAATCGGAATGAGCTAAACCTTTAAGAGCCTCGTAGCTGACACCGGCAACAATGGGCAACATCAGCAGATGACAGAAAAGACGAAGGAAATAGTTGGTCACGTTCTTCAGAAGGGTGCAATTGAGCACAAGGAAAAGAAGGATACTGATGAAGAAAACGATCAACAGGAAAGCTGTGCCGCAACGTGGATGCAGCGTAGAGTATTGCTGGGCATTTTCTGGCGTCAGAGGACGTTCGGCTTCATGACAGTATACCGTTTTATGTTCGGCACCGTGGTATTGGAATGTTCTGCGGACATCGGGTACTTTACCGCAGAAAAGCATATAACCGACAAGAATCAAAATCTTGACGATACCTGTAATCAGCGTGTAGCCAAGAGCGGACATGCCCGCGTTCTTAAGACAATTCTCAATCAAAGAAGGAATTGCGATGAAAAGACCGACGGAGAGAACGACCGCCAAAACGATGGCAACGCCCATGACGATCTTATCGACACTCTTGCCAAACTTTTTTGATAACCATAATTCAAACTTGGTAGGTTCCTCGTCCATGATACCGAGCATCTTGGTGGAATCTTCAAGCGTGGTCATGCCATAGGAAAGCATGGTAGCCATATTGACTGCGCCGCGAATGAAAGGTTTACCCATCCATGGATGCTTTTCACTGACAGGAACAAAAGGTTCGTATTTGGAAACTAAAGTTCCGTCAGACCTGCGCACAGTAATGGCAGTGGACTTTGGGCCGCGCATCATGACGCCTTCCATCACGGCTTGACCGCCGATATCTACTTTCTTGGGGCAGGAATCTTTTTTCATAACAGACCTCCTAAAGAATGAGGGAAATACTGTAAACGATTAATAATTCGACATGAATCAGAAAAAACCTTTAACAAAAAACAGGGCATCGAAAAGATGCCCTGATGCTGTAGAAATCATTCGAGCCCGAAACGCTTCTTGAAACGATCAACACGTCCGCCCGTATCAACCAGCTTCTGCTTACCGGTATAGAAAGGATGGCACTTGGAGCAGATATCAACTTTCATCTCTTTCTTGGTAGAACCGGTTTCAAACGTTTCACCGCATACGCAGCGAACGATGCACTTACCGTACTGGGGATGGATCTTTTCCTTCATTGCTGTTTCACCTCTTTCGCGTATGCAATGGCGCTATATGGCACGAAAAGTATTTTAACATATTCGTTATTTGAATGCAAGTATTTTTTACAATATTCAGGAACCATTTTTACTTTTTATTCATCATTGCAAACCAATCTTTCATCTTAAGCAAAAGATCCGCATTGGTATCTACTTTATCCATCATATTCATTAATTGAGGGATAACGGTGGCGGAACTGCTTTGACCGATCATGGCACGTACACAACGCAGACCTTCCAGGTGGGCGTCATCAAGCAAAATATCAGTATTCTTTGTAAAGGACTGCTGGAGGTTGAGCGCGGGTTTGATTCCCTGACGGGCTACATGTTCGTCCAGTGTCAGTTCCATATTGGCGGTTCCCTTGAATTCTTCTACGACTGAATCATCAACTTTGGAACCGGTATGGATATCCATGGAAGCAATAACTGTCAGACTTCCGCCTTCCTTCATGCAACGTGCGGAACCGAAAAGATGCTTAGCCTTAAACAGACTTGTAGGATTGACCATGCCAGGAAGGGAACGACCCTGCTGAGCAGCGGCTGTGGAATAGATTTTTGCCAGTTTTGTCAGACTGTCTGCAAAAATGACGACATCTTTCTTCTGCTCTACGAGACGCATTGCACGCTCCAAGACCAACTCTGCCAATCGAAGATGATTTTCAGGGGATTGGTCAAATGTGGATGCCAGCACCTGACAGGTGATCTGATCTCGAATCAGAGTGACGTCCTCGGGCGTCATATCAATCAGAAGAACCATGACCTGGACATCCGGGTAGTTCTCTGTGATCGTATTGGCCATATCACGAATCAAATCACGTTTTCCGGTTTCAGGCGGGCAAAGAAGCAATCCACGTTGACCAAATCCTATAGGGGCAATCAAATCGATCAGACGAATCTCACGGCGCTTTGAACGGTCATGAGGTTGGAGATCAATGTGCCGGGTAGGATAAATCGGGGTCAAGTCATCAAAAAGTATACGGTCTGTTGCTTCTTCCATGGGAATACCGTTTACAGAGGTAATATATAACATTGCGCTATATTTATCGCCTTCGCGTTGAGAACGAACCTTACCTGCAATCAAATCCCCGCTTCGAAGCATAAAGCGGCGGATCTGTGCCATCGAGATATAGATATCCCGCGAAGAGGGCAGAAATGCCTTGGAACGCAGGAAACCGTATCCATCGGGATGAAGCTCCAAAATACCTTCGCCATCGACATAGTCCCCGGAAGCGAGAAGCTCTTCTAACGTGGGGGGCGTGATGCCGAGCTCTTGAGGTTGCGGCGGCATATAGGGACTCTCCTGACGTTGGGTGGACGGTTGCCATGAGGCAGCCGTTCTGGTAGCAGGAGCTGAAGAGTATACGGGTGTACGTGAAAAACCAGAGGGACCGAAAGCAGGCGGAGTGGTTCTGGTTTTTGCGTCGCTTACAGCAGAAGGGCCAAATCCACCGCCAAACCTGCGCTCCGGCAGAACAGCAGAAGGAGCGGGTGTGAAAGATTGTACAGTATCTGAGGATTCTTCTTCTGTTACGGTGGGTTGGTATGATTGTACTTTGGGCGGCTGGGAAGCTGCAGGACCAAACCGGGGCGTAAAGTTGGTCGGCCGGGCTGGAGGAGCCTGCCAGGTTTGATTATCAGCGCCGGAGCGGGTGGAAGCAGGGCTGCTTTGCCATGACGGACGGGCCTGATAACTGATCGGAGCCTGATATGCAGGCTTGGCGCTATACTTTGGAATCGGCTTCTCTTCCACGTTTGAGGAAGTAACGACAGAGATCGGTGAAACCTGTTTGACAGAGGGCGCTTCGACTGTCGTCTCGATTGTGAAATCATCATCTGCAGGAGGACAAAGTACCGCAGAAATCTTTCGTATAATATCTGCCTTGGGCAGACCGGTGCCTAAAACAATACCATTCTCTTTTGCCAGTTTACGCAATTCAAGTACAGTGCTTGATTTCAATTCATCGAGGGTCATGAGTGAGGTACCTCCTTTGGGGTATTCAAAACGGTTGATTTAACTGCAAAGACAACATCGCGGATGACCGCTTGCTCGACCTCGTGGCGGAATCCTTTAGAAACTGGATCGCTACAAACAATGAAACCTGCATGTTCAAGCGCTTCCGATACACGATCAGATGGAAGCGTTAGCGTGTTGAAGCTAAGGGCAATCGCTCCACCAGGTAAAAGAGACTGATACCAGGATGGAAGACTACGATTGAGCAGCGACATAAAGGACTCCGGTTTTTTACCGGCTACAGGAGCATGCTGGATCCCATACGGTAGATCTCCAACGATAAGATGAACTTTGTTCTTTCGCGATAGTTTATCACAAAGAGCTGTATCTGCCTGATAAAGAGTGAATGTATGCGTATCACCGGCCTGCCAAGCTTCTTTCGTATTTGCAAAGGTAAAAACTGTGGAGGGTACAGGTGTTTTGCCTACTGTTTCGGAAAGATGCTTCTCTGTATGTTTTAAGGTGTGATACTTGAGATAACGGCTGAAATAGTCTGATGCTTCTTTCAGATCACCAGTATCAATATCAACGCCACAGGCATTCATGCCGCGTTGCAGGGCACAGAAAGGAGTGGTGGCTTTGCCGCAAACGGGATCCATTACAGTAAGGCCGGCAACATTCTCATGTGCGAAAACGGAGTAGGAGAGAGCAACATTGATCATCAATTTTGTAAATGTCGTACCTGTCTTGCCTTTATATTTCAGAATCTCAGGAAGATCTTCAGGAAGGTAGTCTATTGATTGGATATCGATCGGCTTTATAAGGCCGTTTATATATTCGCCCATAAAAACAACGGCACTGTGAGCAGATAGATAGAGTAATTCACTTTCGGACAAAGGTCTGGATTCAAAAAAGATAAAAGAGGCACCGCCAAGCTTTTTGACAGAAACAGGGGAGTTGATTCCCAATGAAAAAAGCATGGCAGAAAGTTCATTACAACCAAGCCGATCAAGCGAATCACGGTATTTTATATTCGTATGTCGTATCAATTGGAAAGAATAGACGGTGAACAACCTCTTTTCATACTTTAATGTACAATTATTATATCAAATGAAAGAATGAGAAGCAAGCATCCATGAGGGATACCGTAAAAAAGAAAAAAGACGATGCAAGCGCACCGTCTTTACAAAAAGATCAATAACCGGCTTTTGAAAGGTCAAGATTGATACAAGGACGAACAGAAAAATGTTTTCTGTTGACATGCTGATTTTTAAGAATTCCGCTATCAATGACTACGCAGGAATTACGGGCATTATGACCGGGGGTGCGCAACCAATACCAACAAGGACGCTGACCATCGACCAGGAAACCGGAACTATCCTGTGCGCCAGCCCGTAACGCGAAAGCGGTAGGAATACATTGACGGTCTTTGTCATCTTTGAAGTAACGAACGCCTTCTGCGTAGGAAAGCAGGAAAACATAGTCTTCGGTGGGTTTACCTTCACAACGGACCCAGTCATCACGTGATTGAGCCAAGCTGTTGTCAATATGGGAAAGTATCACGGCATCGCGCTCATCTTCGGAAAAAGCGGCTTTATAGAATTGATTGTTAAGCCATCTGCGAAGGAAGCAATTGGCCCATGTGATATCGATATACTCGGTATTATACTGTTTGCAATCCAACGCATATACACTGATCAGAAATGCAACTCCGTCATTAACATCCAGAACACGCCACTCAATGGGTTCTGAACCGTTGCTCTTAACGTTGTCCTGCTCATAATGACCGAAGACGATAACATCGCCAACTTTGACATCGCTTGCGGATGAATCGGATGATTCTGAAGTTGCAACGAAAGGAAACAAGACACAGAAAATCAGAAGCAATGAAATGATCCGTTTAAGCATTATAAACGCCCCCATTTATTGGTATTCAAACAATAATGATGATGCTAACATGACATGAATGATTTGTCAAGATTACGACAAAAACTGATGCCTTATATCAAAATAGTAAAAGAAAAGATCCCTTTCCTTACGGAAAAGGATCTTTTGTTCGAATTGAAATTTATTTCAATCCAACATTTTGATTACCACTTGCGTTTGCGAGCGGCTTCAGCCTTTTTCTTGCGTTTGACGCTGGGCTTTTCGTAATGTTCACGCTTACGGACTTCCTGGAGGACGCCACTACGGGCGCACTGCCGCTTAAATCTCTTGAGCGCGCTCTCCAGAGACTCGTTTTCGCGAATACGTACCTCGGACACTGTTATCCCTCCCCTCGCTCATCTCGCCTTGACTTCAGAGGCCAGACGGACGGACGGCAAAACCGTAATGCTATTATATATACTTTCCGGACTATCGTCAACAGTTTCCGGGATTTTTTTCTTCAGCAACCATGAAAATTGGAAAAAAACTTCCGAAATGCTGAAAGTAAACGCTGTCTTGAAAGAATCAGGCCATTTTATCCGCCATCTGAACACCGCCAAGAATATGGAAATGAAGATGGGGGACAGACTGACAAGCATTTTTCCCGGCATTGGAGACGATACGGAAACCGGTTTCTCCAAGTCCTTCTGCCAGTGCAATCTCACGGCAGGCACGAAGACAAGCGGCTAACTCGGTATCGCTGGCAGCATCGATTGCAGCAATAGAAGTGATATGCTTCTTCGGTACCACCAGGATATGAACGGGAGCCTGGGGCTGGATATCTCTGAAAGCGTAAACCAGGTCATTTTCAAAAACTTTTGTGGAAGGAATCTCACCACTGATGATTTTGCAGAAAATACACTGATCCATAATTCAATACTCCTTTCATCTTATATCGATCCCGATGGACGGGATAACGACACCATTCATATGAGAACCAACTACCTCAGTCAGTTCCACGCATAAAGTTTGACCATTTTGAAATGAAAGATCCGAGGAAAGGAAAACCCGGATATATTCGGGCGTGTATCCCACCCAGCAACCGTCTTCCTGATCCTCGAGCAAGACAGTGGTTTTCATTCCGATCCAGGACGTCAGATAATCGTATGCGACTTCATTTCCAAGTGCAATCAGCTCACGGGCACGCTGTTCCTTGATTGCTTTCGTCAGCTGATCGGGCATGACAGCGGCAGGGGTGTCTTCACGTTTGGAATATGGGAAAACATGGATCCTGGAGAAGCCGATCTTACGAATATAATCACGTGTTTCCTGATACTCTTCTTGCGTTTCACCAGGAAATCCAGTGAGGATATCTGTTGTCAATGCAGCCATGGGAAATGCATTTCGTATGTTTTCGACAGCATGCATATACATATTGGTGTTATACTGCCGTTTCATCCGCCTGAGAACGGAATTACTTCCGGATTGAAGCGCAAGGTGGAACTGGGGACATACTTTATTAAGCTTTTTAACTTCCTGAGCAAAGTTTTCTGTCGCCACAGTCGGTTCCAGACTGCCGAGACGGATTCTTTGAATGCCGGGAATATCCTGAAGCATACGAAGAACATCCAAAAGGGAAGTACCGTCATGCAGATCACGACCATAGCTGGAAAGATGGATCCCTGTTAAAACGATCTCTGAAAAGCCTGATTCGCTGAGATGGGTGGCTTCTTCACAGATATCCCGCAAAGGGCGTGAACGGATCGGGCCACGAACTGAAGGAATAATGCAATAGGTGCAACGGTTGTTGCAGCCTTCCTGAATCTTTAAGGTAGCACGGGTACGTTCGCTTTGTGTTGTGATATATAGAGGTTCATAGGCTGTATCCGGCAGGAGGGGCTTAACATCGCAGACCGGAGCACCTGTAAGGATGCATCTTTCAAGCAGGTCTACAACGTGTGCCCGTGATTGCGTGCCTAAAACCACATCCGCTCCGGTCGATAATAAAGCTTCTCCCTTTTTCTGGGCAAGACATCCACAAAGGATCAGCTTGCAATCCGGGTAAAGACGCTTCAGATGACGGGCCAACTGCATTGATTTCCGGTCACCGGTTCCGGTTACGGTACAGGTGTTGACGACATATACATCCGCCTTATCCTCAAATGGAACGACTGTATAACCGGCAGCTGTAAAGAGCTCAAGCATCGCTTGTGTATCATATTGATTGACTTTACAGCCTAATGTATGGAATGCAACGTTCACGCTGATTACTCCATTTCTCCGTACAGGCACATGATCGCGCAGAGCGCGGCTAATCCTGCAGTTTCGGTACGCAGGATCCGCGGACCTAATGTGATCGGATGACATCCATAATGCTTCAATGTTTCGATCTCCGAAGCGCTGATCCCCCCTTCGGGCCCGATCACAATCCCAAGTGAGTGAAGATCAGGATGATCGGAAGCGAAAGCCTTTGGTCCATAACCTTCCTGATCCTCCCAGGGGACAATGACGGCATCGTGGGTCGCAAATAGAGAGGATAATGATGAAAGACGTGTGAGTGACTGAATTTCGGGAATCAGTTCACGCCCGGATTGCTTGCCGGCTTCACGGGCTATTTTTTGCCAACGTTCGCATTTGCGATCAAAATCGGCAGGGTTCGGTCTGGATACGCAACGATCCATCAGAACAGGCACAACGGAATGAATACCGATTTCTGTGGCTTTCTGAACGATGAGATCCATTTTATCTGACTTTGGTATGCCCTGATACAGAGTAACACGAAGAGAAGGTTCTGCGGATGGAATCTCTGTAAGGATACGAACACGTGCCGTTCCGTTTTCTGATTCGGCGAGTTCGGCTGCATAGCGGATGCCATTACACATGAGCTCAATCGGATCACCAATTTTCAGACGAAGGACCCGCAGTGCATGAGAGGTATCTTCATCGGTCAAACAGGCGAAACCTTCGATGATCCCGATGTCATTTGCATAGAAGCGATGCATCAGTTATGCCTCCTGGCGAGAAAAGCGACCCACTCACCCCTGTATACGGTCTCAAGAATGGTGTAGTTCGCTTTCAGTAAAGCGTCTTCAACATCGTGCTCGCGTTCGCGGATGATTCCGGAGCAGATAAAGAGGCCACCGGGAATAATGTGATCATTCAGAGGCTCGGCAAAAAAACAGATAACATCCGCAATGATATTAGCAATGCAAACGTCACAGACGGTGTCATTTTTTTCAAGCAGGTTTCCTTCCAAAACAGTGATCTTGTCCGTAAGCAAGTTGTGTTCTACGTTTTCACGGGCTACCTTAACTGCATCCGGATCAATATCGATAGCTACGACGTTTCCGGCTCCGGTCAAGGCCGCTCCGATTGCGAGAATACCGCTGCCCGTTCCGACATCGATTACGGTATCGCCTTCATGGATATTTTTCTCAAGCAATTCCAAACACATACCTGTTGTTTCATGCTGTCCACTTCCAAACGCCATACCGGGGTCAATTTCGATAATTTTGTCATCAGGCGCCGGCGTGTAGCTTTCCCAGGATGGCTTAACCACCAAATGCCGTCCGGCTTTGAACGGCTTGTAGAACTGTTTCCATACTTCAGACCAATCTTCGTCTTTTACATTTTTCGTTTCGACCAGCAGAGAACCGAATTCATCGCCTGAGGAAATACGGACTGCAGAAAGACGTGTCTTCAGGTCAGAAAATGTGTCTGTGAAAGTGGGAGTAGGTTCAAACCAGGCGTGTACAAGCACATCTTCAGGCATTTGGTCTATCATGGCAGGATCAATGATCTCCCAAATACCGTTTGGCTTAGAAGGATCCGGAATATCCGCACGGTCTTCCACCATGGTACCGGTTGCACCTTCCTGCATTAGCAGCTCTGAAATTGCGTCAGAACCTACGGTTGTAGTATGTACGACAAGTTCGATCCATTCCATGTTATTAGTCCTCCTGTTTGAAATATTCGATACCGCTGAGCAGTTCGTATTCCCGAATATCGCGTGTTGTTGTGTACATATACCGTGTGAGGATACTTCCGGTACGGTAATAGAGGCACAAAAACGGACAGTCTTCGGCAAAGCGCTCCTGAATCTGATAGAGCACATTCCTGTACTCTTCCTGCGTGAGAGCAACACGCAATTTCTCGAAAAGGTTATCCATCCGTTCATCACTGTAACGGGCATAGTTACATGTGTTACGGGTAATCAACAGATAACCGGGATCGGGACATACATCTGCAGAAAGAGCAATCAGCGCCAGATTGTATGAACCTGCCTGAAGCTTTTCTTTTGCACCTGCCATAGAGACGATGTTGATCTTGGTCGATATGCCGACATCGGCCAGCATATCGGCAATCATATTTGCTGCTTCGACGCGGACATTATTGTCGGGCTCTTCATAAACATAGAAACTCAAATGAAGGTTGATCGATTTTCCCTCGTCATTCAGTCTGTCAAGAATTCCGTCTTCGTTTGCGTCTTCCCATCCTTCCGCTTCCAAAAGACGTCGTGCTTCATCCGGATTGTACAGGAAGTAAGGTGCAAGCGTATCATTATACATCCATGTGCCCGGATACATGGGTGTATCAGTTGCTATCGCCATATTACTATATACGTTGGAGATGATCTTATCCGGGTCGATCGCGTATCGGATGGCCATGCGTACGTTCTTCGTCAGTTCTTTTGAACGATTATTCATACAAAGGATTTCCAACTGATTTGTTCGGTAGGTAATGGACAGAGCGCTCGTACTGCTGCGATACTGAGTGGCTGCGAGAGAACGTGTAAATACGGTATTAACGTTGGCGTATTCGTAACTCTCAATAACTTCCTGTGCTGTCTGGCGGAAATAGACCATGATATCTTTTACTTGAGGCTGGGTTTGCCACCAGTGGGGATTTGCCTGAAGCCACATATAGTCTCCTGCTGAAAAAGTAGAGATCACATAAGGTCCGCTTCCTGCAGGGTTGTCCTGAGCGACCTGACCGGCGGGCACGATTGGAAATGTCAAGCCATAGAGCAGACCGAAACACTTCCGTTTGTTTGTTTTAATTACAACGGTATAATCATCTTTGGCGGTTATACTGGCGATAAAGAATTGAATATTCTGATAGAAACCGTTGTCGGTCGTGTTCTTGTCAAGTGCTCTGTCGAGAAGCGCTTGCGCGGTAGCGACAACGTCTCTTGCGGTGAGAGGTGTTCCATCAGAGAAGGTTACGCCCTCATGGAGATAAAATGTCCAGGTTTTTCCGTCATTCGAATGCTCCCAGCGCTCTGCAAGATAAGGCTGGGGCAGATAATTATCGTCTATAGTTACCAAACTCTCATAAACGAGGTCATAAACAGACAACATATCCCGTTCTTTGGGGTCTAACGGTTGAATGACGACAGTTTTTGTACTTTGAATACCAACAGACAGAGCGTCAGCAACGTTTTCAGCGTTAACGACTTCAGTCGGGAACATTGTCTGTAAAAGAAGCAGTGCTGTCAGCAGGTAAAGGATCCTCCTGAAAGTAGAGCGCCTGATAGATACCATAGTCTTGTGTCACTCTCCCAACGTATGATTTTGTTGGACCGTCAGGAATACCGTCCATGTTGAGCGTTATTCCATCGTCGCTTCTGGCTGGATCGGATAACCATGCTGTGATCTGCCCCTGACCGGCATGATAGGCTGCAGTGACACAATGAGGTTCTCCGCGGAAAAGACCGGAAAGGTAATTCAGATACCAACAACCGAAACGGATATTGGATTCCGGGTCAAACATTCTTTCAAAACTGTAAGATTCAACTTTGAGTTTATGCGCGATCCATTCAGCCGTGTCGGGCATCAACTGCATCAGACCGCGTGCCCCGACAGAGGATTCAGCCGTTGGACGGAAAGAACTCTCGTTCATGATGATAGCGGCAACAAAAGCCGGTTCAAGATTAAACTCAGCGGCGCTTTTTTCAATTGCGTCACGATAGACCAGCGGATGACGATCCACAACCCTTTCGTAAGCTGCTGCTCGCGCATCACCTTGCTGCTTCAGGTAGGCTTTCATAAGCGAGGTGGCAGTAAACATACCTAGAAAAATGAAAAAGGCAAGAACCAATGCGGTAACGATCGGAGCAGGCATTTTCCATTCGCTTCTCCTTGGAGACGGGTCATCATTTGAAAGAACTTGACCGGTGCGTTCAGCAACGGAAGAAGACGCGGCACGGCATTGTGTTGCAGAGTCTCGTCGTATTGGGGATCGCTCAATCACCGGAGTTGGACGAAAAATCGTTTTGTTTACAGAGGATGACCGTCTTGGCCTGTCCATGGAACGTTCTTTATCAAGTAATGCTGGAATTGCAGCGCGCGTTTCCTCAATGCTTCCCTCAGTACTGATGACAACATTGGCACGGGAAGCTTTTTCGTCAACGGGCATCTGACTGCGGATCCTTGCTTCTGCCTGCGAGGTATCCAGACTGTCTCGTGACATGAGTCGTTCCATCTGGAGCTGGCGAGGTAGCCAGACACACCAAACTGTATCGCAAAGGTGATCCAGACCTTTTTCATATAGAAGCGGCATATCCAGAATGCAAAAATCTGCTCCCGCAGCTTTGGCATCATTGATCCGAGCCACGATCATGTCAGATAACATCGGTTGCATGATCGTGTCCAGGGTCTTCATTGCTTCCGGATCGGAAAAAACAAGATTGGCTAAAGCACGCCTGTTCAAGGAGCCGTCAGTACGAAAAATCGTTTCCCCAAATGCTTGATAAAGGGCCGGAAGAGCCGCACCGCCGGGAACAGTCAATTCACGCGAAAGCTTGTCTCCATCGATGACTGTGCACCCCAGTGAAGCCAGTTTGTCACTGACATTGCTCTTACCGCATGCAATACCGCCTGTCAACCCGATTATACGCATATAGAGACCTCTTCAACAAAAATCAGCCCGGCAGACCGGAGGCTGTCGGGCCGCTTGATCCAATTACATATTGCTCTGGAGCAGTTTGGCTTTAAGTTCTTTCTCCATGGAGTAGAGCTGCTTTTCGGCTTCGATCCGCTTCGTATGACCTTCGGACTGGATCGTCATGACTTCGTTGATCGTATCGATCAGATCCTGGTTGGTCTGGATCAGTGTTTCGATATCGATGATACCGCGTTCCGCTTCACGGGCCGTTTCGATCGTACCGATCTTAAGCGTCTCGGCGTTCTTGCGGAGAAGCTCGTTGGTCATATCGGTGACCGCGGTCTGCGCCTTCAGAGCCTGCTGACTATGGTGCATGCCAAGGGCAAGGACCATCTGATTTTTCCAAAGCGGCAATGTATTACTGAGCGTGGATTGGATTCTTTCAACCAGCAAACTGTCATTGTTTTGGAGAAGACGAATCTGAGGAGCTGTCTGGATGGCAACCTGACGGGTCAGCTTAAGATCATACAGCTTCTTTTCAAAACGGTCACACTGGGCAGCCAGATCATTGGCATGCTGAGCGTCCATGGCATCCCCAGTGGCGGCAGCCTTGGCGGTGAGTTCTTTCAACTCTCCTTCGCGGATCTCTTTTAATTTTTTGTCACCGGCAATGATGTACAGGGTGAGCTGACGGAAATATTCGCTATTGCGATCGTAAAGGCGATCAAACATAGCCACATCTTTAAGCAGTTGAGCCTGATAGGATTCCAAACTGTCAGCAATCTTTTCGACATCGACGGAAACAGTATCGTAACGGGCTTTCATGCGGGTAATACGGCTTTCGCCCTTTGAGAAGAGTTTCTTGAGTCCTTTGGGTTCTTCACCGTCGGTTTCAAAGCCTTTCAGTTCGGTGACCAGATTGATCAACATTTCACCGACTTCGCCGGTTTCCTGAGCTTTGACGGCTTCCAAGGCAGTATCACTGAAATCGGCAATCCTTTTTTGTGCATCAGCGCCGTAACGGAGAACATGTTCAGGATTGGAAATATTCAACTGCTTCAGGAATACTTCGATAGCTGTCTTTTCAGCGTCAGACAATTGGGTGTCATCGAGTTCCGGAGCGGGTTCGGCTGCCTGTTCTACAGGGGCTGCGGTCTGCTGGATACTTTCGACAGGAGCTGCTGTCTGTGGAGCTTCGGGAGCCACATTCAGGGACAACTGGGGAATCGGGTTCATTTCAGACATGGTTGTTTTCCTCCTTACTCATTGGGGGTGGTTTGGTTGATTTGCAAAACCGGAACTTCTTCTGATGTCTCGGAATCTTTGACCGGTAGCATCAGAGAAGGAGAATCGCTTGTACGCATTTGGGCTTCGGTAACTGTGACCGCTTCTTTGCCGTATTGGGCAAGTTGATCGGTATATCCGTCTCGGACGAGCATGGTTTGCAGCACATCCAGATCAGTATCGATATCCATCATGTTCTCGTCATGGAGTCGGTCAAGTTGCTTTTCACAGACCTGAACGATCATCTTCAGACCGCTTAATGAGGATGCAGCGGCTTTATCAAGTTCGGCTTGCGTGACTCCGCGTGTCTTCATTTCGGAATAATTATCGAGGATGCGCGAGGCTACAGGCAGGTAGTAATTGATGAATTTACGAATACGGGGTGCTTTTGAAGGAACTGCTGAAATCTCTTTAATGATCTGGTGGGACTTCTCGCGTACGGAGGATGACAGAGTCATCATTTCATCCTCGGTAAGTTTTTCCTCGGCATGCTCCATACGATCCAACAGATTGCTTCCGGTGATGATCATGGAATCAGCCAGTTTGTCGCCGGTGAGAGGTATTTTTTTGCTTTGTTCGGCCTGTAAACGCGCTATATCACGTTTGTTATGGGTGGTTGTGTCTAAGGGGCTAAACATGACACCACCTAATGCGCCGCAGGCGGCACCTGCGATACACGCACCGGGAATCGCTCCAAGGCCGAAAATGGCCAGTACAAGACCACCAATTACACCGAAGGTGATCAGCGCGGCTTTGAAATTGAAGTTCTTTTGCTTCCCGGCCATACGGACCTCCTTAGGATAATTGATAAAAACCTATAATATTATATCATATTCCATCTTGTGTGAAAAGAGTTATCCGTCCGTTTCATCTTTCTGCCAAAGGTCATAATGGTCCTGCTGAAGGGCATGAAGAAAACGCTCCGGTGCTTCCGGAAAACGTTCTTTTAGCGCACGCATCAACTCTTTCATATCTTCACGTTTTGTTTCTCCGTTAGCAGGACATGGAGATTCGACGATGGGAAGATCAAGCTCCTTAACCATGTGCTTGACATATTTCTCTGGGAGATATACTAAAGGTCGTATCACGGTAATGCCGCTTCTGGACATAAAGGACTTTGGATGGAAAGTGTGAAAACGGCCCTCATAAAACAAACTCATCAAAAGAGTTTCGATAGCGTCGTCGCGGTGATGCCCGAGTGCAAGCTTGTTACAACCATGCTCATTACACAATTCTGCGAGAACGGCTCTACGCATTTTAGCACAGAGGGCACAAGGATTCTTTTCATGACGATAGTTAAAAATGATTTCGCCGATCTCGGTCTTCCGGATCACATAGGGAACTTCAAGACGTTCGCACAGAGCACTTATTTCAGAAAGGTCAAACGGTTCAAGACCGAGTGTTACAGTAAACGCGATAATTGTGAAGTTCTTATGGCTAAATTTGCGGTACAGTGAGAGAGCATGGAGCAGAAGAAGACTATCCTTACCGCCGGATACGCCGATCCCGATACGATCTCCGTCTTCAATCAGATGAAAATCATGATCTGCTTTACGCACACACCCAAGTGTCGTTTTCATGAAAAGACCTCCGGATCTATCTTTGAGTAATGCAAATGGAATCCATGTCCGTATGGCACATCCATATGCTGCGCCAATGGGAGGAAAGACGGCCTAAAGCATTTCTGGCAGACGAAGCATTCATAAAGCAACCGAAAACAGCCGAACCACTTCCAGTCATGACCGCGTCAATAGCACCACATTCGCGCAAGGATTGTATGGCAATTGCGATTTCGGGTTGCATTTGACTGCTGACACCCTGAAGTACATTATATAAAGAACCGTGTAAATCGTTGGTCTTTCCTTCGGAAAGGATGATAGCCAGACGATCTGTATCCGGATGAACTTCGTTTTGCGAAGCGTGCCAGGCACTAAATACTTCGCCGGTGCTGAGTCCTTTACACGGTTGGATGACTACCAACCAGTACAAACGGGCACATGGCAATGACTGAAGATTCTCACCAATCCCGGTTGTACGGGCAAGCCCTCCGCGCAGGCAAAAAGGAACATCCGCACCAAGCCGCAGACCAACGGTTTCAAGTTCACTTTGGGAAAGGCCGAGCTGCCAAAGGATATTCAACCCATAAAGTACCGCGGCAGCGTCGGCGCTTCCGCCTCCCATACCGGCTCCGACGGGGATCCTTTTGTGCAAATGAATAAAGCATCCGCGATTCGGATGATAAATATCCCGAAGAAGATTTGCGGCACGTAAAGCCAGGTTTTTTTCATCCGCCTTAATAGCCGGGTAACCGGAAGTTTCCAATGAAATGCCATCACCCGGAAGTAAAGTCAGATCGTCACAAAGGGTAACAGGTTGCATCAGCATATCCATGAGATGATATCCATCCTCGCGAACCCCTGTAATGTCCAGCGACCAGTTGATTTTTGCACGTGCCTCGAGTTTCATAGCGTTCCTCCGTGATTTACTCCGGGATATCATACTTCATTGACTGCAAAAGTTCAATCCTGCTTTTCAAAACACGGATTTGCGTGATATAATTTCTTTGTTTGAATATAAAGGAGACTTGCCCGATGAATGACGAAAAAAGACCTGTATTGATCAATCTCATTTCTACTGCACATTACGGTGAAGGAATGCCGGATCTTCCGATGCAACTTATGTTGAAGGGCGAAGTGGAAACGACAGAAAAGAAAACACTGATCCGTTACCGTGAAACCGACAAAGATGAAGAAAGCGGAGAGGTGACTCATACCGATATCCTGCTGACGGTGGAACCGCATCAGGTTATGATGGAACGCAAGGGGCCCTTCAGCAATACAATGGTTTTTGCACGGGGAAAACGTTTTGAAGGCATGTATGTGACCCCATTCGGTGAAATGGATATGGCAACCTATACCCATGCAGTACATTGTGATGTCGGCCCTGATAAAGGAACCATACGGCTGAAGTATCAACTGGATGTGCAGGGTGGATATGCTTCGACAAACGAGATCCATCTTGAGTATGTGGCGGATCCAAATGCAAACTGAACGGAACGAAATCAAGCGGTTACTTGAAACCGTAAAAACCGCAAGGAAACCGTGTATCAGAAGAAGCTCTGAACGCGATTCACTTTTGGCGACCGATCTTCCAGCTTTGACGGATTCGGAGGGGCTAAATCTGTTCCTGAAAATGGCCTGCGAGAATGGGTGGACAGTAAAGGATAAAAACGGGTGGCTTCTGTTGGATCGGGTACCCGAAAGGATGACAGTCGTTTGTTCACATGGACCGGAAGCTTTGGCATGCGCATCCATCATTGAACGCCACTGTGAACGAACACCGGATGCAAAGTTGTGGCGAGATCTGAAAAAGGCTTGTGAGGAAGGATCCAACCAAGAGGAACGGGCTTTTGCAAAGATGCACGCGGTACTGGCAGAAAATTTGAGATTGCATGAGCCTGTACCGGATATCGAGATTCTGTAAATGTGATAAGGAGGATAAAGATTATGATCATTACCCATATTGGCCACTCGGAGTTTTTGCTTGAAATGGAAAGTGGCTACAAAATTGTGACCGATCCTTATAACCGGGAATGTGGTTATCCGATCCGGGATGTAAAGGCAGATACAGCGCTTGTTTCTCATCATCATGGGGATCATGATGCGGTAGAGCTGTTGAAAGGAAGCCCGTCGGTGATAGACTATGCCGGAGAACATACCATTACTCCGGATATTCGCCTAACGGCGATCCGTAGTTGGCACGACGATCAAAAGGGAATCCTGCGCGGAGGAAATCTTCTTTTTATGCTCGAATCAGAAGGCCTTCGTGTCGTTCATCTGGGAGATCTTGGATGCATGCCTGAACCGGATGAAATCAATCTGCTTTCCGGAGCGGATGTTTTGATGATCCCAGTTGGCGGGTATTATACGATAGATGCAAAAAAAGCCAAGGAAATTGCTGATTTGATTGCACCCCGCGTGATTATACCGATGCATTACCGTACTTCGTTCAACGACGGGTGGCCAATTGCGACTGTGGATGATTTCCTGAAACTGTATGGAGGCGAAGAAGAACACCTGACCCAACTGCGAATAACCCAGGAGGATCTGGAATGTCAGCCGCACATCGCTGTACTTGAATACCCAGATTAAAAAACTGCTTTCCGAAAACCCGGACAGGGCTCTTCGGAAAGCAGTTTTTATTTCGGCTATCACGACTTTTTAAGACTGAGTTTTAACTGACGGGCTTCCTCCCATTCGGCTTTTTCAGTTTCTGTTTCAGGAATTACATCGGGAACACAAACCGGTTTTTCGTTTTCATCGAGAGCAACCATGATAAACCAGGCACGATTGGTCAGTTCGCGGGTACCATCCAGTTTTTCTACATAGGCCTCCACACGTACATACATTGAGGTGGATCCGACATAAGCAACATGTGCGTGTATACTCATGATATCGTTGGCGTGTGCGGGAAGATGAAACTCGATCCCGTCTGCCCGCACAGTGGTGACATTTTTTCCTGAATGGCGCATGGCGGAAACTGCGGCAACGATATCCATCCAACTCATCAGCTGACCGCCAAAAAGACGGTTATAGCCGTTCAGATGACTTTGATTCAGGATCTGCACCTGTGTGGTTTCGGAATCGGCTACACGCTTTGAAAGGACGGTTTTCAACATTATGATATTCCTCCGTTTCTGAGATCGGGAAAGTTTGAGAATCAAAACGACGGGAATGCATTGGAACAAAAGAACGGTAAAGGATGTAATGCAGTTTTGCGGGGAATGACAGATTGCGGAAGTATGCATCGGCTACATTACGGACCAGATGAATATCTTCCGATTCAGGCATAAGATGCGCATAACAGATGATCGATATGCAGGCGCCTGCTTTAGCGACTGAAGCCGTTGCCAGTCCGCTTCTGTCACATCTTTTCATAAAGCTCATTGGCGTTTCGCCTTTGTGTACATTCAGTCCCGAGATATGGAGCAGATCATAGAGGGATTGCGCAGAGATCCGCAGTCGCTCCATATCATTTGATGCCCTGCTTTCAAGAAAATGAGGATCCGTGACTATGATCCGCGTGATAATGATTGCGAGAACGAGAAGCAACAAAAGGATCCAGGGAAGAACACTCAATAAGTTATTGGGTTCATTTGGGGGTGAAATAGGAGGTTCTTCAGATTCTTCCGGGGGGATGGGGGTGTTTGGATCATCTTGTGCTATTGGAGTGGGGGAATCATTTTCGGGTGAAGAAGTTGGTTCATCCTTTTCTGGTGAGGGCGTGGGAGCATTGTTGTTTGCTTCCGGAGTTGGTTCTGGTTCCGGTGTCGGAGCGGGGGTAGGTGTTACTTTAGGTTCCGGATCGGATCGTTCGCGGTAATCATCTGAGACGGGAGTGGCGTCAAATGTGACCCAACCGAAACCAGAAAAGTAGATTTCAGACCATGCATGTGCATCATGCCCGGTCAATATGGCATTCCCGTTTTTTTCAGGAACGAAGAGATAGCCTTCAACAAAACGTGCAGGCAGACCAACAATGCGGGAAAGAACTGTCATAGCTGAGGCAAAATACATACAGTAGCCTTTTTGGGTATTGAGCAAAAAATTGGTCACAAAATCCAAATCCGGCGGCTGGTCCTCTACATCAAGAGTATAAGTATAATTTCGTGAAAGCCAGTTTTGAATTGCAAAGGCTTTTTCGTAAGGTGTGACGCACCCTTTTGTCACTTTGGCGGCAAGGTCATAAATCGCGGATTCCAAATGAGTCGGTAGTACAGTGTAACAGGATTTGATCTGAGCATAATTAGGATCGTTGACAGTTCCACAGGCTTCGAGAAGCGTTCCAAGACCGGGATCTCCTGAGTTGAAGCTGTATGCAGTACCGGAATATGTATCTCCGGGCTGAAGATTCCGGGTGATAAAAACTTCTGACGAGGCGTTGAAATAAGGGACCAGATTTCCGCCCGGTCGCAGTTCACGGATTGCCTGAGGTACGAATAGCGTGGAAGCTTTCTCGTTGAGTATTCGGATACTGAACGAAACAGGGTCAAAATAACGTGTAACGGTATCAGAAAAAGGCCGGTCCATACAGAAGGTTTCTGTACGGAGTTGCTTCCATGAACGTGAAAACCAGGGATACCGTCTGCCGCCAGTGGACTGAATCCAGTTTCGGCCAGTATAGCGATCGTATGTGACGCCTCTGAGATACAGTTTTTCGCTGGATGAGACTTCCATGACAGGTGTATCAGAAATTTCGGCTTTTCCGCCAAGCTGAGAAAGTCCTTCAGGATAGAAACCTTCATCCGCAAGCGAAAATACGTTACGAGCATCAGTAAAGAAAAACTGATCCGTTACTGCTTGACGTAACTCATTAGCTGCATCCTTGAGAGGTTCGGAAATGATACCGGAAAAGGGAGTTACCAGCATGGCGACAATAACTAAAGCTGTGATGGGTATGAAGAGACGGAGCTCAGAAATCTCTGGTCGGGAAAGCTTGATCAAAAAGATCGTTGTTGCTATGATTGCTGGAGAAAAGCTCCAAAGAAGATCAGAACGGTTGGAATAGCAAAGAAATCCGAAAACTAAAACAGTAAAACTGAGCAGGAGCAAGGCGCCAACATCCGGGATAGAAATATAAAAGACGATGACTGTGATGAACAGAGAAATCACGAGGACCATTTCTTTGCTGAAAAGGACTAGCGAAGCGGGAATATCTTGAAAATATAAAGAACAACCCAGATATAAATCGCTGAGCAAAGTTGATCCGCGCCCCCCAAAGATAAACAGGGCAGCTATTATAAGCAAAAGTACAGGTAATGCTCTGAAAGTAAACCTGTTGAGACGGGAAAGTTCCAACAGGGGAAGGAGAATGGCAATCGTCACGATCCCATAGGGAATGAATCCGGAAAGGCCAAACATCGCACAGATGGGCAGTGTCAGGCCAATTGTTTGAAGCAAAACCAAAAGTAAATGGGTCAAGAGTATGCGATGCTGATCTTTCACTCTGTTCACCTCCTTCTGTTATCATGACTTATACTTTCTTTATACAGATTCCGGTGTTACATAAGATACTTCAATTGTGGCCTGTTTCAGTTTTCCAATTAACGGAAGGATATAAGGATCATTGGGGGTAAAAGTAATCAGATAAAGCCTAACGATCGGACCAACTCTTTTGATACGGATCATGAGATCAACCAGATTACTGTTGAGCCGTGCTGTGACGATGACAACACAACCTACTTTTCGGAGCCTTCCGGATTCGATCTGAAGGATACGCTCGAACTTCTCGGAGGCGGAGAAGTCTACACGACTAAGATTTTCATAGGTTGAATCCAAACCTGTGTTGCCGTCTATCTCGATTGGATGGTTTCCATTGATCGGCATACGGAACATGTGATCTGTTTTTTGAAGGTCGTGGCAGACGGAAGCGGCTGTTTCCAACAAAGTATCACGAAGATCTGCATCAGCTTCCGGGTGACCCATGGAAGGAGGCGCGGAAGTATCAAGCAGTACAAGAGCGTCTGTCAGAACGGGCTCATCATATTTCCGAACAAGTAATTCGTTTTTACGAAGAGAGAGTTTCCAATGGATCTTTTTGATGGGGTCACCAGTTTGATAAGCACGAATATCGGAAGGGGCATTAAGGTCTTCAGTGGCCCGGGACATGATTTCGCTTCCGGGATCTCCGGGGGCAAAGTTGAGAGGCAAGGTCTCAAAATTGGCGGGGAGTACAAGACATTCCCCAGTAGTCTTTGGTGCTCCCTTTGTCAGTGTAAACATGCCAAACAGATCCGAAAACTGGCAGGATGTGATGCCTGGATTCGATACGCCAATATGTGACGCATGAAAAGGGAAAGAATGACTTTGAGTTTTGCCCGGAAGTCCGCTTAAAAGGACCTGGGTTTCAGGTAACCCATAAAGCGAACGGATGGACAACCTGGGAGGCGCGATTGGAATCAAGCCGCGGCAGGAGATCCGTACCGTCATATGAACATCATCCCCACGGCGAACTGTACTTTCGGAAAGGTTCACTTCTGCTTTCATTGTTTGGGCGGAATAGCAGACCCCGATCAAACTTAAAGTGACAGATAGAGCGACTAATATAGAAATGAGCAGAAAAAAAGGTGAACCCGTAGAAAGGGCAATCAGCAGACTGCACAGGAACGCAGCAACAAAAAGAAACAGGTTTGAATGGCATTTCATAATTTTACCGGTACAGACGTGTTCTGCAGGATGGAAATCAACACCTGCTCGGCGGTCATGCCTTTCATTCTCGATTCCGGAGAAAGGACCATCCTGTGGGAGAAAACGGGAAGGAACATATGCTGGACATCCTCGGGTAGAACATAATCACGGTCGTCCAACAATGCACATGCTTGTGCACCGTGAATCAAAGCAATGGCAGCACGCGTGGAGGCACCAAGACGGAAAGCGGGATCGCGACGCGTAGCAGCCGCAAGCGTGGCTACATAAGCACGTATTTCAGGTGCACAGTAGATTTCAGTGACCTGTTTTTGCATGTTTATAATATCTTCTGCAGTACATACAGGCTCGATTGTGGTCAAAGGACGAACTGGGCCTGAATACCTTTCAAGTACATCCATTTCCTGTTGAATGGTGGGGTAACCGATGGAGATGCGAAGAAAGAAACGATCGACTTGTGCTTCAGGCAGTGGATAGGTGCCGACGAATTCGCCTGGATTTTGGGTAGCAAGGACAATAAACGGACTCGGAAGGGAATGAGTGATGCCATCGACAGTGACCTGATGTTCCTCCATGACCTCGAGCAACGAAGATTGGGTTTTGGGACTGGTACGGTTGATTTCGTCGGCCAAAATGATCTGACTCATGACCGCTCCTTCTTTATACTCCATTTCCCCGGTCTTGAAATTGACCAGCGTAAAGCCGGTGACATCAGAAGGCATAAGGTCTGGCGTAAATTGAATACGGCGGAAGGAACAATCAAGTGATTTTGCAAGAGCACTGGCCAATGTTGTCTTGCCGACACCGGGAACATCTTCAATCAGAACATGCCCTTTACAGAGCAAGGCGATGAGTGCGTATTCAACAGCTTCTTCCTTGCCAACGATTGCTTTTCCGATGGAAGTTTGAAGCGCCTGGATCATTTGACCGGGTTTATACATGTTACATCCTCCAGAATAATGGAC
>JAZUFB010000149.1:0-4567 GCA_045640475.1 Clostridia bacterium
GAAAGCTTGTGCTGAAGAAAGCATCCTGTCTGACCTGGTATACGATTGAAGGTGAAGAGCATGAAACTTCTGAAATGCATCGGTTCCTTCCTGTTGTTCGTGTTTCGCGTTGCCTTGTCTTTGGCAGGTCTGGTGGTGAACATCATGCTGACTTTGTTTGGATTGCTGCTGGCAAAAAACATGGTTCCAAAACTAAATGTGCTACCAGAAGAGAAGTAGCCAATGCATGAGTTTTCAAGCATTGAGACCACATAAATTACTGGATAATGGGCACTTTTAATGCTATAATTACGTTAACCTGGAAGGAGGTGACGAAAGTGTCCAAGTTCACGTTATATAATGATGATGTTGTGGTTGCAAAATTTGTTTTTAGCCATTCTGTCGTAACAGATTTCACCCCTTTGAAGCCAGAACTTCTTCCTATGCAGATTCGTCATGCAACTGCAGATGGCTTTACCTCCTGGTTGCGAGATCGCGCTGTAGACTTAAGCAGCATTCAGCATCGGAACTTGATGAATGAACTGATTGGGAGTCGTGATAAAGCAACTTTAGCGATCCGTACTCACATGTTCAGTATTTCGGACACTTTTACCTGCTTTGAAGGAGATGAATTTATTCCACGGGCGGAGCTTTGCAAGCCTGAGGATCAGAACACAATCAGTGATTATTTTCTGGTTTCCAGTGACACTAGCCTTAACAAATTGCAAATAGTGGCCACCCCAAATGCATCAACAGACGGAAGTTTCACCAAGACATGGCGTTTTGTGGATAATGAATGGTGGTTATACAAATTACAGTCCAGAGAGTCTACTGATGCTGAAGTTACAATCAGCAGAGTTCTGCGCGATATAGGATGGGATGCAGCTGAGTATAAGCGTGCCGGACATTATCGTACTCGTGTAAGGACCAGGAACTTTCTGCAGCCCAGGGAATTTTTCGAACCATACGATTCATTTCGATTCTATTTTGATAATCCGGAAGAAAATGAAGAAACGATATACATGAATATCGCTTCTCTTGGATCTTCGTTTGAGAAATCATGGAAACGTATCCTTTTAGCTGATGCCGTTTTTGTAAACACTGATAGGCATATGCGTAACTTTGGTGTTATTCGCTCATCTGAAACAGGTAAAGTACTGCGTTTAGCGCCAAATTATGATAATAATCAAGCATATTTGGCTAATCCCAGTGGAACCTACTCTGAAGGAATGCTAAAGCTTTATATGAAAGCAGCAGATCAAGAAGACTGGCAAAATCTGAAAACAATGAGCCAAGCAATGACCAGTTATCCATACTTGAGGCATGCTTATGAAGCAACTCAGAAGTATCTGAAGTGAAAAGAGTGAAGCTTCTTTTCGTCGATAGAAGCACAGAAACAACACATCCCTGTAAAAACACTTCAATCATGGATGGGACATGCTGATACATCGATGATAATGAAAGGATACGCGAAGTTAACAACTGCCAAAGAAGTAGAGGACGGAATCAGGCTGGCACAGTATATGGAAGATAGTGTGGAAAACATAAAGCCTGTCAGACAGAAGGCAGTTTGACCGAATGTCATATGACCAAGGAGTCTAAAAGCCTTGAACAATAAGGGACAGAGGACTCCATTCAAAGAGCATGAACCCCATTTGAACCCCAAACCGAACCCCGTTGAACCCCATACCAGAGATTACTTTGGCAGAAAAAGCCTATACAGAATAAACCAAAACAGTAGCATCAGGATCTAAGCAAAACAAAACAAACATACAGAAACGAAGCTCGGAATCATAAAAAAACCGGCTTCGTTTTCTGAACCCCGTTGAACCCCGCCATGAACCCCAAAAACCCGGAAAGCATTGATAATCAAGCTTTACCCGTCCCGAGTCTGAACCCCGTTTTGAACCCTTCAAATACGTAAAAATACGTAAAAAAGAGGGAAAACATGTCTAATCCGGTCATTTACAAGAGAGTAAAAAAGGCAAAGAAAAACCCCGGAAGCCTTTGATAATCAAGGCTCCCGGGGAAGTGAGCCCGGCGGGATTCGAACCCACGACCTTTTGATTCGTAGTCAAACACTCTATCCAGCTGAGCTACGAGCCCACACACTGTCTTTCTGACAGCTTAAGTAATATAGCACATATGAGCAGGGTTGTCAATGGCTTTTTTCTTTTTAGGATGTGTAGAAAATCATGCTGCGGGGACGGTAACGTTTCCCGGAAGTGTGAGATAATCGTTCAAATTGATCCGGCTGGTGCCGTAATCACGCAGGGTGAGATCCAGCGTGATGGACAGTTCGTGTTCGGTCTTGTTGGTCAGTTTCAGAATCAGCGTACCGCTTCCGACCGCGTCAGTGATGCGGCCTTCATCGTCCATTTTCACGGTCAGATTCAGTTCCTTCAGCGCCACGGAACGCGTACAGTTCACAATGCCCTCGGTCAGGGTCGGATAGTCGGTGAGCTGCGTATTGCGTCCGGCAACAATTGTCTGAGAGATATATCTGACAAAAAACTTGTCGATTACAAAGTCATACAGCATATTGAGGGCAGTATTGGTCAGCAGAGGCGCGTTCTTCTTGTTTACATGAAGATCCAGCAGACAGTTCTGCGCCTCATCCTCCCGCAGGGTCAGGATCCCTTTATTGCTGAGCAGCAATTCCAGCAACGGATTGACAATACCCAGCGCGTGCTCGATCGATTTAGTCTTCGTCATCAGCACATTACTCGGATAGATGGTCACCGGTCTGAAAGCGCCGGCATTATAGTGCAGCAGGCTGTACGCAGTCGAATCCTCCGCGACGATAGTATATCCCGTATCCACTTCCGTTCCGTCCTCCGCCTTGTTCAGCAGATACAGATCCGTCATGGACCGGTAATCATCCTGTATATAGGTCCCGTGTACATCCTTGAAAGCCTGCCCGTCCAGCGTCAGTGCCGCGTTTCCGCTCAGCGTCATGTTATGCGTATCAAAAAGGATCTGCTCCACGGCTTCAATAAAATCCCCGGGCACCCTTTCAGCCAAAGCCGATGTCAGCGTGAACAGCATCCCGATCACCAGCAAAATGGCAAGAACACGTTTCATTTACAAGCACCTCAATAAAAAGACTATATATAAATATTCCATCCCTGCCTTGCAAGTTCCTGCAAAGCATAAAGTGACTCCGCCTCCCCCACTGTTGCATGGTCCGTCCGGCAATGTTATACTTTCCTTTGGTGGGCGTTGACCCCAAACTGGCCTGCCGAAAGTGAGTATACGTATGGCCCGAATTAACTTCCCGGCGCGGTCTGAAGCCTGACAGCACGTCACGCCGGAGTATAAAAAGTGTTGTCAGCGGGCTGCGCCGTTCAAGCCAACATTGATTCACATGGATTTTGAAAGGAGCAGACTTATATGAACATACAAGAACTGAAAGCCCTCTGGAAAAAAGAAGAGGACATCGCACACATTCACGGATGGAATTTTTCACACATCTATGGGAAATATCAGGAAGAGGATGATCTTCCCTGGGATTACGAAACGGTCCTCCGCGGTTTCCTGAAGGATGACATGAAACTGCTGGACTATGATACCGGCGGCGGAGAATTCCTGCTTTCACTGGGGCACCCACATGAGAACACAGCCGCCACCGAAGGCTATCCGCCCAACGTAGCGCTTTGTGAAAAGACATTTGCGCCCCTCGGGGTCGACTTCCGCCCCTGTGCGGATCCATCCGCCATTCCGTTCCCGGATGCTTCCATGGATATCGTCATAAACCGCCATGGGGATGTCTGTCCCCGTGAGATCCGCCGTTTGCTGAAAGAAGGCGGTCTGTTCATCACCCAGCAGGTCGGTGAGGACAATGACCGGGATCTGGTCAAAATGGTCCTCCCGGACACGCCAAAGCCTTTCCCCGGATGGAATCTTTCCGAAGTCCGTCGCTCATTTGAAGAAGAAGGTTTCCACATTTTGCGTGCTGAAGAAGCCTTCCTGCCGATCCGTTTCTTTGATGTCGGCGCTTTTGTCTGGTTCGCGCGGATCATCGAATGGGAGTTCCCCGGATTCTCGGTAGATGCCTGTTTCGACCGTTTGCTTGCCCTGCAGCAGATTCTTGATTCCGGCAAGCCCATTGAAGGAACAATTCACCGTTTCCTGCTTGTTGCGAAGAAGTAAAGTAAGCCGCCCGTTCCTTTTTAAGAGACGGGCGGCCATTTTCATTTCATTCAAACTACAACGAGTATAGCAGTGCCCCCAACCCAGCGGAGATCGCGATCAGCAGGATTGGAGAGATCTTTTTGTGTTTGAGGCGCTTATACAGGAAGTTGACCCCAGCCAGCACGCAGAAGATGCCAATTGCTTTCCAGTCCGGCACGAGCAAGTCTCCCATATGGGATAACCCCAGAAGGACACTCAGCAGCATGGTGCAGCCTGTGGCCAGGATCAGTCCAACCACGCAGGGGCGGATCCCCTGCAGGGCGCCCTGTACCGCCGGGTATTTAAGTAGGTTCCGGGCCAGCGCCGCGATGATCAGTATGATGACAAAGGATGGCAGCACAACGCCAAGCGTCGCGGCCAGCGCACCCGGGATCCCCGCCTGCGAGGAGCCGAC
>JAZUFB010000150.1:0-7748 GCA_045640475.1 Clostridia bacterium
CAGAGATACTCCGGCTTCTGGGAAGGCGTAGTTGGGCAGCAAACCTTCATCAGAAAGATAATTGAACACATTTTTATCTTCCATCATGCTGATTACGCTGCTCAAGCCCTTGCGTTCATGCTCAAGGTCCTGAATCTGTTCATCAAAGGATGCATCCTTTGGTTTACCTTTCAGCGCGTCAATCGCCTTTTTCAGTTTTTGAATATCCTTCCTCAGCGATTCGCGGTCTTCCCAAAGCTGCTTAAAGGTAGATATGATCCTGCCGTCAAGGCTGTCATGTTCCAAACCGCCGCCTTTGGAGAATGTACTGATTCTTTCAATGGAATCTGGCGACAATTCCCCTGGGAACATCTGTACAAAAGTCTTGTTCAGGCTCGAAAGGTGACTGCGGATATATTTGAGGAAGTTATACGGGAACACATCCTGAGGAGCAGGTTCCTTTTGAATCACGCCAAGAATACTCCGGATGTTCTTTGGAATTGCCGTTTCCGGAATTCCACTTTTTACCCAGCAGTCAAAACAATAGGCAACAAATTGGCGTTCCAGCACAGCAGACGCGTTCAAGAAGATTGCCGGCGGTTCGACATTACCGGAAATCATATCCATAGGATCTTGATAGAAATACAGGTCATGAGATTTTGCGCCAGCCACAGAAATAGCAAGAGCGTTTCCATCGGTACGACCGGCGCGACCAATTCGCTGCAAATACTGTGCCTGTGCAGGAGGAACAGAGCAGAGCACGACTGTGGACAGATCGCCAATATCAATACCCATCTCCAGCGTCGGTGTACAGGAAAGCAAATTAGGTTCCCATACTTTATGATTGCCTGCTTTATGCTTAAATTCTGTTTCAAGCGTTTCCCGTTCATCTCTTTGCAGCAATCCGGTATGCTCACGCGCATGAATTCTGACCAGTTCACCGCGGCTATAAAGATGAGCGTAAAAGTCCTCAAAAGTATTGTTGTCAATCGGTTCATAGAAACCGTTGCAAGCTGACCTCTGACAAGGAACATGAGTCCAGCGATCAAGTTGATCATGTGGAACAGACACGATCTGCCCGCAAGAGGTGCAGCAAACACGCCCTATCTTTTTCTTTACCTGAAGCACAGAAGGACTCAACCCGAAAACCTTTAATCCCTTCGGACCGTCCATCTTTGTAAGCAAATGGGCGTTCATCATTTCATCCAGAAGGATAGAGATCGCCGTAATCATTCCGGGGCATTCCATCAGGAGCTTGCCCGTAATTTGGGACAGTTTCCGGACATACCAGGACTTTTCATCAATCAATTCAAAGTTTACTTTGGAGCTAAGCAACGTACCGATGCATGGGAACAATGGCGGATGATATACGTCCGGCATCCACCAAAGATGCATCGCGGTATTTTTACTGGAAAGCATATAGCCGTTTCCGCCGGATGTTACATAGGGTATATAAACTGAATCCGCAATCGCTCCGTTCTGACGCATATGGCTAATCCAAGCCATCAGATACGTTTCAAGCTGCTTTCTGGTCAAGTCAAATAAGCCAGCTTCATTAGCTATTCTCGTAAGAGACGCTTCGATCACCGAATCAATGATCTTTTCGGAAGGTGAGAGCATGGAGGCACCGCTTTTTTCAAGCGTACGCCCAACACGGCTGTTCATTCCGTATTCAAGCAGCATCTCATATTTGACTCTCTTGTGCAAAGAAGACAACAGAGAATCCTTGGCTGATTGATCGGCAAACTGACCTGTCCTTTGCAGGTTCTCATACACTCTGGTTCCAGCCATATTATGCGGAATGAAGGTATCAGTAAATTCCTCATCCGACATTCTGCTGTGCCAGTAGCTCAGCAAATTGTCACCAAAGACGTCAAGGGCCATGCCGTCCGCGCTTTCGTCAACGAAATGTTGTAAAGCAGTACGTAAACCAAAGCGCCAGGTACGCGCATTGAAAAAGCTGGCTTTATGTGCGGCATCCTGTACATTATCGTTGAAAGCAAGCAGCTTTTTATCATCGTTGAAGCGAGAAGCATAAAGCTGCGAAATACCCGCACTGATTGCAGTTGTGCTACGCAAGCCCACCAACATCATGTTGGCAGCGCCACAGAAGGGGCAGATATAGTCATCACGGTTTTCTTCCAATACCGGCATCCATACAGGAATCGTATGTTCACATCCGCAGGAAGAGCACTTCTCCAAACCGGCTTTTTCGACCTGAACATACAAGCAATCCGGGCACAGACGAAGCGGCTGATGAATCCCCGTGTTTTCGTCGTCCATTCTCCGCGGAAATACCATGCGAACGCTCTTATGGTGATCAAAGAACTTGTTGTAAAATACCTTCAAGTCCTTGATGCTCATCTGGTCCGACTCGTTCAAAAGTCCGGCCCAGCCCGTCGCACCGCATTCTCTGCAATTGACAACAGGCAAATAGTAGCCGTTCTTTTCCTCATCAACATCACTGATGTCAGATTCCAGTTTGAATTCCGTCTGCTCGGGATCAATTTTGGCCATCATGCGGCGCAGTTCACGCATCCATAGCTGCACCTGTACCTGAAGGAACGGGCGCAAATGCCCCGCTGCATCCTTTGTACGGGCATGAGATACAAGCGCAAGCATAGAATCTAGCAAAATCTGGCCTGCATCGCCGCTCATAAACGGGAAGACACTAACAAGATGCTCGCAGATCGCGCCCGGCTGCATCACGGACGAGCCGATTGTTTCCATCAGACTGTGGAAAAACGAATGCCCCATCAGCTTCCGACCAAGTTCGACTCTGCCGTTATCGCTCAGCGGGTCATCAACAAAGGTACCGGCGCCAAACCAAGTCTGTACCGCGAAGGACAGATATTGTTCTTCATCTTCTTCATCGGCCATTCTTTGCAGCGTTTCAGCGTCTTCGGCAGTCGGAAGCGTGAAGAAGCTAAGCTCATGTCCGGCAAGGAATTCTGCGGCGCTGACGCGATCCTCAGTGATCACTGTTTCTTCGATAAATGGTTCACCAAAGATCTGACTGGCATATTTGCAAAGCGCAGGCAGGCTTTCTTTGCCGCCCATGGTTGCGGATGTACCGACACAACAAAGTGAACCTGGCTGAATAAACAGTCTGGATTTCAAACGACGAATCAGGCAGGACAGATCCGTTCCCTGCGCGCCATCAAAGGTATGCAGTTCATCGACCACAATGTATCTTAGCGTCTGCGGATTGTTCTGTTTCCACAGTGAGGCATCATGCGGCCTGACAAGCAGATAATCCAGCATTTTATAGTTGGTCAGAAGGATGTCCGGTGGGTTCTCCAACAAAGCTTCCCGGTCGGTGATGACACGATCCGGCTGCATCACCTTGCTGTCGGCCTTTGTGTGTCCGCCCACATACATGCCGACGCGCACATTTCCCTTCAGTTCAGGAGAACCTCCCACCAGCTTCGCAATACGAAGTGCCTGGTCACTCGCCAGCGCGTTCATGGGATAAATGATCAGCGCCTTGATACCGGGCTCTCCGCGATGCTGATAGCAATATTCCAGAATAGGGAGCGTAAAGCACTCAGTTTTACCGGAACCCGTTCCTGTAGCCACCAGCGTATTTTCCGCGTCCTCTCCGCACAGCCGATCATATGCCCGATTCTGATGCACATAGGGTGGAAACGCAGGATGCAATGCTGTAAAGCGTTCATTCCCATTTGCGGCAACCCGGAACGGCAGTTTCACAGAAAGATAGGGCTCATGGAAGAAAGCGTTTTCTTTTTCCAAGAAACTGCGAATAGAGCCTTGAAAGATCGGAGATGTTACAGGATATGTTGTCTCCACATAATCGATCAGGCCTTCACGGTATTGAGTGGCTAATACGGACGGAATCATAATTATTCTTCCTTTCGATGTTACGCATGAATCATCCCAAAGTTAAGCTTTAATATTCTTTATCAGCTTGAGCACCTTTGGGCCATATTTCTTAACACCGACCCACACAAGAGCAAGAATACCTGCCCCTTCAGCAGCACGACCGGAGTCTTTACTAAAACAACTATCGCACAAACCCAATTTGGCATTTCCAACGATTACTTTACCGCATTGTTTGCATCTTGTTACCTGATTATTCATACACCGTATCTCCTATCTCAATAATATATGCCTCATCAATTACACTGTCTTTTTGTAGTAATGGAACCATTTCATCAGATAGTTTTTTCCATGCATCCATGCTTACCTGCGTGTATGAAGAGTATGCATTATGCAATTGGATTGCCAATGGTAATTGCTTGGAACCAACCGCTTTCGTGCAGAAATCTGTCATATATGTTTTGAATTTGGAATACGCATATATCTTGTCTTCAGTTTTCCCCATAAAGGTCAGCAACTGAAGTAGGACACCATTATACTTTGCGAGAAGTTGAAGGTCTTGAGCAATGTACCCGATGAATTTATCAATGACTTTTGTCGGACGAAATACCGGAAGTTTGGTCAATACCCCAATGTATTTTTGGTGTGTTGTTATATCCAGATAAATTGCATTCATTGCGCTCTCAAGCGAACGTACAGCATTATCCAGATAATTCAGTTGACGTTGAGAATTATGTTCATTCTGAGCATGCACAACTGAGTCGCGCGCATCAAAGAAAGGTTTGACCAATTCGTTATTCCGGTCAAACTCGATATGATATTCCTGCATTTGTGTTATCGTGTCGAGTTTCTCGTTTATTTGCTTCAATTGATATTGAATTGCGATGTTCTGAAGTTGATCTGCATTTTCGGCAACTTTTTCTGCTTTCTTCAGCGTTATGTCTTTTACTCGTGTCCCTGAAGCATCTACAAGAACGGCACGTAAATTACCATCAACCTGACGCGATTCGCCAAACTTCAGTAGGCCCTTGCGATATTTTTCGAGAATATCTTTAGGAAGACTGTCAAAATCGAGCAGGTATTCAACACCGTCTTTTACCACTGTGCCGTGACCGTTCATCAATTGCTTCACTATAGCAGCATCTTCGATAGGAATAGGGATATTTCGGTCATCTGGACTTATAATGAGCTCATTCATCAAGCAAACAATATTGTTAGCCATAAAGTCGCTCATTGTGGAGATGTCCATGGATTCCCGATCGGTTTTAGTCCGGAAAATCATCAATTTGTGTTCCGGATTACTTTGAATCATCTCATTGTTCATATAGCATTGTTCTCCTCTGCGAAGTATTCACAACGCCTTTTGCGTTCCTACTATAGTGCATGTTTTTTTCGCGAGGTTAACCATTCATCTGATTGATGCGGGTCTGTGCGGGCGCGTAGCCGCCGGCTAATGCCTTGCGATAGGCTTTCAGCGCGTTCTCACGGTCTCCGGCATTGCGGAAAAACTCGCCCAGCACAAAGGCCGCTTCCGGTACGCCCGCGTTGGCGGCAACGGTGTAGTACTGCATCGCCTGACGGGGATCTCGATTCACGCCCATACCGGCCATCAGCATATCGGCATAGCAGCGTGCGCCGTTTCCATCACCGAGGTCAGCTGCTTTCTTGTACCAAAACACTGCTTCGGACAGTTTCTTCTTAACGTTTTCGGCAAAATCACCCATCCAGAGCATGGCTGGAGGATATTCAAACTGAGATGCCAGATTTCCCATGATGTCGTAGGCGCGATGAACCTTCTCCTGCGTGGGATTTTCCAGCAAGCTTTTCGCCTTGGCAAATTCTGCTTCGCAAACATCCTGACGGCATTGAATGTCATCACGGGCAAGAAGTGCCCTGATATCCCGGTCAAACTCGCTTTCATTCGGATTGGCTTGAACCTTCGGGTTTTCCTTTTTGCGATTGAACAGCCCCATAATGATACCTCCATAAAATCACTTGTTTGTTTTGCTGAAGAATGCCCACGCGGTTTCGTAGTCCTGCTCGCGGTCGCACTTATCGAAGGGAGCGACATATTCGATGGTGCGCTCCACGGGACCGCCGGGCTGGGTATCATCGGTAATGGTGCGATAGAACTTCTGCCCGGCAGGCGCACCCTTGATGCCGTTTTCCCATTCCTTGCGGTCAAAGCCCACGCCGGTGAGAGAGCGGTTCACAGTGAACACGATGCGTCCATTGGCGTCATACCAGGTATCCGCCTCATACTGCTGGAGGACAGGGAACTGGATGCGATAGATGGTCTTGAGCTGATCGAGGGTCATGCCCAACGCCATGGCAGTGAGCACGTCAATTTCCACCAGTGCCTGACGGCGTTCATAGTCGGTGCGCAGAGGCGTGTCCCATGTCCATTCTGGCGTGAGAGATGAGAAGCGGGTGTTGGATAGACGTGGGTCGGATTTTGACCAAGAATCCGAAGAAAAGCAACATTGGTACTCATGTTTCCATAGGTCGGAATAGAAAACCGACAGGCAATTAAGCAGCATTGCGCGGACAATGGTTCTCCATTGCATTTCCCAATCATGAAGTAAGGGATAGCCTGAAGCCGCTGAGAAATTGATATTTGCCTTTCCGGTTGATTTAAGGAAGAAGTCGTATGGTATTGAAAAACTGTTGGCAGCAAAGGACATCATATGGTTTCGAATATTCAAGCCAAAGATGCCATTGATATGCTCGGAGTTAGGTGGAATCACGGTTGATATCAAGGTGCGTTCTCCACTTTGATTCAACATTTTGCGCATAACAATTCTATAATCATCGCCGTAGTTTGTTCCCCAACTTGTTTGGGGTACACGGGAACGGTATTCTGATGCTGAGCAGGCTATTGAATAATTGCACCGTTGCATATAGTTCATCGGCTTGTCTGTCAGATCTATATTGTCATAATCACTATTCAAAGAACATTCACGTCTTGAAGTTTTAAATTGTGGATTTGCGACACCAATATGAGGTCCAGAATAGATCATTTCTGAAATGGTAGTTGGAAAATGTACATCGCGAGTAATGGTTCCGTCTACCTGGTTGTTTGTTTCATGCCACATTTCTGCCGAACAGATGTTTTTTTCTTCTGAAATGAGCGTAATGGGTTGCTCGGCAAACTTAGACAATACCTCTACCAATTGCTTCGCGTGAAGTACAGGTAATCTTGCCATTTTCCACTGATCACTGCCATCGAACAGCTTGGCAAACAGCTTCAATTCCTTTTGCCCTACATGAATCACGCGGTCGGGATGGCCGTGCAGGTTCCAGTTGCCGTTTTCATCCTTGATGCCCGGCACCTGTCCGGAAATGGACGGGTCATAGCAGTCTTCAATCGTTTCCACGCCAAACAGATTGCCGATGGTCTCAAAGTCCTTGGCAGGCTGGTTGCTATAGACATTCAAGCTGAAGCCCATGTGATGGTCAACGCCCTCAAAGAGCTTATATTCATTAGTGAACTGGAAATGCTTCCGCAGCTTGGGATAGAGTGCCGCACGGAGCAAGCCGCCCTTGGGATCATCATACACGCCGTCCGGATGGACAAACGCGCTTACACCGGCCTCGTTGCCAAATGTCCATGCCTGTGGCAGAAAACACTTGAACAGGTTTGTTTGAACTCCTTTCAGCAAATGATAGTTTTGTTCCGCACCAAGGAAGGCTTGCGTACCGGTCATACCCTCATATTCGCTAAAATACAGTGCGTAGGTTTCGGCGTTTTGCAGTTCCTCTGCACGCACCTTGGTAGTCTGCGTGGCAGTAAACTTTTTTACGGCAAACAGAGGGTTCCGGTCCCCCAGCACAGCCTGTTCGTTCCATTCGCTTTTCACCCACGGTGGATTCCCGATGCACAGATCAAAGCCGCCATTGTCGGCAAATACATCTGAAAATTCCAGTTC
>JAZUFB010000151.1:0-5823 GCA_045640475.1 Clostridia bacterium
AGCATCCGCTGCTGCCGTTCCTGTGACACAGGAATCCGTTCGAACTGACTGTGACCGATAATTACCGCGTCATATTCACCCGTTGCGATACGCGCACAGAACTTTTGCCGATTGGCACGTTCAAAGTCCTTTTTGGTGGCAACCAGGATATTGGCACTCTGATACAGACGCAGGAACTCAGATGCCCACCGCTCTGTCAGGTGATTGGGTACAACAAACAAGGGTTTCTGACAAAGCCCCAAACGCTTACTTTCCATTGCGGCAGCGACCATTTCAAAGGTTTTGCCCGCGCCTACCTGATGTGCCAGCAAGGTATTGCCGCCATACAGGATATGCGCCACAGCGTTCAGCTGATGTTCACGCAGCGTGATTTCCGGGCTCATTCCTCCGAAAGCAATATGGCTACCGTCATACTCACGTGGACGGGTGGAATTGAAGAGTTCATTGTATCTGGTGACCAAGGCTTCACGCCTGTCAGGATCGCGCCATACCCAGTCGCGGAAAGCATCCTTGATTGCCTGCTGCTTCTGCTGGGCGAGAGTCGTTTCCTTCTGATTCAGCACCCTGCGATCCTTGCCATCCGGATCCGTTACCGTATCATAGATACGTACATCACGAAGGTTGAGCGTATCTTCCAGTATCTTATAGGCATTGGCGCGGTCGGTTCCGTAGGTCACATAAGCCGCTACGTTGCTGGTAGAAAGCATATTCTTGGAGGTGATATTCCATTCAGACGAGAAAGAGGAGTATTCCACCCGAAGATATCGCTGCAAATACATAGGGGTAGAAAAGGTTTCATACATGAAGTCTTCAATGGTGTCCTTACTGACCCATGTAGCACCCAGACGGACATCGATCTCGCTGGCATCCAGATCCTTGGGCTGTGCCGCTTCAAGTGCCACCACATTCGGCAGATACAGCGGATTCACTTCTGCAGCTTCTATGGCTTCACGCAGTTTCTGTCGGACATTGCCGGAAAGGTATTCATCCGCGGTCACGTAGGATTCATAGAGCGGGGTATGCGTGTGCTGATTCGGAACAGGGAAAATAACACCGATCAGATCTTCTGTCAGTTTCTCCTGTGATATCCCGGTCAGTTCCTCCATAAACGGAAGATCCACTTTGGCCTTCTCAGCAATGGACACAGCCAGCGCTTCTGCGGCAGTATCCGCATGGGTTATGGGAATCTGCTGGCGAATGGTACGCTTTGTGAACATATCTGCTTTGCGCTCCAGTTCGCCCTCCTCATTGATGACTTCAAGTGAACAAAGGAGATAGTAGGAAGCATCGTCAGAGAATGCGTTTGCATTGCCGCGCGAATTGATTAGACCGTATTTGGCAGTGAATGCGTCATAACGCTCATTCAAAGCAGCCTGCAGGTCAGAAATAACAGTGTCTTCCGCGTTATCCAGCTGAGCCTGGATCAGATCATTCACACAATTACGAATCTGCACCATCCCGAACACGCGTTCCCGTGCTGCCTGATTCAGGTCTGGCTGCACCATGATGGAGTTTCTGCGGTAATACACTTCGCCATCCACAATGGTGTAGGAGTAATTCTTAACGGTCGAATCAGCCGGAATACTCTTCCGAATGACTTCATCCTCATCAATTTCAACTCGTTCTGCACGACTGTAGGATCCGCCAATCATAGATACCGCAGTTTTCAGTTGTTCCGAAAGATCCATTCCTTCGAAGGGAATGCAGGCGGTTTCCGTCTTGTTCCCGTACATCCGCTCATCCCAGACCATTTTGCCAAGCACCATTTCCGGATGTTCCGCAAAGTAGCTGTTGACAGGAATTTCATCTTCCGTCTGCCCAAGATGCATCCAGTCCGGTTCGATATCTATCGGACGTTCCCGTTTCTGAAGAAACAGGATATCACTGGTCACTTCCGTACCGGCATTTGCCTTGAAGGCTGTGTTCGGCAAACGAATCGCGCCCAGAAGTTCGGCTCTTTGCGCAATATATTTCCGGACTTCCGGATTCTGCTTATCCATTGTGCCCTTGGAGGTGATGAATGCAATCACGCCCCCGGGGCGAACCTGATCCAGTGTCTTTGCAAAGAAATAGTCGTGGATCAGGAAGTTGTACTTGTCAAAGGCACGGTCCTGCACCTTATAGGAACCAAAGGGTACGTTACCGATAGCCAGATCAAAGAAATCCTTTTTATCCGTTGTTTCAAACCCCGCGACTGTGATATCCGCCTTGGGATAAAGCTTTTGCGCGATCCTGCCGGTGATGCTGTCCAGTTCAACACCGTACAGCCGGCTTTCAGACATACTGTCTGGCAGCATGCCGAAGAAATTGCCCACACCGCAGCTGGGCTCCAGAATGTTGCCTGTACGGAATCCCATCTGTTCCACCGCGTCATAGATAGCACGGATGACAACAGGACTGGTGTAGTGCGCGTTCAGTGTGGATCCGCGGGCAGCGTTATATTCTTCAGGAGTCAGTGCAGAAGCAAGTTCCGTAAATTCATCCGACCAATTGGGCTTGGTTTCATCGAAAGCATCAGCCAAACCGCCCCACCCGACATAGCGGGAAAGGATCTCCTGCTCGTCATGGGTCGCGGGCCGCTGCTCTGCTTCCAACTGTTTCAGCAAATGAATGGCGTTCATATTGGCCTGAAATTTTGCTTTCGAGCCACCTTCGCCAAGGTGATCGTCCGTGATATGGTAGTTCTCTGCAATGGGTGCCGGAGGTTCAGGGACACGTTCCTCGTCAGCAGTCGCCGTAAGATCAATCACGATACTTCGGAGATGAAGTTCTTCGTCCGGAGTTTCAGTGACTTCATGGACCGGGAGCAGAGGATTATTACGTTCGTCCTGCGCAAGAAGCTTTTCAAATCGTTCAATGCTTTCAGCGCGGAAGACAGGATATACCAATGACGGATCACGAAGCTGGACACCGAAGGGAGTCTTTTCTTCAATCAAAAAAGCGGTACCGTCCAGATAAACGGTATCGCCGACATCATAGGTATGGGGTTCAGCGCTTTCGGTTTGAGAGTTTTCCGGTTGACTGATGGCCTCAGCCGCAGGTTCATCCACTGTCTCATCAGCTTCAATAACTTCATCCGGAGCATCGTCGGGATTGTTGTCCTGCTCTTCATCGGGTTCACCCGGTGAAGGGATTTCAGCAATTCTTTCTTCCTCTTCACGATGCTGAAGGATCTCTTTTTCTTTTTCGGAAAGATAAAGATTCCTGCGGATCAATGTTTCAATGCGGGAGACTGTCTGCGGCCAGGTAAGAAGTACATGAGGCGCATCCGCTTTCTGAAGCTGGATTCCCTTGGAATCATGATTCTCACCACTGTGATCGGAACCGGAAACAGCGTGAGATCTTCCGCCGATCCCATACTCGTTCTTCAGAAAATCAGCTTTCTCTTTGGAAGAGTGAGGCGGGAAGGCAGTTAAATACTGATAGATCCGGCCTTTGCCACCGGCAACACTGCTGCCACCGGAAAGTGTTGCGTCGATTTCGTCTTCCGTAATAAAGGTCTGAACCTTGGTCACTTCCGTCAGCAGAGAATCATATTCGCGTCTTGGCATTGCCAGTTCATTCAGCGCGGGAAGCATAAAATCTGGCGAATAGAAACGGAAACGCATCAGGTCATGATTCTGCCGGTAAGCATCGGTGAAAATCTTTGCTTCTTCAGCCAACAGGGATACAAAATCCAGATCTGCAAGTGCATTTGCAAGACGAGCCGTTTCCTCAGGGTAACCGCCGCCGCGCAAGGCTTTCAGCGTCGGCATATATTTTTCCGCTTCGGAAGACATATCGCGGCTCATATACCACAGGCTTTCCGCAAGGCGTTTCCGTTCATGAATCGGTGCCGAAGCCAGTTCAATCATACTGAGATACTGACCGGATTCCATCAGTTCCCCGATTCTTTTGGCTGCGTCCTCCCAGGTCAGCAGCTGGGACATACGGACATTACGCGCGTATTTCCCTGAGGCAATCCGAATGCCGGTTTCTTCATACCATGCGCTGTACTGCCTGCCATTGATAACAAGGCCGTTGCCGCCATGGTAGAGACGCTGCATTCGCTCTGCGATAGTCGTGACAGGCATCTGCTTCATAAAGTCAGTGGCAATGATCAGGCGAAGATCAGTAGTATTGCCGCCCTGACGCAGCACCTCGTCCACGACTTCCTGAGGCACAGAAAAAGCGAAGGGCGTTTGCACGCTCTCCGCTTCAAGAATATCGATCAGTTCAATCTGTTCGCTCTCGCTCGGAACAATGAAGCTTATCTGTTCCGAAAGCCCCATCCGTTCAGATTGTTCTTCCGGTGTTAGTTGTAGATCAGCTCCGAGAGGATCGTCTCTTCCGCCTGATGCTGCAGGTTGTTCATCCTCGCTACCCAGAGCATTTGATTCTGCGCTTTCAATTCCTCCGTTACGCCCGTCTGTGCTTTCAGGAGCGTCATCATGTCGCTCATCCGGGCTTTCGCTGTCGCTTCGATCTCGTGCAGATGTGCCATCAGCTTGCCGCTCAGCAGCAGGTTCGCGTACAGGATTGGACGGTTCTCCTCCAGATACTGCTGGCGCATCAGTCCGTACTTGCCCACGGGCGTCTTGTCCGTTTCGCTCAGTTCCATCTCCGGAAACAGGTAATCCCCGTTCTTCGTGTACTTCAGTTCTGTCATGTTCGTTGCTCCTTTCATACGATCTGACGGTCTTTTCAATTTCCCGCAGTACCTGTCCGCTGATCATGCTGATTGCTTCACCCAGCGTAGCACAGGCGGCAGGAGTGTTCCAGTTCATTACATCGGCAAAATCTCTTGCGGTTTCTTCCAGTCCGCACCGGGAGGCCAGCATATAGGCGATACTCTCCGCAGCGGCTTTCCGAAATGACTGCCCGATGCTGAAATCATCATACCCTGCGACAACAGACTTGTCCACGCTGTCGAGGATGTCCCGTCGATGGTGCTGCCAGTATTCCAGAGACTGACGTTCTGCGATTTGCTGGGTCTGCTCCGGCAGTGTCATATTGGCATCCGCATAGAATCTGTCTTCCAGGGCTTGCCTGACGAAATGTTCATTTGCATCATTCAGTACCCACGGATTCACTTCCAGCGAATTCTGTCTGGTGCCGGTATCTGAAACATCAAATACATACCGCATATGAACCGCGTTTTGCGTAAACTGAATCAGACCGATTCCACTGACACCCTTACGGATATAGCGCCGCATGGTGTTGTTCCACAGATTGTATTCCGCACAGGCCGTGGCATCCGGACGCTGGGCATAGATCAGCAGCTGGTCATAGTAGTTATACTTGTATAGCCTTGCCGAGGTGGTAAGGAAGGCCGCCCACTCATGAGAATCTCCCGTGATTCTTCTTGCGGTTTCCTCAGCCAGACGTGCATAGGCCTGTACTTTATCCTGCATTTAGGTCCTCCTTTTTTTGTGGTTTGTTATAGACTATTCGATTTCCGCATCCGGATCGATTTCATCGAACAGATTCATAAAGAACCCGCCCAATGCAGAATCTTCACAATCGAAGGAATAATCCGGGGTCAGGCTTTCGTTGAATTCATCATATTCTTCATCACTCATATCCTTGAGCTTATGAATCACACCATCAGCCAAATCATGCAGTTCGGTCTCATCAGGCATCAAATAGCGCATCATATTCTTCAACTCCTTAATGGTTCCTTTGCGGCTACCGGGGTCATAAATACAGATCAAATTGAGTTCTTCAGTAGTAAAAACAGACATGTAAGCCTCCTATATGATTAATTTAGACGGGCAAAAAGAAACAGGACGGCCAATAGGTCATCCCGCTTAAAAATCGCGTATTCTGTTGAACAAAAAGTCC
>JAZUFB010000152.1:0-8520 GCA_045640475.1 Clostridia bacterium
TGATAAGGGGTGTAACGCCAGGTGGTACCGCCGCCTACCGCGGTGAATGCACCGCAGATCAGGTTGTGAACGAGAGAGACACCCTGGGTCGCGAAGCGGAGCGCCGCATCGGAGAGGAGCACGTTGTTGTCGATCAGCGTCGGGCCGTGACCGACCTCGACAAAGATATCCTGGCTGAACATGCCGCCGTCCGCCCACGCGCAGAAGTCCGGGCGATGGTTGTCGTGCAGCAGGTTCTGGCTGATGCGGGTGCCCTGTGCCTCCCAGTCGGTCCAGATGCCCATGGTGCAGTGATGGATGTGGTTCCGTCTCATCACCACGTCGATAGCCGCGTGCAGCTTGATGCCGGCGATCTCCGCGCCGCCCAGCTGCTGCATGTTGTTGATATGATGGATATGGTTATCCTCGATCAGGGAGAACACCGCGCCCATGCGGCCCACGATACCGGTCTGCTCGCAGTGATGGATATGGCAGCGGCGCACGATGTGGCTGCCGACCTTTTCCTTCAGCCAGCCGTGATACTGTCCGCGGCACACCGCGTCGCGCTCCATTTGGGTGGGGCTCTTCAGGTGCTTCGTGGTGAAGTAGTGGTCGTTCTCCGGGTCATAATATTTGCCGAGGGAGATGCCGCAGCACTTGCTGTTGCTGATCTCGCAGTCTTCGATGATCCAGCCCTTGCTCCAGTGCGGGCCGACCATGCCGTCCTGGAAAGCGGCGGGCGGTGCCCAGGTCGTCGCGGCCTTGTTGACGTTGAAGCCGCTGAAGGTGATGTATCCGACGCCGGTCTTGTCCGGGAAGAAGCAGCGGCGGCGCACGTTGATCTCAACGTTTTCCGCGTTGGGATCCTTGCCCTGGAAGTTGGCATACAAAACAGTCTCGTTGCCATCCTGCTCGGTATACCATTTGTAGATGGAGAACTCCGGATCCCAGGAGGGCTTCCAGACTTCGCCGGCGATGCACTCTTCCAGGCTCTCGGTCTCATACAGCATCTTGTCGTTCAGATACACCGCGCCGGTATGCCGCACAGTGGGCGCGAAATACCAGTCGCCGTACACTTCCGTGGTATAGGGGTTGTAGTCGCCAAACACGCCGTTATCCACGCGCAGGGTCCAGACAGTTCCCTGATACGGCACCCAGCCCTTGGCTTTCTCGGCGCCGGTGATCTCCGCGCCCAGCGGTTCCGTGGAGCGATAAACGATCCGCGCGTCCTCCGTGCCACCAAAGATGGGATTCACATATTCGCGGTACAGACCGGGCGCGACCAACACTTCGTCGCCGGGGCGCGCGATCTTCGCGGCGTCATTGATATGGCGGAAAGGTCTTTCCTTCGTGCCGTCCCCGATCATACGGGCGGACTGATCGACATAATAAATCATGGGCAAAGCCTCCTTATGAAGTTGAAGTCTCGTTCTTGCCTACAGTGTACCGCACGCCTCATAAGTTGTAAATACAAAAAAGAAAAAAACGGAACCGCCCGACATCAGTTGTCGGACGGTTCCGTGAATGAATGGATGAATGATCAGAAGCGCATTCTGTCTTCGATATACTGGCGCAGATCCTTGATGGCCACGCGCTCCTGCTGCATGGTATCACGGTCGCGGACGGTCACGCTCTGGGTCTCTTCGGTGTCGAAGTCAACGCAGATGGAGAACGGCGTGCCGATCTCGTCCTGACGGCGATAACGCTTGCCGATGGAGCCGGTCTCGTCGTAATCCACGGGGAAGTACTTGCTCAGTTCGGCATGGATGCCGCTGGCCAGCTCGCCCAGCTTGTTCTTCTGCAGGGGCAGCACAGCCGCCTTGAAGGGCGCCAGCGCGGGATGGAAGTGCATCACGACGCGGGTGTCGCCGCCTTCCAGTTCTTCCTCGTCATACGCGTTGCACAGGAAAGCCAGCACAGCGCGGTCGACGCCGAGGGAGGGTTCGACGCAGTAAGGAATGAACTTCTCGTTCGTCACGGGATCCATGTATTCCATGGACTTGCCGCTGTGATTCTGGTGCTGGGTCAGGTCGTAATCCGTACGGTCGGCCACGCCCCACAGTTCGCCCCAGCCGAAGGGGAACAGGAATTCGAAGTCCGTGGTAGCCTTGGAATAGAAGGCCAGCTTTTCGGGCTCATGGTCACGCAGGCGGAGCTTTTCTTCCTTCATGCCCAGGCTCAGCAGCCAGTCGCGGCAGAAGGAACGCCAGTAGTTGAACCAATCCAGATCCTCGCCAGGCTTGCAGAAGAATTCCAGTTCCATCTGTTCGAATTCACGCACGCGGAAAATGAAGTTACCGGGCGTGATTTCATTACGGAAGCTCTTACCGATCTGCGCGATACCGGCGGGCAGCTTCTTGCGGGTGGTGCGCATCACGTTCTGGAAGTTGACAAAGATACCCTGAGCCGTTTCGGGGCGCAGGAAGATCTCGTTGGTTGCGCCTTCGTTCACGCCCTGATAGGTCTTGAACATCAGGTTGAACTGGCGGATACCGGTGAAGTCCTTCTTGCCGCAAACGGGGCAAACGATGTCATGCTGATCGATATAGCTTTCCAGTTCGGCGTTGGTCCAACCGTCGCCGGTCTCCTCGCCCTTGGTAAAGTCTTCAATCAGTTTATCGGCACGGAAACGGGCCTTACAGGCTTTGCAGTCCATCAGAGGATCATTGAAGCCGCCCACGTGTCCGCTGGCAACCCAAACTTCGCGGTTCATCAGGATCGCGCAATCCAAACCGGTGTTGTACTTGCTTTCCTGAACGAACTTCTGCCACCAGGCCTTTTTGACGTTGTTTTTGAATTCAACGCCCAAAGGACCGTAGTCCCAGGTGTTCGCCAGACCGCCGTAGATTTCGCTCCCGGCAAAGATAAAGCCGCGGCCTTTGCAAAGGGATACCAACTTGTCCATGGTCAACTCGCCCATAAGTCATTTTCCTCCGTTCGTGTTCTCAGCCCTGAAGGCCGTTTTCCTGTCTTTCCATGTTTTCCACAACCACGTCGTAGATCTCACCAAGACTTGCGCAGTATTCCAGCACCTTCCAGGGTTCATTGGTATGGAAGTGGATCTTGATCAGGTCCTCATCCCCGACCGCCAGCAGACAGTCACCCTTCAGGTTATTGGTAAAGTAGTCATTGATGGCATCCTCGTCCAACTGATGTCCTTCGATCAGCAGTTGTGTATCAAACTTGAATTCCAGCATGTCCTTACCTCTCCGTTTCATGGATTCGCAACGGATATTGTACATTTCAGCCCGGTGAAAGTCAACTGTTTCAGTGTACCGAAGCTGTCCGCAAAAAGTTTTTTTAGCGTCTCTGTTCCGAGATGAACACCTGGGACGCCATATTCTCGCGCGATTCTCCATCCCGCAGGCGTCTGGCGGTCACGGCAAACCGTTCGTCTTCCTCGCCGTCGCAGGTGACAAGCATCAGCAGCTGGTCCTCCGGCTGCACATCCACGCCGGTGGAGAAGAAGGACAGATCCTTCAGGCGTTTGATCTGTTCCGTCCGTTCCTGCGCGTCATCCGTCAGGAAGCCGTACAGGTCCACAAATCCGTCTCCGCCCACGACCTGGATCTTGGCGGCGGAGAAGATGACATATTCGCCATCCTCATACTGGGTGTTGAAGGTCACAAACGCGTGATTCCGATACCAGGAGGCTTCCCTGTATTTGAGCAGCCGTCCGAACATCGCGCCGGTCTTCATATTATGGCCGTAGACCAGATAGGTGTAGGGCCGTGTTTTCAGTCCGATGGCCATATCCAGGAACAGCGCGCCGTTGACATTTTCGTTGCCCGTATAGTCATGGTTCAGATATTTGGAGTTATCCTTCTGGACCACGGCGTCATCGCAGACATCCTCGATCTTCACCCATCCCACGATGTCCGGATTCATTTCCTTCAGTCGGCGGAAGGAATCCTGCACAAGCAGGTTTGCTCCCTGCCCCGGATACGGCATAGCTTTCAACCGGTTGTTCGGGGTCGGGAGTTCATACTGGGTTGGATTTTGTGTGATCCGGACCGGTTCAGGCGTATCCGTCGGTACGGGCAGTTCGGTCATGACCGGTGTCACCGCGGCGTCCTGCAGGATCTCCGGCGTGGGAGTCTCAGCTGCGTAATAGACCGTCTTCAGTTTTTCCGCGGCCACGCGTTCCTTCGCGAGATCTCCGAAATAGGAGATCAGTTTCACGCCGGAAAAGACTGCCACAGCCACGCAAACGGCCAACAGGATCAGTTGGCTCTTCCCGGAGGACTTCTTCATGCTTCACCGGCTCCTTTCATCACCGCGGTTACAGGCCACCCGTCAGAAAAGGGCTTCCACAAATTCTTTCGCGTTAAAGGGCTGCAGATCGTCGATTCCTTCGCCCACACCGATATACCAGACAGGCACTTCCAGCTCCTGCCGGATCGCCAGCGCGATGCCACCCTTGGCGGTGCCGTCCAGCTTGCTCAGGATGATACCGCCCACTTCGCACACTTCTTTAAAGGCGCGGGCCTGCATCAGGCCGTTCTGGCCGGTGGTGGCGTCCAGCACCAGGATGCAGCGGGTATCCGCCTCGGGATATTCCCGGTCGATCACACGGCGCATCTTGTTCAGTTCATCCATCAGGTTCTTTTTGTTATGCAGCCGGCCGGCGGTATCTACGATCAGCAGATCCGCGCCCTGCGCCTTGGCGGCTTTGATGCCGTCAAACACGACTGCCGCGGGATCCGCGCCTTCCTCGTGTCTGACGATCGGCACTCTCGCCCGTTCGGCCCAGACGCTCAGCTGCTCAGCCGCCGCGGCGCGAAAGGTATCCGCCGCGCACAGCATGACCTTGCGGCCAATGGACTGGAAGCGGAGCGACAGCTTGCCGATGGTTGTGGTCTTGCCCACGCCGTTCACGCCCACGATCATCATCACCATAGGCCATTTCAGCGGCGGGCGGGGAATATCCATCTGCTCGATCATGATCTGCTTCAGCGCTTCGCGTGCTTCCGCCGCGTCTTTCAGATTGTTTTTCTTCACCCGGGCGCGCAATTCGGTCATAATGGCTTCTGTGGCCTTCATCCCGCAGTCCGCCATCACAAGGATTTCTTCCAGTTCATCATAAAAATCTTCGTCGATCTTCCGGTTTTCACGGACCATATCGTCCACTTTCTCCGTCAGATTTCCGCGCGTTTTGCTCAGGCCCTCCCGCAGGCGGGCAAACAAGCCTTTTTTCTTGTTTTCACTCATTCAGTCGGTTCCTCCAATCCGGACTCATTTCCGGCAAACAATAGCATATCAAATTTTACCACAGTTTTGGGACCCGTGCAATGTCACATGGCTGATAGTCCCAATATCATGGACTGTAAGCATATGATTCAAAAACCCCGTAATGTCAACCGCACAACACCGTTTCCGGTGGCAGGTACGGGGACATTACGGGGTTCTTTAAAGGATCATTTCAGTTTGTTACTTGGCCTGCATCTTTCTGTTGCGGAGAATGAGGATCAAGCCTGCCATAGAACCCAGCAAGCCGGAAATGAGGAAGATGATCGGTGTAGTGTCACCGGTCTTCGGAACCTTGCGGTTGATGATCGTACCGCCGTTATAGCAGCGGTCCTTCACATCCGCGTAGATTCCGATGTTGACATAGGTCGTGTAATAACCCGGGATCGGTTTTTCGATCACGTAGTACTCCTCGTCGTTCCTGAACCATGCGGAATATACCCAGGTTTCCTCGTCCACAATGTTACGGTTCATGCCATGGTGATGGACCGTACCATCCGGATTATAGAGAGTGAACTCGATTTTGTCCATCGCTTCACCCTGCCATTTCTTGGTGAAGGAGAACTTATACGGGTTCGGTTCCGGGGTGGGCTTCGGGGTAGGTGTCGGTGTCGGCGTCGCCGTCGGCTTCGGAGTCGGTGTCGGCGTAGGCGTCGGAGTGGGAGTCGGAGTCGGCGTAGGTGTCGGGGTCGGCGTGGGCGTCGGAGTCGGAGAAGGTGTCGGAGTGGGAACAAAGCTGTTCACGAACTTCACATCCGCGGTATCCGCCTTGCCGTCCGTATAGACGACCTTACAGAGGACTTCCCCATCCTCTTCCGTCACCGTTGCACGAATGGTGTAGACGGTTTCATCGTAGGTATATCCGGGGATCTTGCTTGCCGGGATCACTTCGCTGAGCGTGTAGACATGCTCGCCCAGATCCTCGCGGGAATAACGGATCTCCGGGAAGGTTACCTTGCCGTCCGCGTCGTTCTTCACGGTTTCGTCATACAGGTCACTGCCGGTCCCGGTAAGGCGGAACGAGAAGTCGCCTTCCTTCAGGGTCGCGGCGGTGCTGTTCAGCGTCTTGCTGGCTTCCGGAGTCCAGGCCGCGGTACGCAGGATATTGGTCAGCGTAAAGCCGTCTTCCGCGTTGCCGGTCAGCACGCCGGTATACACCTTATCCGGCAGGACTTCCTTCACGGTGTAGTCGACGGCATAATCCACACCGTCCACCGCAGCCACAACGGGCAGTCTGGCCCATTGGACAGTCAGCGCCGTGCCGGTCGCGTCCTTCGGGATCGTCTTGGTGTCGATCTTTTCATACGCGGACCCGCCAACGCTGCGATACAGTTCGACGGAAACATCCCGGCGCCAGTCTTCAAGGCCTTCATCTCCGGTCCATACTTTGGTCACGGTGATTTCGGTCTCTCCGTCAAATTCATTCTGGAATTCAAGCGTCTTTCCGTCTTTTTCCGTCGCGTTGAAGTCAAGGGTCCCGTCGCCGTTGTCCGTGACGGTCAGTTTGACGGTAAAGAGGGTATCATCATAGGTGACGCCGGGCAGTTCGCCCTTTGATTCGGCCATGGTATAAATATGTTCGCCGACCGTTGCGTCCGTAAAGCGGATCGGTTCAAACACAATATTGCCGTCCGCGTCGTTCTTGCCGGTGGAGACGATCTTGCCGGTTTCATCCTTCAGAGTAAAGGTGAATTCATTGGCCTTCAGGTCGCGTCCGGTCAGTTTCTTTTCCGCCGCAGGCGTCCATTCGTCTTCCGCGGCGTAGGTGTTTTCCACTTCGGCCAGGGCAGTGTCCCCGGCGGGGATGGTTCCGGTCTCGCCGGTCAGTGTCGCGGTAAAGCCGGAAAGGACCTCTTCCTGCAGGGTATACGTGCTGCCTGCGGGCAGGCCTTCGATCTTCAGGGTCTCGCCGTCCGCAAGTTCGAAATCCGCAACGCCGTCCGTCACGGTCAACGTACCGGCGGTGCCGTTCAGGTCAGTCGTAAAGGTGCCGTTGATCGCGTTCCCTTCCGCGTCCGTAAGGTGCAGGTCAAAGGTGAAGCGTTTTCCCTGGATCGCGTCCACGTTGTTGACGACCGTTTTGGTGATCGCCAGGGCGCCGGGTTTGAGCGTGTTCAGGAAGGTGTTAAGCAGGTCCCCTTCTCCGCCCTCATAGGTGACGGTCGGAGTCAGACGGCCTTTGCCTTCAAGGTCCTTCATCTCAACTGTGGCCTTGATGACGCGGGTGTCATAAATCACCGTGCCATCCGTGCCCAAAGTCTCTTTGATCTGATACGCATAGGTGCCTTCTTTGGTGAAAGCGGTGATCGGGCCGAAGGCAACTTCGCCGGAAGCGGTGTTTTTCACAGTCTCCAGGCCGGTTTCCGGCATCGGAGCGTTTCCAATGGCAGCCAGCGTAAAGGTGAACTCTTCGTCCTGGAGTGCGCGGCCGGTCAGCTGCTTGCTGGCCTTCAGCGTCGCGGTGCCCTGGAGCGTATAGGTGTTGGTCAGGGTCGCTTCCGCCTTGCCGTTTGCGGGAACATTTCCTTCCGTTCCGTTCTTCGCCGTGTTCTGCCATCCATCCGGAACCGTTTCGGTCACGGTGTAGGCCGTGTTTGCGGGAATATCGGTGATCCGGACGGTCTCTCCGCCCTTGAGGAGGAAGGTCAGGGCATTGTCCGTCGGCGTCTGCGTTTCGGAAGCCGTTGCGCCGGGAAGCCATACCTTCACTTCTTTGTTCAGGCCATCCGGGAAGGTGACCTTGATTTCGAACTGCTGGGCTTTGGCCTTGTCAGTCAGTTCACCGTTGACCGTCTTGGTCACGGTCAGTTCGCCGGGCTTGGTCGTGTTACGGAAAACAGGGATGCTGCTATCCAGCTGCTGCGTGCAGTCTTCGTCCGAATAGTAGCTCACGGTGCTTCCCAAAGAATAGCTCGTTGTATCGGCCATTTGGGTCTTGGTCACGGTGATCGCGCCATAATAAACGTTGTCATCATACGTGACCGTTGTGTCACTGCCGGCGTTTTCCAGAATCTTGTAAACAAAGGTCTTGGAGTCTGCTGTGCCGAGGTCATCAGTCACAAAACCGATCGTGCCGAATACGACCGTGCCGGTGCCGTTGTTCTTCGCGGTCGTGCCGGTAGCAGGCATGGGCGCACCGTCGATGGCGGACAGCGTAAAGGAGAAGCTGTCTTCAGTCGGGGCCTCACCGTCCAGCGTCTTGGCCGCGCGCAGGTTTGCCTCGGTCCGGCCGGGAACATACTTGTTGGTGAACAGGGCAATGGAGGTCTTCTTGGGTTCCAGTGTTCCCTGTTC
>JAZUFB010000153.1:0-10710 GCA_045640475.1 Clostridia bacterium
AACGGCCTGAGATATCGTTGATGATCAATGCGAGTGGATTTGGAAAATTTTCTTTTACTTGTGACGTATCGATTGAAGATTCAATTGGAATGGTTGATTTGAATGTGCGTGCTTTGACAGCCATGACGTTGATTTCGATGCCGTATTTAAGCGATGATGCAAAAATAATAAATATTGCTTCCGTGGCGGCAGGACAGCCTGTCCCCGGGATGAACATTTATGCTGCATCCAAAGCGTATGTGCTCAGTTTTACCCGTTCTCTGAATGAAGAATTTAAAATACAAAAAAAGGGTATACGTGCCATGGCGGTATGCCCGTTCTGGACAAAAACGCGATTTTTTAACAGAGCTGTTGATGATAAAGCGTCTGCTCTGGTAAAGAAATATTTGGTAATGTATGAGCCGGGACAAATAGTATCACAAGCATGGCGGGATTTGAAAAAAGGGAAAACAGTTTCCATCTTTGGATTCGTCGCAAAAGGACAATGGCTGTTGGTAAAATTGCTTCCTCATTCGCTGGTAATGAAAGTGTGGCGCAGACAGCAAAAAATGGGATAATTGTTCATAACAAAATGCGTACAGGATTTTTTCCTGTGCGCATTTTTGTTTCATGTTTGTGCCTGTTAAAGTAAAGGAAGAATGATATTAGTCCATAGTGCACTGAAAGGGAACACTACTATCATTGCAGGTATCATATCGGCAATCGGAAACGCTTTGATCTTTAAAATGCGAAGTCCCGTTGCAATCAGTAATAATCCGCCGCATGCTTTAAAATCGTCAATCATTGAAGGAGTGGTGATCGGAAGCAAGAAGCGTGCAGAGAAGAAAAGTAAAAGAAACACGCTACACTGGGGTAAAGAAATCAACATTGTAACTTTTCCCAGTGTACAGGCGAAAATCATTGCGGTAAAGAAGTCCAGAATTGATTTTGCAATGAGAATAGTATGTTCACCTGTCATGCTGGAGACAAGAGAACCATAAATACCTGTCCCGCTTACGGAAAAAAGAACGATTGCAGTGCAAAGCAGATCTTTATCGAAAGAATCGGATTTTGACCCGGGCAAACATTTACATAGAATTGCGCCAAGAACGTCGAATCTTTTACTTAGATTTAGAGCCATACCGATAATGGTACCGATAATAAGTGCGAGTATTATTACCGGAAGATTTTTAACGAGAATGATGGATGTGATTCCCATTGCAAGTGCGCCAAGCCCAAAGAGCATATTCAGATTTTCTTTGTAGGAGGGGCTGATTTTGTTTCCGAACAGAGAACCTAATAGACCGCCGGAAATAATAGCCAAAGAATTGATGATGATACCTGTAGGCATAAACTGTCCTTAATCTTTTTTTCTATCATAATAGAAAGCGGAGAAGATAACAATAAAAATGAAGCAATATTAATAAATGAATTGCAATAATTATATTATGTGATATTTACATAATAAAAAAGGATAATAACATGCGGACTGTTCTTTTATGTGGTATTATAATAGCAACTATTAAAAATTTGCATGTAAAAATTAAAAAAATGCTTAATTATCGCAATGGTAGATTAAAAATATTCATCTTTCGGTCTATTGCGAAAGTAATTTTTGAAAGAAGGAGTTTGCATGAATCTGCAGCAACTCAGATATTTTTGTTCTATTGCAGACCGCAACAATTTTACACGCGCGGCAAAAGACATGAGCGTTACTCAGTCTACGCTGAGCCATGCAATCAACGAACTTGAAAAAGAGCTGAATGCCCCTCTTTTTAACAGATCCGGACGTAATATTACGTTAACGCCCTTTGGTCAGGTGCTTCTTGAGCATGTAGATCCTGCGCTGAAATTGCTCGACGGTGCAACTGCTAAGCTGAAAGATATGACAGATCCCGAATCCGGAATGATATCGGTAGCAAATCTCAGTTCGTTGAATGATCTGATGACTTTTGCTGTTTCCGGTTATTATGTGGATACAGGACGCTATTTTTCGCGTTTTCGTTTTTTTCCGTTTACGGATGCAGAAATAGATGAAGCACTTGAGAATGGAACTTGTGACCTGGCGCTTACGTTATTGCGGGACAACCCAAATATGGATTATTATCCGATCGGAGTGTGCGAAACGGTTATTGCCGTATCGCTATCCCATCAGCTCGCGAAATATGAAGCGATTCATCTTGGACAGTTGAGAAATGAAAAGATAGTATCTTATGAGTCGACGACAAGAATCAGAGCTTATATTGCGGAATTATTCAAGCAGGCAGGATTTGAGCCGAACATTGTTTTTGAAACTGTAAATGACAACGTAGTTTACAGTGCTGTTGCTGCAAATGTAGGTGTTGCACTGCTTCCGAGACCTTTGGGGACAGTTCCGACCGGAATCAAACTGATTCGTATCATAGATGATATACCTCCGAGAATCGTAGCACTTGCACGTAATAAAAATAGATATTTACCAAAGGCAGCTGAAAACTTTTTTTCATATTTTCTTAAACAAACGGATCGGTATTCGGCTTTTTTACACGGACAGAACGATTGAACGGAAGAATATCATACAAAGTATAAAACAAAAAACGGCATGGTCAACATGCCGTTTTTTGTATGGAAAGTCAGATTTCCTGCTGACGCATACTCGCGTTGAGCGCTTTTACACGGGCGTCTTTTGAAAGCAGACGTTTACGCATACGAATGGATTTCGGGGTGATTTCCACAAGTTCGTCATCGGTAATGAATTCCATGCACTGCTCAAGTGTAAATACAACGGGAGGAGTGAGGCGAAGTGCATCGTCGGAACCGGCGGCACGCATATTGGTAACATGCTTTTTCTTACAAACGTTTACAACGATATCTTCATTACGGGAGCTTTCGCCAACGATCTGCCCTTCATAGACCGGAATGCCGGGGCCTACAAACATACGACCGCGGTCCTGGGTGTTGAACAGACCGTAACTATTGGTATCACCTGTTTCATGCGCGATGAGACTGCCTGTTTTCCGTTCTTCAATGGGTCCTTTGTAGGGCTCATAACCATAGAAAATGCTGCTCATGACACCGTTTCCGCGGGTATCGGTCAACAACTCGCTGCGGTACCCCATCAGTCCGCGGGCAGGGATGTGGAATTTCAGGCGCATACCTGTGTCACCTTGGGCGATCATGTCGATAAGTTCAGCTTTTCGGTTGCCGAGTTTTTCCATGACAGCACCGACATATTCCTGCGGGACGTCAATCGTGAGTTCTTCGATTGGTTCAAGCGTTTCACCGTTTTCACCCTTTTTGAGGATTACTTTTGGACGGGAAACTGCAAACTCATAACCCTGGCGACGCATTTGTTCGATCAGGATGGAGAGATGGAGCTCACCACGGCCGCTGACACGGAAAGCATCGGTAGTAGCGGTCTCTTCTACGCGCATGGACACGTTGGTTTTAACCTCTGTAAAAAGACGGTCACGCAAATTCCGGCCAGTGACATATTTTCCCTCGCGACCTGCAAACGGACTGTCATTGAGCATAAACAGCATCGAGATAGTAGGTTCATCGATGTGGACAAAAGGCATGGGATCAATACAGGAAGGATCGCAGACCGTTTCGCCTACATTGAGGCTCTCAATACCTGCAACGCAGACAATATCGCCTGCAGGGACTTCCTCGGCTTCAATGCGCTGCAGACCCTCATAGCGGTAAAGACGGGAAATTTTTGCGTTTACTTCACGGTTTTCCTCGCCGCCGCATACTACAACCGACATTCCGCGTTTTGCTGTTCCGCGTTCGATCCTTCCGATGCCGATTTTGCCGACGTAATCATCGTAATCGATCGAAGAGAAAAGGATCTGCAAAGGTGCGTCATTATCGGTTACGGGAGCGGGAATGGTCTTCAAAATGGTATCGAACAAGGGAACCATATTGTTGACCAGTTCATCTGCTTTATAACCGGATTTGCCATCACGCGCAGAAGCGTAAATAACAGGGAAGTCGATTTGCTCATCTGTAGCACCGAGCTCCATAAACAGCTCCAGCGTTTCATCGATGACTTCATCGGGGCGCGCTTCCGGACGGTCGATTTTGTTGACAACGACAATCGGGATCTTGTTCAGTTCAAGGGCTTTGCGCAGAACAAAACGAGTCTGAGGCATAGGCCCTTCAAATGCATCGACCAAAAGGAGAACACCGTCTACCATCTGAAGAATACGCTCAACTTCTCCGCCGAAATCGGCATGGCCGGGAGTATCAACGATGTTGATACGGGTGTTCCCGTAGGTAACGGAAGTATTTTTGGAAAGTATGGTGATGCCGCGCTCACGTTCAAGATCGTTTGAATCCATAATGCGGTCAACACCCTGTTCACTTCTTCTCAGTACGCCCGCATCTTTTAACAGCTGATCGACAAGTGTGGTCTTGCCGTGGTCGACATGGGCAATAATAGCGACGTTGCGGATATCCATATACAATGCTCCTTTATGCTTCAAAACCTTTGTATTTTATCAGTTTTTTGAGATTCGGTCAAGTGTTGCCGCTTAAATTATCGTCCTTATCATTTAGCCATGGAGCATGGAGTTCGTTGATCCAAGCCTGTACATCGGTTTGGTAGACGGGATTCAGGTTTTTGGAGGAAAAAACAGTTTCGGGGGACCCGAAAGCAACGGTTTTTCCATTTGAGATCAGAATGACGTCTGTAGCAAAGCGACGAGCCAGACAAAGATCGTGTACAGTAGAAATAACGGCTTTTCCCGGTTGCTTTAACCATTGATTTATCAAATGGAAAATGTTCTTTTGATAAGAAATGTCCAAATGATTTGAGGGTTCGTCGAGAACGAGAATGTTTGGATTCTGAGCAAGAACCTGCGCGAGAAATACGCGCTGCAGCTCTCCGCCGGAAAGCGTTTGTACGTTTGCATTCTCAAAGGAGGCAACGCCTGTAAGCTGAAGCGCTTTTTGAACGGCTTCACCATCTTTTTTATCCGATCCGGTAAAAATTCCTGATCTGTATGAATACCTGCCGAGAGAAACGAGTTCTTTTACAGTAAAGGGCCAGCCGACAGAGTTGTGCTGCGAAAGAACGCCTATGGAGTGCGCAAGTATAGGAGGGGCCAGCTTTTTTATATTGCAGCCATCAAGAATAATATCTCCATGATAAGGTATACCGTTAACAAGCGTCTCCAAAAGGGTGGATTTTCCTGCACCGTTCGGTCCGGATATCATAAGCCATTGACCTTCGGAGAGTGTGAAGCTTATATTATCCAACGCAGTAAACGATCCGTATTTGACGCATACATTTTTGACTTCAAGCATGAGTGTTTCTCCTGGAACGACCGAAAATGATCAGAAATGCAACTGCGCCGACGAGAGATGTCACAACGCCGATCGACAATTCGACCGGGCTGATGATGGTCCGTGCAATCAAATCGGAAATAAGAAGAAAAACAGCACCGGTAAAAATAGATGCGGGAAGCAAACGATTATGGCTTGAACCAATGGCAAGCCGGGTCATATGAGGGGTAACAAGTCCAACAAAACCAATCGTTCCGCTGACAGAAACACATACGCCAATCAAAACAGAAACAGCTATCAGAATACGTCGTTTGATTTTTTTTACGTCTACACCGATATGACGTGCGTTTCTTTCCCCCATGGAAAACGCATCGAGTTCTGTTGAGTATTTCAGTATAAAAGATCCGCAAATGAGTAAAGCAGTTCCGAGCAGGATGGAGTGCTCATAATTCGTGCCGGAAAGGGAACCCATTGTCCAAAATGTTATTGAACGTAATTTTTCTCCGGAAAAAGAGATGATCAACGTTAGAATGCTTGAAACAAACATTGAAAAAATGACACCGATCAGAATCATACTGTTTGAGGAAAAAGAACGGTCAAGTGAAAAAGTGAGGAATAAAATCAATATCAGGGAAAGAAAAGCGAACAGAATCGACATTGGGATCGTACTGGATGAATGTACGAAAGGAAGCTTGATACCGAGAGCCAGAGAAATAACAGCACCCAATGCGGCGCCAGAAGATACGCCTAAGGTGGAACCGTCGGCAAGAGGATTTCTCAAAACTCCCTGCATGGCTGCCCCGCAAAGGGAAAGAGCGGCGCCGCATAGTGCGACATTGATTACTCTTGGGAGCCGTATGTTCAGAATAATGTTGGCGTGCGTTCCGGGATGGAGTGAACTGCCTGTCAATTTGGAGAAAATCACATCGATTATTTCGCTGATACGGATCGATACACTTCCCGTACAGATGCATAACAACATTACTACGCAGGTAAGCGCAGCCAGTAAGGCGCAAATTTGCAATGAAGATAATCCGGATCTGTTTTGCATAGGTATTTTTAGAAACAGCAGGAACTACCACTTAAGGAAGTTCCTGCTGTACTGATAACTCAGGCGGCTTTTGATTCCGAAACGGAATCAGAGATAAAATTATATAGTTCCATTGCTGCGTCTTTCAAGCGGGGACCCGGACGGGATATGCTGTTGGAGTCTGCATTGAGAACAGCATTGTCCTTTACGGCTTTCAAATCACTCCAACCGGTTCTGTTGAGAATTTCTTCAACGGGAGTGGGACCTTCGCCAAAGTACATCGTAATAGTGACGATGTAGTCAGGATCGCGTTCAAGGATTTGTTCTTCCGAGATGGCTGCCCATCCTTCAATGTCGGAAAATGCATTTTTCAATCCACAGATGCTTGCCAGCTCATCCATGAAGGTATTCCGGCCCGCGGTCCATAAACCCCATTCCAAAGGAGATACTTCAAAATAAACGGTTTTACCGGAATCATGCGACGCTGCAGAAACGGAAGCAAAAGCGGATTGCATATCGGAAATCAGAGATTCGGCTTCCTCGTCTTTGGACAAAGCGGAACCGATAAGGCGGATAGAAGTGAATACGCCTTCAATATCCGAAGCATCGCTTACAATAACATGGACACCGTTCTTTTCAAGTTGGTCGACCTGTTCGGTGGTTTGCGCCATACCGGACATAAAAACGACCTGAGGCTCGAGCGCAAGAATCTCTTCGATATTGGTTTCAGAACCCGAAAGAACGGAAGGAAGAGACAGAACTGAATCGGGATAATCGCAATATGCGCCGCGGCCGACGAGAAGGTCTTCACAGCCAAGCGCGCAGATGATTTCACAATCTGATGCGGTCAGAGCGATAACGCGGGTGACGGGGGAGTCGAGCGTAACGGTTCTGCCGAACATGTCTGTAACGGTGAGGGGAACCGAATCGGCAAGGACGGAGAAAGAGCAAAACATCAGGGCAAGGATAACACAAATTACAGAAAATCTTTTTAACATCTGGATTCCTCACAAATTTATAGTTGGATGTTCAAAATTATAATTCTATTCCGGCTTTTCAGTCAAGAATGACGGGGATGTAAGAGGGAATAGCTTTTGTCTTCATGAATGATATAACCATTGCCGTTGGGGACCATGAAATCGTAATATAAACCGTGCGGAAGTGCATAATGCTCCATGATGGACATAATCGTCCCACCATGTGCGATGATGGCAATGTTTTCGGGCAATTTCCGGCACAGAAGCGAATCAAACGCACGAATGCACCTGTCTTTGAATTCGTCTTTGCTTTCGCCTTGCGGAAAAGCAAGTGTTCCCCCGGAATTTACCCAATTCTGGTAATCCGTTCTTCCGTTTAATTCTGTATACCCCAGTCCTTCGAATAAACCGAAATCGCATTCTTTGAAATCGTCAATGCATTCATATGACTGATCTTCGTATATGATCTCTGCTGTTTGTTTGCAACGAAACATCGGACTTGTAAATATTGCATCAACGGCAGGATAATAGGATTTTCGCAACAGCTGTATACCTGATTCCGAAAGCGGTTCATCGGTCCGGCATCCGATATATTTGCCGGATTTATTTCCTTCGGTCATGCCGTGGCGTATCAGGATTATTTTCATTTCAGTTTAACGGGAATACCGCAGATGACTCTTGTAACGCTCTCCGAACGATCTGCTATGACACAAAGCGCACGGCCGACATTTTCGCGAAACGAGCGGTCGGAAGCCGATAAAGGAACGATTCCGGAGCCTACTTCATCGGAGACTATGATGGCAGCGGGATTCTCATCGGAAAAATGTTCCGCAAAAATACGGGGATCTTCACCTCTGAGGCATGCATCGCAAATCGTTTCGTGAAAGTTAAAAAAAATGTCCGACTCTGGATTCTCTGTTTGAGCAACGGTTTCCTGCCCCTGGTATTTTCCGCCTATGTAAAGCTTCATGCAATATTACCTCCGATAATGATGGAAACGATACACAGGAGTTCTGTGACTTGCAGATACCATCCGGCAAGATCACCGGTGATTCCCCCAAAGTAACGGTAAGAACGGTATTTGTAATAGACAGTGGTTGCTGCCGTAATTGGCAGACACCATAAGATCGAATTTGACATTAACAGAAACGATAACACTATAAAAAAAAGAATATACAGGGTGCTGCAGATAAGAACGGCACGCTGCTGCGAAGCCTTTGCGAAACTGTCGAGCATACCATCAGGCCGTGCACTTTTAAACAAAACAAGGGTCACTGCACTCATTGCACGGGAAAAAACGAAACAGAAAATCAATGCAAATCCGGAAGATGTTGGAAATTCGGAAAAAAGCGCCGCAGAGAGGAGAAGGTATGAAATGCAACCGATTACGGAAAAAGCTCCGGTATGGCAGTCTTTCAGTATTGCGAGTCTTCTTTCTACCGGTTGCCATGATGCCATAGCGTCCAGAGTATCCATGAAACCGTCCATATGGATACCGCCTGAAACAAATATGGGAATCAAGGCGCCGACTACGCCGCGCAGGAATGGACCGAAACCGTATTTGTCGGAAATGACCAACCATGCCCATGTGGATATACCAATAACAACACCTATCAAAGGGAAAAAACACATTGCATAGCGACGCCCAGAATCATCCCATTTGACATCTGGCATGGGGATCCGGGAATAGGTTGAAAATGCTATGACAAAAGAGCGGATCAAATGCATGGAAGGACTCCTTTTATTGCAACAGGAATCGAGTATACGACTTCGATGACAGTATCTGAGATGGCGGCAGCCGCATTGTTGATTTCGGAAAGCGTTTGGATATACTTTTCTGTCTCGGCATCATATTTCAAGCCATCCGAAAAAACATCATTTGTTACCATAATCAAATGGGCGGCTGAGTTTGCCAAAGATTTTATTGCAGGGATGATCAGATCGGGATTTCCACCCGAGAACATTTCATTTGCAGTAAGATTGACAAGGTCCTCAAGCAATGCTACAGCATCGTCATGGAGTGAAACAGATCTCAGATTTTTTGCACATTCGATCGTATGAAAGGCTTTTCCTGAGCGTTGTGCCTTGTGGCGTTTGACACGTGACATGCATTCCTCATCACAAATCTGCATCGTTGCAATGTAATAACGAGTTTTTTGAGGAAATGAACAAACAAGCTTTTCGGCATAGGTGGATTTTCCGCAGCCGCTTCCTCCTGTAATCAGTATGACCATCAGAAATCTCCCTGAGGTGTATATGCTTCCATGCCAAGATTATTAAAGGTATGTGAACCATTGTAAACACGGAGAACCATGTCGAACAACGGCAGCATAAGAATTGCTCCAGTTCCTTCGCCGAGTGCCATGCCGGCGTGGAGAACAGGTTCTTCTTTAAGCGCCTCCATCAACAGGCGGGCAGCTGGTTCATTGCTCATATGGGATGGAATACGGAAATATTTGCATTCAGAGCAAATCCGCTCTGCAGTCAGTGCGGCAACAGCGGATATCACTCCGTCGATAATTACAGGCATCTGCCATATCATAGCACCGAGAAAAGCACCGGTCATTCCGGCAATTTCGAATCCGCCAGTCTTTGAAAGAACGTCGATGGGATCATCGGAAACCGGAGTGTTTATAGAAATGGCTTTTTCGATGACGAGGCATTTTCGACGGAAAGCCTCGTCTGATAGACCGGCGCCGCGGCCTGTAACGCTTTGCGGCGTTACATTTAAAAGAAGCGAAGCCATTGCTGCGGTTGCGGTAGTATTGCCAATCCCCATTTCTCCGATAACGGCGGCATCGTAACCCGCCTCTTTCATCATGCGGATCGTATCGATACCGGCATATATGGCTTCTTCTGCCTGGAACCGGGTCATTGCGGGACCTTCCGCAATATTATTTGTCCCGTGCGCGATTTTTTGGCAGATAAGGTTGGGATGATCAAAATCGGCAAGCATGCCCATATCAACAGCAAAAACGTCGCAGGACGCTGCATTGGCCATGAGATTGATATTTGCACTGCCTTCTGTAATGGAGTGCGCAACCAGTGCGGTAATTTCGCTTCCGGATTGCGTGACTCCTTCTTTAACGACTCCATGGTCTCCGCAGTAAATCAAGGCACATCTTTTATTTAGCCGGATGTTTTCGGTGCGTTGTATTCCGGCGATACGTACGACCAGTTTTTCAAAGCATCCCAATGATCCCAATGGTTTTGCAACATTGTTCCAACGTTGCTGGGCCAGTGTCATCGAAACGGGATCGAGGGTGTGAACGGAAATGTTGTTCATTTGGAGACATCCTTACTTGGAACCGTAATGAAATTGTTGTCTGCAAGCCATTTGAGACTGAGTTCGGGGTCGTTTGTTTCGAGGGTCGCGGTTATGTCGGTCGGGATAGATGAGAACATGTTCAAAATGAGGTCCATTGGTATTGTCCCTGATTGAAGCGGACTGTGGGT
>JAZUFB010000154.1:0-15103 GCA_045640475.1 Clostridia bacterium
TCATTTCGCCGCTCATGCCTGTCGTGATATAATCGCTCCCCCTGACAAGAAGCCCAAGAACATTTTTCCCGTCAAAAACTGCGTTTCCATATTCCGTGATTTCTGCGAGAAAGTCGCCGGAAATCAGCTTTCTGACCCGGGGGCAATACCGGCCTCGCATGGAATAGACAAAGTGAAAGGAGAAAAAATTCACCACGGACAGCGTATTGCTCTCGTTCGCGTCCTCCGGGAGGAAGGAAACATCCAGATACCGTGAGAGAATCGCGTCGCTGTAACGGGAGGACCCTGCCTTCAGCACTGCCCGGATGCCATGCTTTTCAAAAAAATCGCAGGCGAGGGCATAGGTGATCAGAATACTGCCGATTCCTTCTGATCTCGGTACCGTGATCTCCGCGTAACGGATATCCCGAAGCGGTCGGTCGGTCATCCACTGGAACAGGAATACCTGATGAAACACCAGAATGGCATCCATCCGTGAATAATCCTGGGAGATTCCACAGGGGAAATAATCCCGGGTCACGAGGAGCGTCTTTCCGCCGGCAGGTTCCGGTACAATCTTCAGCCGCTCTTCGGCCTCGACAAACCAACGGATCCTTTCGTCTCCGAAAGTCACAGTTTTCTCTGTGTATTTCAGAATGATCCGGGCCAGAACAATACTGTACTCGCTGGCTTCCTCAAAATATACGGTGTCAAAATCATCGAACATGTCCAGGCAGAGTTTTTCAGCATCGTTCTCATCATAATCCTCATAGGGCGGATAAAGATCATATTCATCAAAAAAGGAAGAGACATCGTATCCTTTCTGCGCCCGTGCCCAGTCCTGATTGCGAAAATATACAAGATCAAAATCCGGTCCGGCATCATTTATGACATGAAAACGCTTTTCTCCTTTTTTCACAAACGCGAGCGCCTGATGAAAAAGGCCTTCACCCAGGTGCAATATCCGGTAGTTTTTCCGGGTGTCCGTCTCAACAATCTGAAGCAATTCGTCCACTCCTTCCGGTGTTCAGGATATAATCCATAGGGGAGAAATCCTTATCATAGAGGAAATCCATCATGAAAAGGAAACTGTCATCCTCCGCTCGGTCAACCGTGACCCTGTCCGCACTGTAATAGACCAGTCTGGAGCGTATGGCTCTGAAATCATCCTTCTCCGCCTTGCTAAAGGGCAGCGTGGGATCATCATCCGAATAGATGACGCGCAGGCAGTCCCGGCGAAGCTGGACTTTCAGGCGGAAGTTTCCTCTGCCGAGATAACGGTCCCCGACTCTTTCCACCAGAAGTTCCTCTGTACACATCATGATTCGCCGGACAAGCAGCTTACTGAAACCCATACTGCTGAAAATATCCGGAATGCACCTGAGTACGGGGTCAATGACGAATTCCAAACATGCCATCCGGAGTGAGCAGATTTCGATTCCTTTTTCCAGATCCTCTGTAACCTTCCTGGCATCCAGACGGCGGAGCATCCTGCCTGCAAGTTCGCAGGCGTCCAGTTTGCCGTTGGCCTTCAGCGGAAACGCTTCAAAGATAAAGAAATTGACCGGCATCCTGAAACGGGAGATTTTTCCCGTCAGGGCGTCGCGGATGCTTTCCTCCGTCAGCTGAGATCCCGGCATCAGCGTCAGGCATGCCTGCACATTTTCACCGTAGAGCTCATCATAGGCGCCCATTACCTTGACCTCGCGCACGCCATCCAGCGCGTTGATCTCCGCTTCGATCTCCCCCGGAATGATGTTTTCGCCGCCTTTGATGATGATATCCTTGATCCGTCCGGAAAGGTGCAGATATCCGTCTTCATCCAGGAAACCGAGATCAGCGGTGTGCAGATATCCGTTCCCGTCAATGGCCTGCAGTTCCGGAGGAACATTGTAATAACCGCACATCACGGTTCCCTCGTCCAGAATGGTGACCTCCCCGATCTCGCCGGGCGCGCAATGCTTCCCTTCCGGCCCCATAATCACCACCTTGCGGTGAGGCAGCGGCTTGCCTACGGTACTGATCCGTTTTTCGGCGCTGTCGGAAATACGCGTCATGGCAATGCCGGTATCGGATTCTGTTTGTCCGTAGCTGTTCAGGAGCGTCGCGTTCGGAAAACCGTATCCTACCCGCATAACCTGAATAGGCAGCAGCGGCGCGCCGCCGACATAGATGCGCCTGACGGAAGGGATTCCGGCAGACGGAAACCGGCTGTCCTCCATCATCCGGACAATCACGGTCATCACCGCCGCGAAAGCCTCGGCCTCGGATTCCAGCGCGAACCGAATCAGATTTTCACTGGTGAAAACCTCCGGAAGGATTAGCTTTCCGCCGTAAAGGATATGCGACATGGCAATGCCCATGCCAAAGATATGGAAAAGAGGGACACCCATCAAAAAGGTCTCCCCTTCGATTTCAGGGAGGGCCTCCACATAAGCGTCGGCGCCGGTGATGTTGGAGCGTGCGGAAAGCAGCGCACCCTTGGGCTTGCCGGTTGAGCCGGATGTAAAGACAACAAAAGCCGGATTCCCGTAGGTCTTCTCCGCTTCTTTCCGCTCAGTAAAATTACTTACAGCAGGAAAAACAAGCTCGGCCATATCAGCGCGTTTCAGCATGTCAGGCTGAATCCTCTCCGGCGAAGCCGGATCCTTTTCCCTTTCCTTATAGGGGCCGTAGATGAGAAGCTCCGACTCCATTTCCCCACGCAGGGTCATGATCTCACTTTCCGGCAGCGCATAGTTCATTAGCACGGCAATCGCACCGTAACATACAATGCCGAAAAAAGCCTTCAGCCAGGCACAGCTGTTATAAGCCAGAAGGGTTACCCGGTCTCCGGGACGAATCCCCTTTTCCGCCAGCAGCGCCGCATAGCCATCCACCGCCGAAAGCAGCGATGAATAGGTCAGATGCTCTTTCCCATCGTACGCGATCTCAATATCACCGTATTGGCCCATTGACTCGATCAATCTGTTATAATAGCCTGTCATACAATTCCGTCCGCCGGTGCGGTACCGGTAAGTATTGAAGTGAAAGTTCTCCGCCGAATTAAACTTTCACATGGTTTTTCCTATTTCAATGGGGATATCCTTCACAGACGCAACCTGTCTCCTAAAAGGAACTGATCGTATGCCCATTTTTTCATTTCCCGCCCACATTCGACCTTCACCATCGTGCTGCCGAAGGACTCCCTGAATATATCCCCTGTCAGCGTTTTTCGCCCGAAAGGCGTAACCAGTGAGAAAACTTCTTTTGTAAACACGGCATCCTCCGGGAAATCCGCACCGCTGTGAAATTTCGAATCGTCCATATCAGCCGTTGTAACATCCCACGCAAGAAGTTCAAACTGCTTTTCCCATATTCCATTCCGATATTCATAGACCTCGGGTCTTCCGTCGGAACCGGTCAGACACCGAAAAGGCTTTTCATTCCCCTGTATCTCCGGCGGATCGATGCGGACAGGTTCCGGGAAAGTGGTAAAGGGGCAAGCCGCGTCACACCACCATCTGCATCCATCCTGATCCGTGGTTTCGAAAATGACGTGCCAGTTCAGCGTTCCGTCCGGTTTTTTACAAAAACGGGCGGCTCCCATCCGAACCTTATACCCAAGTTCACGCAGGAAACATCCGAATAGTGTGTTCACGTCCAGACACATGCCGCCTCTTTGCTTTTCAATGATCTGATGAAACTGAATCACGGGATCGGCAGATTGGATATCGCCTGTCAGATAATCTGTATTTTCATATGGGATATTCATGACATGGAGCCTGTGAAGACAGACCAGGTCCTCTCCGGTAGGTACAAAGCAATCCCGTACAGGGAGGCCAAGCCGCCGAAAGTATTTTTCCGTATTCATGGGCAGATCTCACACTCCGTATTCCCGCGTGAAAGGCACATTCCGGTAACAGTCCGACTCCTGTTTGATAACAGAACAGCATAACGCAAAGCATATACATTGACAAACGTACGCATTTCATTCAGCCCCCTGAGGCGATACTTTTCTGGCGACCGCCCTGAACAGTTCAAACCTTCCCCTGTTGAATTCTCTTGTCATCACAACACCATTGCATTCCTGCGGCGAGCAAAGAAAACCCTGGCATTCCGAGAGCAGATAAATCGCGTAGAAGTAGTTGCAAAGATTATCCTCAGCAAGTCCGTCATAGTCTTCCTGTCTGGATTTGTCTTTTTCCAGATTACTGAGGAACGCGAAGGCCTGCAGTTCCTGTACACGAACCCTGTGCTGTGATACGGCACGTATTCTCCCTTTGAAATGCGCGGTCAGTTTTTCATAATAGTCCTGATCTTCCGTAGCCAGGAAGATCATCTCAAATTCGCCTTCCCGCATAGTCTCTTCAATGATCGGAATCAGTTCCCCGACCGGCAGCGGCTGGAACGGCATATTGGTCGCGATATAGTCCGTTCCGCGAATCAGCACGCCCAGAACTCTTTTGCCCTGAAGCACTGCCCGCCGGTACGCTTCCAAATCCGCCAGAAAGTCCGGGCTCAGGATCTCCTTGTTCAGAACATAGCGCGGGCTCAGAATCACATGGGTGAAAGCAAGGGTGAATACGGATTCAATACCGGGGATCCCGTTTTCCTTATCACTGATCCTGATCCTGAAATACTTCTGCAGCAGTTCATCGCTGTATCGTGTACAGCCGGACCGCAGGCACACCTCAATCCCGTACCGTGCGGCGACAAGCCGTATGCGGAAGAAATTGTTCAGGATACTGCCAATACCCTCTGTCCTTGGAATGTTAACGATTAGGCAGTCAGGTTTCTGTTCGAACAAGCTCCGCACATATTGCAGTACAAAAACATTATGGAACAGGCATACCGGATCAATGACATCGTATCTTCCGGTCAGGTTGTCAAAGATGAATTTTTCCTGCACGGTCATCAGTTTTCCTTCCGGCAGATCTTCCGCCTGCTCCGCAAAACGAATCCCGGACTCCGCACCGAAAAAGCGCATGAACCCCCTGTCACGAACATAGACCGCTTTATCTGTGTGCCGCAGCAGCAGTTTCACGAGCACAACGGAATACTCATTCAGCTCCTGAAAGAATATGCCGGCATAGTCATCAAAGATATCCAAATATACCAGAGGCATATCCGTTTCATCGTAGAAAAGATAATCCGGGAAAAGAAGATTTTCCGTAAACAATGGTGCATTGGGAAAACCTGCGCGAGCGTGCTGGATCTCTTCATTGTTCCGCCAGTTCAGCCAGTATTCCCCATCCGGGCAGGTCACATGAAATGCCGTTTCCCCACCATGAACATAAGACAGAGCTTCATGAAAGACATTCTCACTTTGCGTCAGGTTTCTTGCTGACACACCTGAACCTTTTTCCGTGATACAGAGCATGGAACCATTCCTTTCGTTTGTGAGAGTAAACAGCACCTGACAATAGCACAGCACATACAGAACCGGCTCGCCCGGTTATGGCCCGACCTGTCGATATATGGCACAGTCCCCGACAAAATCCATAGACACATACTCTTCTTTCTTTTCTGTATACTCCGAAAACCGAAGAAGCATTTATTTATTATATAACAAAACGAATGATTTTTCAATGATTCCATCACAGAATTATCATATGGCAGCTTGTCATGAAAACCATGTCACAGAAATTGTGTAGACCAAGACAGGAATATTTATCGGTATTTCTTTCAGATTGTTTAGCGGTAACAGGCCCGTTGATAGGGGCGTCTGTGCTTTTTTGAAAAAACGTTGTTATTTAGCGACGGATGTCGCTTTTGAGTTTGCAGTAAGTGAAAGACGAGGCAAATCTTTTACGAGGATGATTGACAACATATGCGTCTGATGATATCATTTTTAATAGTGTTTTTACAGAAGGGGGAACAAGCTTGAACACGGCGTGGTTGAATAAGGAAGTCCTCTGTATTATCGATACACGGCAGATTCAGAAATTCATCTTTAACTCCAACAGCATGGCGGAGTCAATCGGCGCAGAAAAGCTGTTGCAGCATATGAGTAGCGAAGCCTTTGCCTGGGCAGCGGAGCATATTCCGGAGCCGATGAAAAGGGAAGAGTATATGCTTCCGGCTGAAACGGATGAAAACCCGGTGAATCCTCTTTCAAATCCGAGAATCAAGGCGCGTATTATCTTTTCCTCGGCGGGTAATATGATGATCCTTTTCCGTACAGGCATGCTATGTCGGGATATGGTGCGAAAAATGTCACGGTATTATTTGGAAAATGGGTATTCACTGGAGATCGCTTCCGCGTCTGTGGTGAAAACCGATGATATTGAAGAGGACCTCAGGCAGCTTTTTTATTCCCTCGCAATCAGCAAGAATCATTTTCCGGGTGCCCATCCGCTGGAAACACTGCCGGTGGCGCGGATGGAGAAGAAAACCGGCGAACCGGTGGCTTATGTGGATCCGGTATCCGGCGAGGAGTTCTCCCGTACTGGCCTGATCCGCAGGCAGGCCTACGAACGTGTGAAAAAAGAGAATTCCACAAAGGGCGTTCATACCGAAAAGGGTTGGGACGGACGCGAATATTTTGCCGTGGCGCATATCGATGGCAATAACATGGGCATGACCATTGCCGGAATCCTCAAAAGAGCAAAGAGTTACGCCGATAATATCCGGATCCGCAACAGGGTAGAGCATAACATTGCGGAAGGAATCCACGGTGTATTCCAAAGGGCAATGGAAGATATGAAAAAGGCTTTCGGCTTCTCTGCGGATGAGATGGAGCACAAATTCCGCGTTGTCGCGATGGGTGGCGATGACATGAATATTATTGCCAGCCCATCCGTGGTTTTCTATTTCATCGAGAGGTATATGGCTCATCTGAAAAATACGTATCTGTGGGATGAGGAAGACGTGCGCATCGGGATGTCCGCTTGCGCCGGTGTTGCCATTGTGGAAAAAAACACAGCTTTTCTGGATGCTTTTGAATATGCCGAAGAATGCTGTGCTTCTGCCAAGAAAGTCGCAAAGTCAAAAGAAAACTGCCCGAACGGAAAAATAGGCAACTGGATTGATTTTCGGGTGGTCTATCCGAATTCCGGACAGGACGGCGATGAGGAACGGGAAAAAGTCTATACGACCCAGGATGGTATACAGCTAATGCTTCGTCCCTATTGCTTCGATGATAATGCCATCGGAACGCCCCGGTCTTACCGCGCTTTCAGAGAACGGGCAGCTGCTTTCCACGCACTGAACCTGACGGATGAAATGACTTCCCGGATCATGTATGCTTATGATCTGGGCAAGGGGGACGTGAGACTGATGCCCGGGATTATGGAAAAGGCAGGGTATCCCGTAACGGAGGCCTGCGGCGAGCCCTTGATTCGGTTCGCAGACGGGACCTATGCTGTATGGTATGACGCGCTGGAACTGCGGGAATTTTTTACGGCGGGAGAAAGGAAAACAGAAGAATGAACGGTGTGCTATATTTCAAAACGCTCGGCCGGGTCTGCCCGGGGATCGTTTCGGAAGTGAATACGAACCTTTGTTATGATATCCCCTTCGATTCGCTGGGCTTTCCGATTCTTCCGCTTTATAAACTTCTGAGCAGCTTGCCGGGTTTTCCGGAGGGAATACGGATCGGCTTCGGGAAATTGCCGGATTACGAAGGCCTGACCTGGGCCGCTGCCGGAATCAGCCGGAACGAGCAGCTTTTTCCGAAATTTGTGTTGGGACGCTTTACGGAAATCTTGGACAGGGGAACGGAAAAGTATCGGGTTCTGCGTGCAGGCCAAATTTTTCGATGCAGAATTGAAGCACCTGAGGAGCTTCGCTCCCGCGTGGACAAATGGTTAGCCGGTATCAGTCACTTTGGCATACAGAATGAAGATGTGACTGGTAAGGTGGAAATGTGGGTGCATTGGAATGAAAAAACGGTTCAGCCTGTAGACAAGTCCATTTTCCACCCGGAATTGCGCTATCATCGACTGCATTATGCCCTGAGTCTGTCAGTCCCGCTGATCTCGTTCCTGCCGAACAGAAAAAACAGAATGGCACAGGAATGCGTTCCCGGCGCGCTTGTGCTTGAGAGCCTGAAAGAAAGGTTCGGGTCGGAATGGGATGCTTTTGCTTGTGAAGGAGCGCCTATTTGCGCAAACGCTTATCCATCGGCAGGCGGCCGGCGAGGATTTCCGTCTCCGAAGTGTATGGTTCAGCCAAAGTTAAACAAACAGATTCTATATTACAAGCTGGGATTGGATCCGGATCAGGAAATCGAAGAAATTACCGTAGGAATGTCACGGTTTATAACGGAATTGCAGCCTGCGGTCCAGGAAGTCTTTGAAGCGGAGAAGCGTACCGTCACGATGATGGGGGAAAACCGCATGGCGCTCCGGGAAGGTCAGGTTTTCCGTGGATTTGTGGAAGGAACGGATTCCCAGATTCGCAGGCTTGCAGAATTGATTGGGGACGACCCATGCTTCTTTCTGGGCTTCGGTACGCAGGAAGGCTTTGGAGAAGCACTTCTTCGGGTGGAATGTCTGGAGCCGGAAGAAACACCTTGTGAACACCTGATGAAGGAATTTGATTTGGAACTGGTTTCGAATGGCGTCTTTTTTACTGATGAAGGGATGAATGACAGCAGCTTTACTTCCTTCTGGCAGGAATTAGAAAGGGACTTCCCGGTTTTTCTAAATCTAAAGGTAGCAGACAGCTTTTTCCTCACAGACCAGGTTTATCCGGTAGGAACAGACGGAAATCTCCGCGATGGGGTGCTGCGGGTGTTGTCCTCTGGAAGCACCTTCCGCCTGACCTCTAAAGATGGCCGGCCGGTGGACGTGTCTGAATTCGATGGCGCTTTCATAGGAGACCGGAATGAAGAAGGATATGGCGAACTGCGGGTTCATCCGGTGAGTCCGCGGGTTATCCGATATGTCCAATCCGTTCCACAGGATATGTCCTCGACAAATCCGAAGATGAGCAGCAGCCAGCTTCAGCACGCCTCCCGCTTTATCCGGGAAGTGATGGACGAAATGCTCCGGTACAGGATCGGACTTGTTGCCTTGAATGATCGGCAGCAGGGAGAAATGGCATCGGATGCGGTTCTTGAACCTATTTTCCAGCACATGAAGGAAAAATATGACGAGGATCTTGACTTCTCTGTCATGAAACAATGGTATTTGGAGGCTGCAGATGAATAATCAGTTGTGTCAGAAAGCGCCGGACTTTACCCGTGCGCCGCAGTCCGGGTGGATCCTTGCCGTGTTGGAGAATGAAGTGTTGCTGGAAGCATATATACGGGATGGAGATCAAATCCGTTTTCCGGGATACGAAAAAATGACAGAATCCGCTTTGCGGCGCTGCCATTGCTTTGACAAAAACACCGAATACCGCTGGATGCGGATCGGAAACCGCGGCAGGGTGGTGGAAAAAGTTTTTACTGCGGAAGAGGAAGAAGGAATGGACCCGGATCTTCTGTTTGAAGACAAAATGATCATTTCGGAAGCTTATCTCCCGTCAGAGCAGGGAATCTGCGCAATCCGCGTGATGAATCGGTACCGCTATACTCCGAGCGATACGCTGACGCTGGACAATTACCGTCTTGCAGGCATTGAATGATAAGTAAAAAATGCTGCCGTCTGATTCCAGGGGGCAGCATTTTCTGTCAATGTGCTGTTTTCTATAGTGTCACAAAAAAGAACAAGGGATATTTTCTCAACAGACGTTCAAATATTCCTTGCCCTTTTTCGGGAAAACGAAATCAGATGAAGCCAATTGCCCTCCGAAAAATGCATTCTATGCATCAGATAGAAGTAGCAAGCTTAATGCTGTCTGTCAAGACAAGGGAAAAATCAAACATACTATTGAAAATATAAAGCATACCATTAACGAGAAGGGCATCCGCCGGTCATATGGCAGATGCCCTTTGAAGTATGGGTGTTAGTATCGAAAACTCAACAAGGTCAAAATACTGACGATACACTGATGAAGCTGACCAAGATTCTTTCCCGCAGTAACGAGACGGACCTGGAGCAGATGTATCGCCGCATGTGCTTCAATGTGTTTGCCCACAACAGGGATGATCACGCGAAAAACTTCAGTTGGATCTATGATGAAAAGCAAGACTGCTGGCACCCGTCCCCGGCTTATGATCTGACATGGAGTACGACGTATTTCGGAGAGCATTCTACGACAGTAGACGGAAATGGCCGGAACCCAGGAGAAAAGGAACTCATATCTGTCGGCATAAAGGCCGGATTATCCTGAAAAAGTTGCAAGGATATTTGCTCTGAAATCACTGTAATCGTGGCAAGCCTTGAAGTCAAATATAGAAATATCAGAACATAAGCTGATGGAATGGTGCTGTGTGAATAAACGCAGGAAAATCGGGGCATTCAAGCCTCTCCTCATTGACAAACGGTATAGCATCTGATATATTATCTATGATGCATATGCTATATTGTGACGAAGAGGTGAAACAGATGCAGGAAATCATTAAGGAGATTCGGAAACAGGCTCAACTGAGTCAGAACGAGTTCGCGGAAGCCCTCCGGGTTTCTTTCTCCACCGTTAACAGGTGGGAGAACGGAAAAGTTATACCCAATCAGTTGGCTCAGATGAGCATCTATGAATATGCGCAGTCAAAAGGGATCGCCGTTGATGCAATGGTATATGAAAAGATCCGCAATGCACAGGCCGCTTTAGCTTTGCAGCCAGACCGCATGCTCCTCTATCACGGTTCAAAGTCGGGTATCAAGGGCACAATAGCACCTGTCAGCCGGGAGCATTGTGATTTCGGCAGTGGGTTCTATATGGGTACGATTCCGGAGCAGCCCTTAACCCTGATCAGCAGTTTTGAACAGTCCAGATTTTACCTTCTTTCCGTTGATATGACCGGCATGAGTACATTACAGATTCCGCCGGATATCGACTGGGCTATGCTGGTTGCTTTCCATCGCGGAAGAATGGAATCTATCAAAGGCAGTTCTTTCTATCGCAAGTATGCCGAAATGACTGAAAACAAGGATTTCCTGATTGGCAGCATTGCTGATGACAGAATGTTCTTTGTGCTGGACAACTTCTTCCAAGGAAACATCACAGACACTGCCCTGATCTCCAGTCTGTCAGCTCTGAAACTCGGAGAGCAGGTTGTTGCCGTTAAGCAAAAAGCCTGTGACGCGATTCGGATTGAGAAAGAGATTCCATTATCTTTCCTAGAAAAAAAGGCACTTCAGGATGCATCTGAGCAAAACAGGGTAAAAGGGATTGCCCTGGCCGATGAGATTTGCAAAAAGCATCGTCGTGAAGGACTGTTCTTTGATGAAATCCTTGAGAAGGCATCGGAGGAATCCAAATGACCGGCATTGATTTGAAGCTTTGCGACATTCAAGGCAGGCTGTTTGTTCTGGCAGGAAATAACGGCTATGAAAGTACTTCTTTCATTGAGGCTTTCATGAGTTCCTCCGTTGCGGATTTTCTGGACGAGAGCTACAACCGGATGCAATGGGCCGGAGAAGAGTATCTTTTGGAAGAAATCGCAGCGGAAAAAGCTCTGAAAAAGGGCGGCAAGATCTTTTCTGAAGAAGCACTGTTCTGGATCGGATACCTGTATCGTTACTGGCACATCCTAACCGGAGAATCCAGCAGAAAAATCGTCAAACAGGCCTCTCCGAAGCTCATGAATGAAAGCTACCTGATGTTCCATACCATGAGTCCCGAAATGGCAATCGAAGACCTGAAAGAAATCTATCGTCAGCGCACGCAACGCAAATAATCTTGGCTTCCATGCATGAAGGCACAGATTTGCCCGCCGCTGTCAATCAAGCATCGGATCCGCTGGAATACCTTCACCCAGATCATAGTGCCCGGTATGTGATGGCGCAGTAACCGTCGCAAGATATACGGAAATCAAATTCGGAATTATCTTGACAATATTCCTTTGAAGGAATATACTGACGATGGAGCGAGGTGGAATCATGTTTGATATTGAGTTCTATCGACTTCCGGACGGATCTGCTCCCATCGATGAATTCCTGCGCGGTCTTGAACCGAAGATGCGCGTAAAGGCTGTCAACAGCATCGCTTTGCTCGAGGACTTTGGTAATCAGCTTCGCGAACCGCATTCAAAACCAATCGATGACGGATTATTTAAACTTCGGATCAAGTTTGCAAGCGATATCACACGAATCTTCTACTTCATCAGAATTGGCAACCGGATCATTCTGACCAACGGATTCGTAAAGAAAACGCAAAAGACTCCGGAAAGCGAGAAGAAGCTGGCGAAGAAGTACAAAGCCGATTATGAGAGGAGGCATCCCAATGAGTGATTTCCGCAATTTCGTCAATGAACAGCTCCAGGACCCCGAATTCCGCAAGGAATACGAAGCGGCCCGTCCTGAGTATGAACTCACCCGTTCGCTGATCGCCGCTCGCATTGCTGCCGGCATGACCCAGAAGGATCTGGCCGAAAAGTCCGGTATCCGTCAATCCAACATCAGCCGGATTGAAAACGGAAACTGCATGCCGACGCTGCCGACCCTGATGGCGCTTGCTCAGGCGCTGGGCAAAAAACTCAGTATCTCATTCCTGTAAGAGCTGCAAACAATGGTTACCCATAATAACGGCAAAGCACAGACTCACATTGAGCCTGTGCTTTTTTGATGCACTGAAAAGAGTTTTCCCAAAGCACCTTGACTTAATTCGTCATAAGACATGAACATCTACCGCACTTCTCTGCCGTATATCGAACCAATATAAAATTTCTGAATTGGCTGGCTGTTTGATTGACAATCGCAACTCATTAGAATATAATTATGCTGTCGCAGATAAGGAATGAAGAAGAGTCATTCCGGGTAAAAGACGTGACCCATCTCAACCAGAGATCAAAGGCCGAACGGACAGCCGGGTCGAATGCCGATGCGGGGTATAAACTCGCACGCAGCTTTCACTGGACTTTATTGATTGAGTTAAGAGCTCGGTTTCACAGTTGAAGCACACATCAAAGTGAAATGGTCAATAAGAGTAGTAAAAGTAAGTCTCTTACTGTATAGACTCTGACAACCTATCCTTGTCTACTTGACGTTGAAAGTTCCTTGGGCATATCTGTCCGAGGAATGGTATACGTGTATGAGTGTGATGTGCGCAAGCGCATCACTTTTTCTTTACCCGTCCAGCCTGCGACAATATAAAAAGGAGGGTATCAGCCTATGAAGAAGTTCCTCGCCCTGCTGCTTGCAGCTGTATTGCTGTGTGCAGCGTCCGCCGCCATTGCCGAAACGGCCGACACCGTAATCTACGGCAACTTCTACACCTCGAATGAAGCGCAGCCGTGGGCGGAAGCAGTTGCCATCAAGGACGGCGTTTTCACCTATGTCGGAGATGCTGACGGCGTCGCGGAATACATCGGCGATGACACCGATGTACAGACCTACAAGACCGGTATGATCACGCCCAACTTTATCGACGCGCACACCCATCCCGCAACGGTCGGCATGACCGCGTGGCACACGCGCATGGGCGTTCCCGAGACCTATGAGGAGCTTATTGCTTTCGTGACGGATTATCTCGCCGAACATTCCGCCGAAGAAGCTCCGTATGTGTACTTTGAATACTTCCCCTCCAATATGTTCGGCACAGAGGGTCCGCGCAAGGAATGGCTGGACGAAATAGCTCCGGATCGTCCTATTTTGGTGCGTGACTTCTCTGATCACGCCAGCTGGGTGAACAGCAAATTCCTTGAGCTTACCGGTGCTTTCGATCTTCCGGAAGACGATCCGCGTCTGGAAGGATTTGTCCGTGATGAGAATGGTGAGCTGACAGGCTGGATCAAAGAATTTGCCTATCAGGAGCTTCTGCCGAATATGTGGGAGAAGCTGGGCTGGGAGCCGCCGGAGGATCAGTCGGTTGAAATCATGAGCATCGTAACCGATGACCTTAAATCGTGGGGAACGACCGGTGTTTTTGATGCCTATCTTGAAAGCGAACAGCATGCTCAGTCCATTCATGACATGGACGTTGCAGGTAAGCTGAATATGTATTACGATCTGTCCGTCGTGCTGGACGATTTTGCCGATTTGGATGATATCATTGCATATATCCACTATCTGGACGAGACCTACGGCACTGAACACTTCAAGATCGACACGGTAAAGGTTTTCTACGACGGAACGAACGAACTGGGTGACAGCGCCTTGATCGACGGTACTGTCGAGGATCCCGATAATCACGGTTACATGATCTTCACCCGTGAGGAGACCAAGGAAGTCATCCGCCGCTGCAACGAGGAGAAGCTGGATGTCCACTTCCATCTCGTGGGCGACCTTGCTTTCCGTACCATCTGCGATGTGACCGAGGAACTGATCGGCGAGCAGGGTGCTTTGGACATTCAGGTGGAGATGTGCCACTGCGAATATGTTGATCCCGCAGATATGGCGCGTCCCGCAGAGCTTGGAATCATCATCAACTGGACACCCCACTGGTCCGGCGGATACTTCGGAGATGCCGCCCTGTTCTATCTGGGAGAGGAGCGCTACAACCGCATGTACCAGTTCAACCCGATGTTTGATGCGGGTGTCATCGTCAACTTCGGCAGTGACGTTTATTCCATGTTTGAGGAAAACCGCGCCAATCCCTACTTCGGCATGCAGACCGCTATGACCCGTGTGGACATCGAATGGCCGCTGGATACGGAAGGCAATATGCGCGTCAGCGAAGATGCGAAGCTCTCGCTTGACCGTCTGCTGAAAGGCTACACTATCAATGCTGCGATCCAGCTGCGTATCGATGACATCACCGGTTCCATCGAGGTCGGCAAGCGCGCAAATTACAACGTCTATAACGTCAATCTCTTTGATGTTTCGGAAACGGAATTCAAGGATGTTCTGCCAGAAACTGTCGTGTTTGAAGGAAAGGTCATTGCCGAAAACTGACAAATTACAATGGCGGGAAACAGTAAATAAACTTATATACAGCAAAAGAGCAACTCGGTCGAATCTGAGTTGCTCTTTTGCTGTACTGTTTACTCTTCTCTACTTTTGAATACGTCACCCATATTCACCGTGGCCTTTCTCAGCGTGTCCTCTTTGATACAGGGACAGTTGTTCTTCATTGCGACCGTCGGGTCGACACCGCTCTCCTAAAGGAGCGTGATGTAATCATATCTCGGGAAAAGCGGCGTCAGAAGTGAATT
>JAZUFB010000155.1:0-4415 GCA_045640475.1 Clostridia bacterium
CGCGGCTTGCGTATTTGCGTCAGCCTGCCGAAGGCCACTGATGGTCTCCGCGGTTTCGGTATCGGTATCATGCAGCGCGATCACGGTAGCCTGAATATCGTTTTCCGTCTGTTGCATCGCGGAGATCGTTTCCGCGGTGGAAGCATCCGCGGCCTGCAAAGCAATCACTGCGGCCTGCGTGTCGTTGTCCGTCTTTTGCATCGCGGAGATCGTTTCCGCGGTGGAGGCATCCACAGCCTGCAGCGCGGTCACCGCGGCCTGCGTGTCATTGTCCGTCTTTTGCATCGCGGAGATCGTTTCCGCGGTGGTGGCATCCGCAGCCTGCAGCGCGGTCACCGCGGCCTGCGTGTCGTTGTCCGTCTGCTGAAGAGCGGAGATCATCTCCACCGTCGCGGCATCTGTGTCCCGCAAGGCGGCGATCTCCTTCTCCTTCAGTGACGCGATCTGTCTGTCCAGGTCCTGCTTTGTGTTGTAAAGCAAGACACCCAAAACGATATCCGCAACAAATATCACAGCCACGAAAATAGCGATGATCTTCATGAACGGAGTCAGCTTGCTCTTGGTGCCCGTTGGATCAGTGCCAGGATGATTCATGATTCTCCTCCTCTCGGCTCAGTCAAACAATTGGAAATATTCGGTTGTAACACATGTCATCCCCGACATCGTAATCGAAGTCGTTCAATTTGTCAATGCCTTGATTTTCAACGGCAACCTTACCCTCCTCATGGGGTACAAAAACGCCCCCGGGCATCTGCCCGGGAGCATCTCATTTTATGATTGGCCTGTATTGTCAGTCCGCGTCCACATCCAGACGCTGACGCTTGACCAGGTCCGCAAAGAAACCGTTCTTCTCGATCAGCTCCTCATAAGTGCCTTCCTCCGCGATCTTGCCCTGCTGAAGAACGACGATCCGATCCGCATGCCGGATCGTTGAAAGGCGGTGTGCGATCACAACGCGCGTACACTTGAGCCCGTCGATCGCGTCCGACACCTTTTTCTGGGTCACATTATCAAGCGCGCTGGTCGCCTCATCAAACATCAGGATCTTAGGGCCCGGCGCCACCGCGCGCGCAATCATCAGGCGCTGACGCTGACCGCCGGAGATCCCGCCCTGGCCTTCGCTGATGATCGTGCTCATCCCCATGGGCATCTGACGGATATCCTCGGCAACTGCCGCGATCTCCGCCGCTTCCCACGCTTCCTTCATGCCCAGCTGGGGCGCGGAGATCACGATGTTGGAGAAGATATCTCCCTGGAACAGGCCGCTGTCCTGCATCACCACGCCGATCTTCCGCCGCAGAGACTGGAGGTCCACCCGGTTCAGATCATAACGGTCATAGAAGATACTGCCCTTCTGGGGTTTTTCAAAACCAAGCATCAATCGCAAAAGCGTACTTTTACCGCAGCCCGTGCTGCCCACGATCGCCAGATATTCTCCGGCACGGATCTTCAGAGAAAGATCATCGATCACATTGTTCATGTTTTCGTCATACCGGAAGGAAACATGGCTCAATTCGATCCCGCCACGCAGGGAGCGGACATTTTCCCGATTCTCGGACAGCTCCGGTTCCGCTTCCATGATCGGCTTCGCCATCTCCAGCGTAGGCCGGATGCCCGCTATGACCACCGCGATGTGGGCGAAAGAAGTAAACGCGCCTTCAACCAACCCGTAAGCCGAGTTGAAAGCCAGATAATCCGCCAACGATACGCCGCTTTTCACCGCCAGCGCATACAGCACCAAACTGCCGATCAAGGTCACCGCGAGAGACAGGGTACCGGAAAGCTTCAGCCAGGTCGGCGGATTGTAGGTAAGCTCGGCCTGTTTGGAATAAGCTTTAGCCCATCGGGAGAACATCCGTTTTTCAGCCCCCGCGAGCTTGATCTTCTGGATCCCGGTCAGCATGGAATAAGTCATGCCGTCGGTCGTCGCAGACAGTTCCATTTGCTCCCGTGTAATGCTCATCTGGCGGAAGGTGGTAATCAGGGAGATGACCACCGTTGCCAAAGTAATAGCCAAAGACGGCGCGACCAGTGCCGGAGCGAAGGAAAAGACCTGCGCGATATAGATCAGTGAAAAGACAGAGGTCAGTCCCGTCGTCCCGATCGTATTGAAAAGCGTGTTGCACAGGGATTGGACATAGGCGGCTCTCCGGTTCAATTCACCGGAGGAATACTGACGGAAGAAAGAGGGCGGCAGGCTCATCAGGCGGTTCATCACCGCAGCCTCCACCGCCATATCCTGTTTGGTGGCGATCCGCGTCGAAACCAGCGACCTGAACGCCCCAAACAACGCGGACGACACAGAGTAGCAGACCATAAAGGACGCCAGTGCGATCAGGACCCGCATGCTTCCGCTGGCCAGCACCTCGCCAAACAGCCAGCGGCTGAACATGGGCGTCAGCAGGCCAAGCGCCGTCACGGCCGCCATCATGCCGATATACATCACGATATCGGACACGCTAAGCTGGCGCATCATGAACAGGAGCAGATCCCTGATCTTCAGCGCGCGCCGGGGCAGAGGTTCATAAAAGCAGACGGCTTCACGGTCCAGCAGCTGATCGGTCTTCCGGTTCAGTTTCACCCGTTTCCCGGTCCGCAGATCCATCCAGGAGTAACCCGAGATCTTTCCCGGAATCAATGCCACGGCGGAACCGTCTTCCCGAAGCGTCCCGAGCATCACACCCGAAGCGTCCCGATACCAGCCTTCTTCCAATTTCACCGCGCGGAACATGATTCCAAAGGGGCGCATCTGAAAATCCAGTTGCTCCTCCAGTGTCTCAAGTCCCTCCGGGACTTCATCCTGATTCGGCTTCAGATGGTAATACTTCAGGATCTCCTCCACCGCAGAATGAACCAGTGCGCGGCTGTCCAGCGCGTCCCGCAGTCTTCTGCCGATCACGGCGGCGGCCATCGAATCCAGCGCGTCCGTCATGGCCGCGTCATCCGCGATCCGGCGGGTGCGAAGTTGCTCCTCAAACCATGGCATTGCCGTCGCCTCCTTTACTCAGCGCTGACCAGTTGTCTGTACAGGTCGCTGTTTTCCATCAGTTGCTTATGCGTCCCGCGCTCCATGATCTCACCATGATCCATCACGATGATCTCATCTGCGGACCGGATCGTGGAAAGACGGTGTGCGATCACGATACAGGTGATGCCGCGATCCCGGATCGCCTTGACAACTTCATATTCCGTACGGGCATCCAGCGCGCTGGTCGCCTCGTCCATAATGATGATCGTGGGGTCCTGCGCCAATACACGCGCGATCTCAAGCCGTTGACGCTGGCCGCCGGAGAAATCCTTGCCGCCCTCGTTCAGGCGGTACTGATACCCGCCGGGCCGCTGAACGATATCGTCATGGATCTGCGCGTCCTTTGCCGCGAGAATCACTTCAAAATCCTCGATGGAGCTGTCCCACATGCGAATATTGTTGGCCACGGTATCCTCAAAAAGGATGATATCCTGATCCACGACCGCCAGCGAACCGCGGAAGACCGCGGACGGAATGTCGGACAGCGGTTTCCCGTCAAACAGGATCTCGCCTTCCCAGGGGCGATACAGACCGGAAAGCAGCTTGGAAACAGTCGACTTGCCGCAGCCGGACCCGCCAACGATAGCCACCGTCTTTCCGGGTTCCAGTGTCAGGTTAAAATCTTTGATCAGCGGCTGCCCCAGCGGCGCGTAGCCAAACACGACATGCTTCATTTCCACCCGGCCGCTCAGCTTCTGATATTCTGTGTCCTCCGGGCCTTCGCCCAGCACATTGTCCTCCGGATATTCCATCACATCATCCACGCGCTCCATCTGTGTGCGCATCTCCTGCAGCGTCTGGCCCGCGGAGATCAGGGTCTGCGCAGGTGCCATGAAATCACTCAGGAAGCCCTGGAACGCCATGATCATACCTACAGTAAAGCGACCCTGCATGGTCAGCCACACGCCAAGGATCAGCACCGCGTTCCCCGCGAGCGCGGAAACCAGACCCGGGATCAGGCCAAGATACGCGTTCAGCTTCTGGAAACGGACCTGCTGCGTATTGACACTGGCCTGATAGCCAGCCCATTTTTTGAAGTATCCGTTTTCCGCTCCGGCGGATTTGATGGTCTCGATCATATTGATGCCCGCCACCGTCGCGGAAGACAGTTTGGCGCTGTCCCGCATGGACACGCGGGTCAGATTGATGCGTTTTTTGGAGATCACGGCGGATACGACCGCGTCCGCCGCCAAAGAGAACAGGCCCACCACGGTCAGCAGCAGGCTGTAGCGCAGCATCACCACCAGATAGAACACCAGCATGAACACATCCAGCACCAGCGGAGCGAGGGTATTGATCAGGGTTTCCGCGATAGACGCGTTGGCACTCTGCCGGTTCTGGATGTCGCCGGCCATGCGCTGGCTGAAGAACTTGAGCGGCAGACGCA
>JAZUFB010000156.1:0-8615 GCA_045640475.1 Clostridia bacterium
AATCGACCTACACCATGGTGTACTATCTGTATCAGGAAGCGTTTAGCAGCAATCGCTTTGGCAGAGCCTCCGCAATCGCATTTGTTCTTTTTGCTGTAATCCTGGTTTTTTCGTTACTTCAGCTTCGCATGAGAAGAAATGGCGGTGATCTGTGATGAAGCATTCAGGCACTAAAAAACTATCCGATATCTTTATGGTCATCTTTCTTTGCTTGGGTTCTGCAATCATGTTATATCCTTTTATATATATGATTTTGAGCTCCTTCAAGGAGAACCAGGAGATCATCAGGATTCCACCTACATTTCTGCCGGAAAAGCCGACCTTCGAACACTACCAACTTGTTTTGGGTGAAAAGAACTTTGGGCTATTCTTCTGGAACAGTTTGTGGCTTACGATAGTCAGGACGAGTATCGTACTATATTCCGGTGCATTTTTCGGCTATGTGTTTTCAAAACTGCGCTTTCGCGGGAAGGAAGCCCTGTTCTTGTTTATCCTAGCAACCATGATGGTTCCGTGGCCAGTCACCATCGTGCCACAATACCAGATGATGTCATGGTTTGGCTGGGTGGGCAAATACTCATCCATTATTATACCTTCGCTGTTCTCTACCTTTTCCATTTACATGATGCGCCAGTTTATTGACGCCATTCCGAATGAACTGATTGAGGCAGGCGTTGTTGACGGTGCAGGACAATTTTCGATCTTCCACTTTATCATTCTGCCCAACCTGACCGCAGCTATATCAGCGTTGGGTATCTTCCAGTTCCTTTGGGCATGGGATGACTATCTTTGGCCATTCCTCATGCTGCAAAACATGAAGATGTATACGCTGCCGGTTGGTCTGTCACTGTTCAACGGTCAGTATTTCAACGATAATGGCGGAATCTTTGCGGCATCCTCTGTCGCGGTGCTCCCAGTCATGATCGTGTACCTTATGTTCCAGAATCAGTTAACCGAAGGAATCGCTGCAACAGGTATCAAAGGATAAAGGAGATCGTTGTATGCCAATCACATGGAGTAACACCAATCACACATGGAACCTCAGCGGCGGAAATGTCAGCTATGTCCTACATGTCAATGCTGCCCGTCAGTTGATGGGAGTGTATTGGGGAAAGCGCGTTCATGACCAGGCCATTACTTTTGTTCCGGAAGACTATCCCGGATTTGCCTCATTTGACCTGCCTGTCGGTTGGCTACCGCACGAGGTCCCGACGCTCGGTACCGGTTGGTATGGCACACCGGCCATTGATGTGGTTAATCCGCAGGGTGATCATGTTGTCTCCCTGCAAGTGAAAGATAGTACCATTTTCAGCGGCAAGAAAACAATCGAAGGCTTGCCCGCAACATATGTTGAGGAAGAAGACGAAGCGACCTCGCTCGAAATCGCCGTGGAAGACCCGGCCATCGGCCTTCAGGGTGTTTTGACCTATACTATTTTTGAACAGACCGGTGCATTGGCACGTAGTATGCGGATCATCAATACTGGCTCCGAGCCTTTGGTGATCCGAGGAGCGCAATCCGCTTCCGTACCGCTTTGGGGCAATGACTATCAGATAGTCCATCTCAAGGGTTCCTGGGCAAGAGAACGAAGTGTGGTGCGAAAGCCCATTGGCGAAGGAACCTACAGCATTTTCAGCCAGAGGGGTTCATCGGGGCATGAGGAAAATCCTTTCCTTGCATTGTGCCATCCGTCAACAACAGAGCACCAGGGTGAAGTCTATGCGATGAATCTGATTTACAGTGGAAGCTTTTATGCCTCTGCTGCTGTTGATAATGCCAACAACTCCAGAATGAGCATCGGTTTGAATCCGCAGGTGTTCTCCTGGAAACTCGAACCTTCTGCGTCATTCTGTACGCCTGAAGCCGTGTTGGTATTTTCTGATCAGGGTTTTAACGGTATGTCGGCGATCTATCACAAGCTGTATCGTACTAGGCTTGCCAGAGGATACTGGCGGGACCGGGAGCGTCCGATCCTGATCAACAACTGGGAAGCTACCTACTTTGACTTTACGCAGGAGAAAATCCTTGAGATCGCACGCACCGCGCATGATTTAGGCATTGAGCTTTTTGTGATGGATGATGGCTGGTTTGGCAAGAGAAACTGTGACAACTGCTCGTTAGGTGATTGGGTTGTTAATCGGGAGAAGCTGCCAGATGGATTGGATGGTCTATCAAATCGCATTCATGACTTGGGCATGCTGTTTGGTTTGTGGATGGAACCAGAAATGATCTCTCCAGACAGTGATCTGTTCCGGGCACATCCGGATTGGTGTCTTCATGTAAAGGGACGACCTTCTACTTTGGAGCGTTCACAGCTCATTCTCGATTTAAGCAGAGCAGAGGTTCAGGATTATGTGATCGAAGCAGTTTGTCGTGTGCTGCGCGAAAGCAATGCTGATTACCTCAAATGGGACATGAATCGAAATATGACGGAGTATTTCTCTGCTGATATCCCGGTGGAGCAGCAGATGGAAGTTCAGCACCGGTATATGCTTGGCGTGTATCGGATTTTGGATGCCGTGGTTTCTACTTTCCCAGATGTTCTTTTTGAAGCTTGTTCTGGTGGTGGTGGCCGATTTGATGGTGGTATGCTATACTATATGCCTCAGATATGGACCAGCGATAACACAGACGCAGTTTCAAGGTTGAGCATCCAGTACGGTACCTCTATGGTGTACCCCATTAGCTCCATGGGCGCGCATGTCAGTGCGGTCCCGAATCATCAATGTGAGCGTGTCACCTCGTTGAAAATGCGAGGAGATGTGGCACTGAGTGGGAACTTTGGTTTCGAACTAGATTTGACCAAAGCATCTGCGGATGAACGAGAAGAAATCAAGCAACTTGTCATCATGGTCAAACGCCATCGTCACTTGACACAGCAAGGTGTCTTTTCCAGACTAGCCAATCCAGAAGGTGGCAAATATGCTGCCTGGCAGTATATCAGCCAGGACGGCAGCGAAGCACTTTTGTGCACGTTCAAAATTCTATCGGTTCCCAACATGCCGCCATTCAGAGTACGCATGACAAATCTGGATGACATGGCGGATTATGAGAGTGACGATGGAACGGTCTATTCTGGCGCGCAGCTGATGTATCAGGGAATAAGTACACGTCTCGCCGGAGACTTCAGCAGCTGTGTGATGCACTTTACCAGAAAGGGATAAAGAAAATGTCACATGCTTTCCATGTTGATCATCTGTTTGGTAATGCTTCAGAAAAACCGTTGGATCGGGTTGTACCCAATGGTGGTTATGCCAGAATCCTTCGCACCATAGGAATCGTTGGTGATAGCTTATCCGCCGGTGAATATGAAACCAAGAATGCACAGGGCGAATCGGAATATACGGATATCTACGAAAACTCCTGGGCTTCCTATTTAGCTAATGTTTCGGGAATCAAGATAAAGAACTTCTCTCGCGGTGGAATGACTGCACGGGAGTATCTGGATTCCTGGGCTGAGAAAAATGACTTTTGGCAAGCTGGTTCTGATTGTCTGGCTTTTATCGTCGCACTAGGAGTGAATGATCTCTTCTTCCGTGGTGTACCAATTGATCACGCCGATGATTCACAAGCAGATTACTCATCCTCATTCAAGGAGCAATTCTGTGAGATTCTTCAGCGATACAGAGTTATTTCTCCACAAGCGAAGTTCTTCTTGATGACGATGCCCAAAGGGCAATTATTGAGTGAGTGGAATCTGCTTGCCGATCAACATAGACAGCTTATGTATGAGATAGCAGCGCAAACATCCGACTGCTATGTCATTGATCTTCGAGCCTATGCCCCTGAGCTCACTACAGATGCTCGAGAAAAGCTATATTTGAATGGCCATCTCAGCCCAATCGGATATGTTTGGCTTTCAGATATGGTTGGTTCTTACCTTGATTATCTTATTCGTCAACACTATGCGGATTTTGTGCAAATTGGTTTTCCTTATTGATCAAATACTCTCAAATGAATGATTTTTGACATAAGAAAAGAAACCCGATAAGTGGATATGAGAAACAGGCCCTTCACTTCTTATGATATGCTCCCTCTATAGAAGAAACCAAAGAAACGAAGATTAACTAGCATAAAGCAGACGGGAACGATCTTACGTCTGCCTTTTTTCTATAGGGTTCCATCTGTGGCATGATTTCTACGAAGATTATGGGGGGTGATTTATGTGATTATTCTTCCTTTTTCAGCAATGAGAATTACCCATATGCGTTCATCAGGGTCAATTCCCGTAATAAATAAGCGCCACATGTGTGACGCTTTTGGTATTGGTTAAGTCAATTCAAACTCAAATCGACCGCATATTTGAACTGTATGATATCTGACGGAGCAGTTTCAATATATGCCTTTTCCAGATGCATGGCTGATACAATTTCATTTGTTGAAGCTTTTCCAAAGGCACGGATAACTGTTCCCAGTATTTCGATGTCGCCGCTTGTCAAATGCATATATGACTTATCTTCAGTGGGCAGAAAGTGGCATGCAGTACCTTCGCCTATTTCTGTTTCTTCATATTTGATACAGCTCAGGTCGATTATAGATTCATAGGCAATAGGAACTGCACCCATTGGAAGTGCCCGATAAACCAATCCGGAAATAGTATAGCCATTTCTCTTGTAAGAGAGTGCATCTGCATACCAAAGCAATTTCATAAGCTTTACTTTGTACAATGAAGTGACTTGATGAGAATTGGCAAAATAACGGATCATATCTGTAACGGCGTTGAGATCCAAAGCTTTTCCACCGGAATAATCTGAATCATTTATAAAACGGGCATATTTTGCAGTAATGGCGTTTCTGAGATATGAATCGTGTTCTTTCTCAAAAAGTGAAATTGCGGTTTGAAGATATTTCCTATACGAGGAATCAAGGATCTTGCCTTTTGCTTTTTCCAACAATTCCAGGAACCATTCGGGATCCTCATCGAGTTTCCTCAAAATCGTATCATGCGCGGCATCCTGAACCTGATGACTTTCATATCTGGTAATTGTTTTCTCTCCCCACCCAAGAAGAAGGCACAAGTCGCTTTGACTGATGCCAAATTTGGCCCTTATCGCAATGATGTCTTCTGTTGTCAGCAGGCCGATTTGTTTTCGGTACGCATTTTTCATGCGGATATCATTTGCTGTGATCATTTGTTCGTCAGAATAGTATTCGTCCGCCTGATCACAATAAAAGTATGTTGCTTCGTAATTCACCTGAATGTTTTTGATTGTATTCGTCTCCGGAACACGAACAGTTTTCACATTATGATCTTCCATGCAACATAAGCAAAGCATTTTCTCACGCTCCTTTATTGCTTTTTGTAGGGGAACATTGAAGGAGTAAACGGGGTTTCGGCATAATGGAAAGACATAACAAAGGTAGAATGATTTCCATCAATACCCAAAAGTTCAACCCGTATCTTGATATACACATCGCCTTTCCCGCTATAGACTTTACCAAATTCACGCATTTCACTTTTCATTGGAAAACGTATGTCTTTTACTGTCTGCATATACTCTTCAACGGTCAATGTTTGCAATTCTCTCCGTAGAGCAGTGAGTGGGTTTTCGTTTGGAAAAAGATCGGCAACCGTAAAACGATTTGTGTATTTTTCCGCGCGCTTTGTATCTACAAAACGTTGCTCCTGAAACGTGATCCTGGCCCCATTTTGCAGAGCATATTTCAAATCCTGAAGATAACTTCGAACCTCCAGTTCACTTTCCACTCTGGTTGTCATATTCTCCACAAAGCCCTCCGAGGTATCAATTGATACCTCGTTAATTATAAATTGTGTACCATTCTTTGTCAACATTTCTTAGCACAAAAAAGAGGCAGGGGATGGTTCTCTAAAGGAGACAGAGAACCGTCCCCTGTCTCTTTTCTTTTTTGAGTTTGTATTGCAAAAATTCTGATACTAATCTTCATATCGTTTCGCCCAGGTATCCGTCAGCTTCCCGGAAGGATTGACCTTCCCGGTCAGGATATTCGCCAGAGCGTTTCCGGCCTCCATCCCGGCCTGCCCCATCAAAACGATGGCAGAAATGCCGGGAATGCTCTCCAGGACTGCCGCGTCAATGACGCAGGTATTGAGGATCACCACGGTGTGGTGAAATCTCTCCGCCACAAGCCGGAGGTTCGCCTCTTCGATTTCCGACAGATAGTAGTCGCCCTTTTCTGCCTTGCGGTCATAATTCTCGCCGGTATTGCGGCGTATCACGTAAATCGCCGTATCCGCCGTAAGTGCTTCCGCCAGTTCTTTCTCGGTAATAACCGTATACATGTCTGCAATGTTATTACCGAAAAAAAGTCATTGCTTCCCGAGCCCTCGCAGATAATCCTCCACATTGATGTATTCAATTTCACCGACCACAGTAGCGGGACCGCGATAGATGACACCTTTGCGATTGATCTCACCAAAGCGGAATGCCGTATCGTCGCATTTCTTCTGGTCCAACAAATGCCTTGTCTGTTGCGGAACGATTTCGGTACTGTGCTTAATTTCATAGATTTCGCAGGACTGTGATTCTTGATCAAAAACCACCATGTCATATTCACCCACAGCAAATTGAAGCGGAAATACTTGAGTGTCTGGTCTGGCAGTCTGGGTCTCCAGCAGAACGATGTCTTCCATCATGCGGCCCATGACTTCAGACATGATTCGCTGAGCAGCCATCGTACGCTCCTGCAGAGAATAGCTGCGGAAAGCATCATCCTGAAGTAATCGACCGATCAAAGCCTGCGTCTGCGCATATCGCATGCCAGGCTGCGTAATGATTGTGCGTTCGGACTTACTGTTATAATTATTGATCTGCACCGCAGGCATATCCACGACAAGATCCAGCAGATGGAGGTATTCCTTGATCTGCACTCTGTGCGTATCCGTCAGCTCGACAGTGCGTTCTTCCGGATTCAAAATGGAGAGCAGCGCACGGAGTTTATCCGTGATTTCATCTGTATCCACCTGATCCAGAATATCACTTGGTGCAGATCGGTCATGACGAAGATTATTTGCAGAGACACGAAGGTCATGAGAGTGAAAGCGCCTTGTCAGCACATCCAGCGTGAACGCATGATTGATGTCTTCGACAATACGCTGGATTGCGTTTGTTAATTCGTTGCTGTCATACAATTCCCGAAGCGCACGGAAGTGATCTCCATACTGATAGTTGCGCAGAGAATGCTGAATGTTGTGCGCAATTGCACTGTCCACATATTCACCGGCTGTCTGTGCGGACGAAAAAGTAGACGCCGACTGATATCGCTTGCCGCTGATGCTCATTGTGCCGCCATAGCGGATGTAATCATCAATATCCTGGAAGCCGAGAACATGGTCAAACTCGCGATAAGGGATGAACGTGGTATGCTGCATGATGCAGCGATCATACAACGATTCATCCTCAGTAAAGATAAAGCCCAGTGAATCTGTACCGGAAAGGACCAGCTTCATGCCACTTGCTGCATAAATGTCAGAGAACAGCGCCGCGCCTTCGATGAAATCTTCCATCAAGGTCACTTCATCTATGAACACATAGCGATAACCCGCGGACTCGAGATCTTGCAGCGTCTTGTTCATCTGCGCCAACGTGCAGGATGAATCCGCCTGAATAAACGCTGCCTGATCAAATTTTTCGTCTGACATTTCACCAATAGCCTGACGGATCAATGTTGTCTTACCGGTCCTGCGCAAACCGCAGAGTACGAAGACCTTGTCTGTGATGTTACTTTCAAGATACTCCTGAAGAGCAGAGAAGCATTCACGCTTTTTATAGCCTTCAACTGATCTCACATAATTGCGGAGCAGATTGCCGGTACGGATGAGCAGGTTCGAGCGTTTCGCTGTCTGCTTCTTCTTTGGCTGCTCTGCATTTTTCAACAACGCCTCCAAACGCTTACGCTCGTTGATGCTGGCGGAGAGAAGGTCCAGTTCGTCATCCTTGACACGACGGCCATGCTGCTTTCCATTCTCTGTCCACTGCAGATAAGGATACTTTTTCCCATTTATCGTCTTATAGGTAATATTACCCTTGGGCAATTCAGCGATTTGTTCCTGTACTGCTTGCTTTTCGGATTCCGTCATATCCATCGCCTCCTGTCTTCATTTTTATCTTATCTTAAATAATTGATTTGGTCAAGATTAAGATAAGGATAAAACACAGTTTATTCGCGCAGCAAGCATCTCAGAATTCACCGGGTGAATAGTTTTTAGCTTTTTATCATTAATTGAATGGAATGCTTTCCCATTTGAAATAAAGGATTTCTCGTTTAAGGAGACAGGGGACGGTTCTCTGTCTCCTTTCTATTTACTGTTTTCGATGATCTTTTTTGATAATCCGGTCAAACGACCTAACTGACGAATCGAAATCCCAGCCCGCAGCAAACGCTATACAGACAGATTGAAAGCAGCACGATCCTTTGCATTTCCGGGAGAGGGCTGCATCGTTCCAAATTCTGCCCGGATCAATAAATGAACGTGATTTCCCATCAGACAATATACATAGATCTGCATTTCGGCTATCTGTCCAACTCGTTGCAGCACATTCATAAAGTACTCATAGTCCTCATGATCATAGAAGATCTGCTGCTTGTTGGTTCCTCGGAGCATCACGTGGTAGATGCGACTGGCACTCTTTATT
>JAZUFB010000157.1:0-4891 GCA_045640475.1 Clostridia bacterium
CGTGCAATTAATGTTAAAACCTAATACGAGCTTCGTATTTGACAACAATTGCCTTTATGCACATGGTTGAAGTGCAGTTAGCGCTTGACCGGATTATGAAAATGATATAATACTGAGGGGATTATTTCAAATGAGAATAACTTACCTCGGCCAGTGCGGTTTTCTGTTGGAGGATGGAGACCTGCGCATTGTGACGGGTCCGTATGTTTCTGATTCTGTGGATAGGAATCACTATTCGAAAGAAACTCCTTGGAAACGGCTCTATCCCGCGCCTGTAACGCTTGGTGAGTTGAAGCCGGATATCGTCATAATTTCTCACGGACATGATGACCACATGGACCCCGACACCCTTTGCCCATACCGTGCTGCAGGCGGTGAAGCTCCAATCGTTATACCTGCGCCCGAAATTTATACTGTTGACAAATGGGGACTCAAAGGCATTTATCCGGCAAGAGCGGAGAACAGCTTCAAAATCAAGCATGCCGTTATTACGCCGATTCCCTGCGCGCATACACAGCTACATACGGATGATCTGGGCCGGTTTTACGAACTGAGCTACATCATTGATATAGGGAACGGAAAGAGGGTGTTCTTTGGCGGAGATATGAGTCTGTATGACGGACTGGAGAAACGCCTCCGTGAGGCAGAACTCTCCCTTCTCCTGCTTCCGGCAAATGGAAGAGATGCACACAGAACAAACCTTGGCATCATAGGTAATGTTACACCCGAAGAATCGGCAAAACTCTCTGCTGCGCTGAACGTGCCGTGGATCCCAATGCACCACGACTTATATAAAATCAACTGCTGTGGTCCGGACGAACCCGAAACGGAATCCCGCAAAGCGGGAGCAAAAGCGATTTGCTTAAAGCCGATGGAAAGCTACGAAATCTGATATGTCTCCGTGATTGGACCGACTGTATATTCAGCCGGTCTTTCTTCATATCTTGTCGATAAACCTGTGTTTGTAGTTTCTTTACCTTGCTTTCAAAAGAATCTTTAAAGTGTGTACGCCGTTGAAAATGCGGTTGCTCAAAATATGCGGTGGCGATGCTTAATCTCACGAGGAATACTCAGCTACATGGAACGAAGGATAGTGCACCTTATGCAAGGAGGTCTGTGGGGTAAGCAGTACAACTGTAACCTACATCGCAAGGCGTGGCTGAATCCACAGAAGTCAGTCTGATGCATAGTACCGGAGAAGTCAGCGTAGGTTAATGGAGGGAAGGTCTCGGCGATTACTGGTGACGCAGTACGAACGGACTCTGAATACGTTGAAACAGCTGCTCGCAAAGAGGGTGTCTGCTGGAGGATAGGTGAGCGACTGAAGACATGGCAGAATCGCGGAGTATTCAAGTTACCTAATAGACAAGGCGTCATTTACCAGTGGTCGAACCGCCGTTGCGGGATCGCATGAGCTGTGGTGTGGGAGGATGGGGCTAATCACCGCATCCTACTCGATTTTTGTACTATTGCTTCTGGTCCGTAATCGAGCAAACGTAGCGGCTTGGTGTTACACCGGTGACTTTCTTAAAAACGCGGATAAAGTAGAAGTAATCGGAGAAGCCAACCTTTTCGCAGGCGTCGCTGATGCTGAATCCGCCTGCCAGCAGCATTTTTGCGTGTTCGATGCGCAGATGATTACGGTATTCAATGGGCGTCATTTCGAAGCAGCGTTTGAAGTAACGGTCCAGTGTGGAGACGCATATCTGAGACAGCTCGGCCAGTTCCGAAAGAGATGTGTCTTCATCAAAGTGCTTGCGGATGTGATCCACTGTGCGCTGGATGCGTCTGTAGCCGTCCCGGTTGGTCTCGGGATAGTACTGCTCTGCGATGAGCATGGTGCAAAGCTGCAGCACATTTGAGATGCACGAGATATTGTACATCGGGCGCTGCTCGGTGTAGGTGTTGTAGGTCTCTCGGATCAGCGGTAGGAACGCGCTGCCGGCGGGTGCAGTCAGCAGACGGCATTCGTCCAGCAGACTTACCGGTTTTCCATGATCGTAGAGATTGAAATCGATTTCGTAATACTCGGTGGTTTCTTCATTCATGCGGCTGTCGTAGACGGAACCGTAAGGAATGTAGATGAAGTCCGATGCGTGGGGAGTGAGAATCGTTTCGTCTGGCAAGATGATTGTGTGTCCGCCTTTGATGTAGTAGACGAAACCGTCGGACATACGGGACTTTTCATGATACAACTTGCTCGTGTTAAAACGGTACTGCACTGTGATCAGATCGATTTCGATGCGGTTGGAGGCAAGATCAAACATAGCTGCTCCTCCTCAGATCCGAACCACATTGAGACCACGAGCAGCGAATAGGGAAATGACCACTTCCATCTGTGCGCAATCAGGTTCTCTGACATCGGCAGCGGGGTAGGTCATGCCGAGGGAACGATATTTGTCTGCTGCAAACCCGTGATAGGGAAGAAGCTTCACACTGCGGATGCGGAGCCTGGAGAGGAACCCCGAAATCGCCGGCATCTCTCTGTCATTCATGCCCGGAATGAATGGCACACGGATTTCGATATCCGCGCCTTTTCCCGAGAGGAAGGAGATATTGGAAAGGATTGTCTCATTTGATACGCCAGTCAGTTCCCTGTGAAGAGAGGCATCGATTGCTTTGATGTCAAACAGAAAATGATCCGTATAGGGCAATGCACGCTCAAATGCTTCCCGCGGCGCGAAACCGCAGGTATCCAGGGCAGTGTCGATGCTGTTCTGCTTGAGCAGACGTAATAGCTCCACTGAAAAATCCGTCTGCAGCAGGGGCTCGCCACCCGATAGGGTCACACCGCCCCGCTCCGTGCCGCAACTGCTTTCGTAAAACGGACGGTCCTCCAAAAGAACGGAGAGTAGCTCCTCCGTATTGACTTCCTGACCATAGAGTGTGAGAGCATTATTCGCGCAGCGTTCAACGCATTTTCCGCAGCTGACGCATCTGCTGCGGTCATACACATGTTTCCCATTTACGATGCTGTGTGCGTTGCACACAGCTGTGCAGACACCGCAGGAGATACATTTGCTCTCACGGAAGCCTAGAACGGACTGCGCCTTCAGTCCTTCGGGATTATGGCACCAGCGGCAGGACAGAGGACAGCCCTGCAGAAATACGGTGGTGCGGATGCCCGGACCGTCGTGAATCTCAAAACGTTTTATCGCGAAGATCCTACCCATCTTACTGTACCTCCAGACGGCGAATGAATGCTTCCTGTGCTTCGGGGGCCATCTGCACGAAATATTCATTCCAACCGCACAGACGGACCTGCAGGTTTGGATACTTTTCAGGATGCTCGCGGGCATCCCTCAGCTGGTCGGGCTGCAGGACATTTCCGTGCAGGGCAAAGCCGCCCTTTTCGAAATAGACACGTAGCAGGGATTCCATGGCGTCCAGTCCTTTTTCGCCTTCCAGTGCGGAGGGATGGGCGATGAAATCATATACGCAGGCATCGCATAGATCACTATGGTCGATACTTAGCGCGGAGAGCATGGAAGCGGTGAGACCGCTCTTTTCCATACCGGGGGTGCCGCCGAAGTTTTTGGACATAATATCGAACTTATGCCGTCCGTCTGGTGTTGCCCACATGGTCTCGCCGAAATAGATGCTGTAATTAATGGAGTCCCCGCCCATGCGGTAGACGCCGCCGCGGGCGCTCGGACGGCCCACGTAATACTCAAACAGGTGCTTGTAGATGTCTTTTGCCAGTTCGTCCGTGACGGGTTCGTGATTGCCGAATTTCTGCTTCAAATTGAGCGCGCGGATGCGCAGCTCTTCATAGCCCTGCCAGTCGGCGCGCACGGCGCGGCAAAGCTCTTCAAAGCTGACAAACTTTTCCTCGAATACGAGCTGTCTGATCGCAGCAAGAGAATCAGCCGCCGTGCCGATGCCGAAGCACTTGACGGAGACATTGTTCATACGCATGCCGCCGTCGAAGACATCCTTTCCACGCTCCACACAGCTTTGAATGGTCACGGAGTACAGCGGAGAGGGATTGATCTTCATGGCGATGCCGTTCTGAAGCTCGATGCCACGAATCACATCATCTACGATTTCATCAAGAATTTTGAGATAGGCGTCGTATACCTCGTCAAAGGTTTTATAGTCCGCGCGGATGTGGGAGATGACCTGCTTTCCGCTTGCCATATCCATGCCGCCGCTCATCAGATATTCCACAGACTTGGCAATATTCAGCCAGGACGCACCGATCATCGCGTCCTCGTATCCCATGAGAACCGGCTCATAGCAGCCGAAGGGAACGAAGGAACGGGACAACTCCCGGTCAACGCCGATCTTCTCGTAGGCGCGGTATACGGTCTCATCGTTGATGAACAGGATCGCGCTGTGACCGCTGCGCACCATGGAGATGAGCTTCCGCAGACGCTTCTGATCGAAATCCTCGTGCCAACGCACATGGATTTTCGGATCCAGAATGTCCATTTCGTCATAGACGTCCAGAATTAAATCCGTAAACTCGTTTCCGGCGTCGTGACCGTTTTCGTCGACACCGCAAATTGTGAAGGGCTGTGCCGCAAAACGGCCTGCGCGGCTCCAGCGTCCGAAGAAATAGCGCAGTAGCTCTTTTGCTTCGTCTTTGGTTAGACGACCATTGTCGATATCATTCTTATAATATGGATAGTACATCTGGTCGATGATGCCCAGCGTGCGGATACGTTCCACGCCCATCTCCGCCATCTGAACATAGATGAGGGAGACCATCATGACCTCGTAGAGGGTCTCGGGAGCATGGATGCGGATAGCTTTCATGCAGGCAAGGTATTCTTCTGTGCCGGGAAGCTTTTCCGCGTATGTGATCATACGGTTCATATAAAGATCAATAGCGTCCAGACTGATGCGCACGGATTCGAAGAAATCCTTCTTTTCCAGGCTGAGAAGT
>JAZUFB010000158.1:0-23143 GCA_045640475.1 Clostridia bacterium
AATGCTCTGTTCATCGCCGATATCCGCAAAGATCTGCTCAAACACCGCCAGCTCCGTTCCCGGATCCGCAGGCACCTGCAAGCCCGCCTGCGCCATCAGGGTAAACAGACCCACGGTCTTCAGCGTCACTGTTTTGCCGCCGGTATTGGGGCCGGTAATGATCAGCGTGGTAAACTCCCGGCCCATCCAGATATTGCTGGGGACTACCTTTTCCGGATCGATCAGCGGGTGCCGTCCGCGTACGATGTTGATAAAGCCCGCGTCGTTGATCTTCGGGCTGACACAGTATAGTCTCCGGCTCAGCAGACCCTTGGCAAAAATGAAATCCAGTTCCGCCAATTGATCCACGCTTTCCCGCATCTGCGCCGCGCCGGGCGCGACCGAGGCGGAGAGTGCGGCCAGGATCCGCTGGATCTCCTGCTGTTCCTTCAGTTCCCACTGTTTCAGGTCATTGCCCATTTCCACGGCCACCATCGGCTCGATAAACAGGGTCGCGCCGGAAGCGGACTGGTCGTGTACCAGGCCCGGCACATTGGCACGGAATTCCGCGCGTACCGGCAGTACATACCGCCCGTTCCGTACTGTGACGATCGTATCCTGCAGGTATTTTTGCATTGCGGATCCGCGGATCATCTGATTCAGACGCTCCTTGATCTTCTCCTGCGCGCCGCGCAGATGTCTGCGGATGTTCATCAGTTCGGAGGACGCGCGATCCGCGATCTCATCCTCGGAGATGATCGCGTCCGTAATGTCCCGCTCCAGCGAACGATTCACATACAGGCTTTCGCCCCTTGCTTTGAGCAGGGGCGTGTTCTCCCGGTCCGTGACCAACGCGTCCCGCGTGCTTCTGGCGCAGCGGAGCAGCTCCGCCACCGACAAAAGGGCACGTGTTGTCAGCACGGATCCCTTTTCGCACAAAGAAAGCGTCGCACGCACATCCGTAAACGGGGACATCGGATGTCCCCCGATATATTGCAGGATCACCGTGGCCTCTTCCGTTTCCGCCTGCATCTGCAGGATCTCCTGAAGCCGGTCCGACGGCACAAGCGCAAGGCACTTTTCCCGTCCGGGATCCGTCAGCGCGCCTTCCGCCAGCATTTCCCGGATCCGGGTAAATTCCAGCACTCTCAGTGTTCTTTCGTTCATCGGTATTCAGACGCTCCTTAATCTACAGGCCTGTTCCAATGGCCCGATGTACATTCGTCTCCAACGCGCCGGCCTTCCGCGCGGGCACGCAGGACAGCTCCCATTTCACCCGTGTCCGGTCGCAATACAACAGGGTAGGGCCCAGTCCGGTCCAGTACATCGGTAGGCAGGGTGTTCATCACATACACCAGGCAGCCTTCCGGCAGGCGGACACGTTCCAGCGGGAAAACATGGCCCATCCGGTCCGTCAGGGTCTCTCCCTTCAGGGCATTCCGGTCCCCCTGATCGCACATCGCACAGTTTTCTCTGCCGGTCTTGAGTCCCAGATAAGTACGTGCCGGGCAATGATGCAGGATCATCAGCCGCGCGCGTCCGCGCGCCGGTACACGGATCGGCAGACCGCATGCGATCAGTTCCTTGACTTCTGCTCCGGTCATCTCCGGCGAAGCCGTCACAAAGCGGCAACCCTTTTCCATCAGGAAAGCCGCTGCCAGACGGTTCATCACCGGGATCCCTTCCCCAGCTCCCACCGGTACAGACCACTTGGCCCCCAACTGGCCAATGCTGTCCACGATCACGCCGCCCAGGCGGGACGCGTATTCCCGCGTCAGACGGACGATCATCTCCAGGGTTTCCTCCCGGCAGACAGGCGGCAGCTGCAGCCAGGTTCCCTCCGGCATCTGCTCCAGCGTCCCGCGAAAAGCCTCTTCGCGCCAGTCTTCCGGGAACACGGCCACTTCCATACCGTTCCTGATCGCGACCTCCGCACTCTCCGGATCACGGCAGATCATCAGATCCCGGAGCACGTCCCCGCTCCGGGCGTTGATTTCAGGCATCCGGTCTGTTGTTGGAGCGATCTCCGGGCCAAAGGCTTCCGCACGAACTGTTTCCATGCGTTCCAGCGCTTCCCGCCGCAGCGCGTTCAACACCCCCACCGGAACAAAAGCGGTCTCTGTCCGGACTTCAGTGCCGGTCACCTCAAAGGCGGTCCCGCCGGTCTTTTCCAGGCAGCGTTTCATTTCTTCCGCCAAGGTCGGCCGGTTCATTGCCTGCTGAACGTTTTCCCCCGTAACAGTCACTTTGCTGGTCCCGTCCGACACCGTCAGGCACAATTTCCTGTTCGGATAAGCGTCCAGCGTCATCCGCACAGGGATCCGATGTTCAGGCATCCGGACAGCTGCTTCCAGCTGCCGCGCGTCCGTCAGCCGGACGACGGCATCCCCGGCCCGTGTCCGGATATCGGCACGCAGCCTTACCATCGCCAGATCTCCCGCGGCGGTATCATGACCGGAATAGATCAGATCATAACTCTTTTCGCCGGAGCGGATCTGCAATCCGTCCCCGTCGTGCAGTTCCTCCGCCACGCGGACGGAAGCCAGCGCGCGGTTCACGTTTTCCACCCGTCCCAGCGGAACGCCCTCATGATCCACGCGTTCCGGCCAGATCACCGCAGCATCACGGCACCCCATAGCGTATCCGCGCATAAAGCCGCCCCGGTTAAAGATCTGCAACAGAGACTTCCGGTCCGCTTCCGGAGGTGTCATTCCTTGAGGCAGGTCCGCCGCACGGCGGTAACAGTCCGTGACCACGCTGACATATTCGGGTCTCTTCAGCCTTCCTTCCAGTTTCAGCGCCGCCACGCCCGCGTCTTTCAGCGCGGGAAGATCATTCAGGGTGCATACGTCTCTCGGGCTCAGCCACGCGCCCTTTTGTCCCCGGAAAGTGTATTCCATCCGACAGGGCTGGGCACATCTGCCGCGGTTACCGCTACGCTGGCCCACCATGCTGGAAAACAGGCACATCCCGCTGACGCCCACACACTGTGCGCCATGACCGAAGACCTCGATCTCGGTCCCGGTCTCCGTACATTTCCGGATCTCCTCCAGCGGACATTCCCGTGCAAGCACGACCCGGGTCATACCCTGTTCCCGGCAAAACCGGACCCCTGTCCGGTTATGGATCCCCATCTGCGTGCTTGCGTGCACATGCAGCCCCGGGCAGCATTCACGCGCCATTTTCAGCACACCGGCATCCTGCACCAGGACCCCATCCGCACCCAGATCGTTCAGCATCCGGAGGACCGCGAGGACTTCTTTCAGTTCCCCGTCCTTCACCAGCGTGTTCACGGTCACATAGACCCGGATGTGGTGAAGATGGGCAAAGCGGATCGCCTGTTCCAGTTCCTCCCGGTCAAAGTTGCCGGCACCGGCCCGGGCACTGAAGGCGGAATATCCGAGATATACGGCGTCCGCTCCGGCTGCTTCCGCCCTTTCAAGCGCTTCCCGGTTTCCTGCCGGTGCGAGGATCTCCATAGTGTTCCTGTCTCCTTTCATGTTGCCCGTAATCATTTTTTCTGCAACATGCAATGTTTCGTAGAGGAGGAGCTTGCCCCTCTCTCTTTATATCCATAACAGACAAAAAGCAGCGCCGCGGCATGAGGCCGCCAAAGCGCTGCTCCGGGTTGTCCTGTCAGATCTGATCGAAAGGATAATTCTGACCGAAGGTCTCCACACGGACGGATTCCATGGTCTGGGGAATGACGGGCTTATCCCGCATATCCGTGGGGGTGTTCACGATCTCTTCCGCGGTCTCCATCCCCTCCAGCACCTTTCCGAAAGCCGCGTACTGCCCATCCAGATGGGGGCTGTCGCTGGTCATGATAAAGAACTGGCTTCCGGCGGAATCGGGCATCATGCTGCGCGCCATGCTCAGTACGCCGTAGGTATGCTTCAGGGGATTCGGCACACCGTTGGCCGCAAACTCACCCTTGATGCAGTATCCGGGGCCACCCATACCGGTGCCCTTGGGGTCACCGCCCTGGATCATGAATCCGGGAATGACCCGATGAAAGATCTTTCCGTCATAAAAGCCACTGTTGGCCAACGCGATGAAATTGCCCACGGACTGAGGCGCGACCTCGGGATACAGTTCTCCCTTCATGGTCTTTCCATTCGCCATCGTAATTACAAACTCAGGATTCTGTGCCATAACCGATCCTCCTTAATGATTGGAAACAACATATCTATTTTACCAGTTTAGCCCGTTTTTTGCAAGCGGGCCGTTTCTGCAAGGGTTCAGGCTTGTTTATTTCACAAAGGTCTCCCACGCGGCTTCATACATTTTTCGGCTGATCCGTCCGATATGGTCGTTCATCCGGGTGTCCGCGCCGTTGGTCACCAGAGCAAATACAAAATCGGTCTCAGGATCCCAGTAGACATTGCAGATCACATATTCCGTCATGCCCTGATGACCATAAACCATTTTCCCTTCCATCAGGTTATCCACGCGGTTGATGCACAGGCCGTAGGGAGAATCACAGGTTACAACGCCCTTGCCCATCTGGGAGGACATCATTTCCGCCACCGTCTCCTCACTCAGGATCCGTACCCCGTCCAACTCGCCGCCATTGCACAGCAGCATGCCCAGGCGGCACAGATCCCGTCCGCGGATCCACAGGTCACCTACCGTAATACGGTAATGCTTTTCCGGATTCACGGAGTCGTCCCATACGTTTTTCAGCATCTTGCTCCGTGACAGTTTGGGCTGACCCTTACTGTTGTGGATACTGCTGATCTTTTCGGGCTTTTCCAGCATCGTTGGCGCGTAGGAAGCATCGATCCCAAGGGGTTCAAACAAGGTTTCGCGGATGGAATCATTCACATTCTTCCCGGTCACACATTCGATCAGACTGCCCATGATCCCGGCGCCAAAGTTGGAATATTCATAAGCGCTTCCCGGCGCGCGTTTCTTGAAGTTGCTCTTCTTCTTGCTGGATTTGGCAATCAGCTGACCCAGCGTATTGGATTCCTTGCTGTATCCCCCCTTGGTGCTCAGGGAGGAGGTATGGCTCATCAGCGTCCTCAAAGTAATGGGCACCTTCGGATAGTAGAAGTTGACCACGGGGTACCCCAGATATTCCGAAATATCGGTATCCAGATCCAGTTTTCCCTGTTCCACCAGCTGCATCACGTGGATCCCGGTCACCATTTTCGTGACAGACGCGATCTTGAAATAGGTCTCGTCATCCACACGCTCCTTATCATAAAGCGTATAGGCATAGCCATAATTGCGCTGATAAACAATCTCGCCGTCCAGCGCCACCACCAGCTCGCCGCCGGTCACCTTGTAATTCTTGAAGATCTTGCCGAACATCTCATCCAGTTCGGCAGTCTCACTTTCCTCCGCATCTTCGGCCAGTGAAAGTTCCGCCGGAAGCATTCCCGCCAGGAAAAGCACCGTTGCAAGCATCAGTGCCAGCCACCGTTTCATGGTCATTCGCCTCCCAAAATGCAGATACCGTCAGATCCAGATACTTTCGGTTTTCATGTCAGATCGATCCCGGGGAAGACCGTGATCGTACTGATCTGACGTCCGTTGAACGCATCGACCAGACGGCGCTGCGGATGGCTCCCCAGCCGGGTGCGGGTCACGATCCGGGTCACGCCCTCCGAAGCCATCCATGCCATCGCTCGGTGAAGAAGCGGCTGGGAAAAGCCCTGCCCGCGGTGTCCCTGCAAAATGTAGATGGCGATCACTTCACAGTCCTGCCCCTGACCGGCCATGATCACCTCGCCGATGAGCTCCATCTGCCGATACAATCCAAGCGTCAGAAAATGGGGCATATGCTGCAGCCGGTTCAGGTAGGCTTCATCCACATAGTCGATCCCGTTCGCCAGCAGACGCTGGATCAGGGCGTTCTGTTCCTCGTAGGTATTGAGCGGGATCGGCTGCGCCACAAAGCTCATCGGGATCTGTCCGTCCCCATAGGGGATCCCCAGCTCCACCCAACATTCCGTTTCATCCATGTCAAAACCATTTTGGCTGTAGAAGACCTGGTCCGCGTGACCGTTGGGGGTCGCGGGATCCAGTTGAGTGTACAGTCTGGCGCTGGTCAGTCCGCGTGTACGCGCGTATTCACCCGCTTTGCCCATAATGGCCCCCAGCAGGATGTACCGTGCGTTCTCGTGCCCCGTGATCTCGAAGAAGAACCGGCAAGGCTGATCCGGATAGGTATCCGGCTGATACAGGGGCATAATATATCCATATCCCATAGGGGTGTTATTATCGTCGAGCGCATAAAACTCATCCGTAGGATCCAGACCTTTTTCCGAATAGGTGGGATTCACGATCTTCATGGTCATGGTTGAGCGCGTTTCCTTTCCGTTCTCTATATAATAACATAGCTGAATAACATAGCTGACTTTGCATTTTAGCATTCCGGACAGTCCACTGTCAAGCCGCGCGGCCTGTGGTCATCCGTTGCGGAACGTTGCCCGCGTTCTGCGGATCAGCCCATCCCGAAAACGGATCCGCCGTACACATATGATCTTCCCCGACGGGGAATCATTGACACCGGTCCCGTCTTCTGTGATAATATCCATATTTGGACCACAGGAACCATTCCTTTGTTTCTTCCCGTAAGTTTCCCTCCCGGAGGTGGACTTTTGATGAAAAAAATCACCGCGCTGTGTCTGCTGCTCCTTTGCGTCCTCCTGTGCACAGCCGCAGCGGGAGATGTCGCGCCGGATCTGACGAAAAAATGCCGTTTCAATGCTGCTTCCGGCCGCTCCACATTTAAATATATCAAGGACGACGATTACAAAACCTACTGGTCTTCAGGCAGCGGGGACCTTGCCATGATCACGGTCACATTGCCAAAGGGAAAAACGGCTTCCGGAGTCGCCATCAAATGGTATGAACACACGCATGCCTGGCGCGTTCAGGTCAAGGATGAAAACGGACAGTGGGTCAATTGCGGAGAAGCGGATGGAACCTACTACAGTGAATATCTGCCTTTGCCGGAAGGAACAACCGTCTTCAGGATCGCAAACATACCCGGGCAAAAAGGGCGTTTTACGATTGCAGAGCTGAAAGTGTACGGGGAAGGGACCGTTCCTCCGGAAGTCCAGCAATGGACCCCACCGGCGGAAAAAGCGGATCTGTTGCTGATCGTTGCGCATCCGGACGACGAAGTCCTGTGGTTTGGCGGCACACTGCCGGTTTATGCCGGTGAGTATGGAATGGCAACTCAGGTGTGTATGATGGTTCCCACGTTGCCGAGGCGCCGGCTCGAACTTCTGGACGGTCTGTGGACCTGCGGTGTCCGCAACTATCCGGTCTGGGCCAACTTTCCCGACAAATTCGCTTCGACGCTCCCCAAGATGTATAAAAAGTGGAAAAAAGACACTGTCTATAAAACCGTTGTCGGCTGGGTCAGACGTTTTCAGCCGGATGTCCTTCTCTCCCATGACGTGTTCGGTGAATACGGCCACGGTGCCCACCGGGCCACCGCGGACGCCTGCATCCACGCGCTTGACCTTGCCGCGAACGCGGACAAATATCCGGACTCCGCGAAGCTTTATGGGGTGTGGGATGTTCCCAAGGCCTATCTCCATCTGTACCGTGAAAATGCCATAGACATGGATTGGCGTGAGCCACTTTCCGCTTTTGACGGAAAGACCGGTTTCGATGTGGCCTGCATGGCGTTCAAATGCCATATCAGCCAGCAGCATACAGACTATCATGTGGAAGACTGGGGGCCTTATGACAACAGTCTCTTTGGGCTTGTCCGGTCTCTGGTCGGTGAAGACAAGCAAAAGAACGATTTCTTTGAGAATCTTCCCAGCTCCCCCAAAGATGTGATTCTGGAATAAGATCCGCGCAGAAGGGGGCCGTATCGGGGTCCGGCGGGTCTCAGATTTTTTATGATTTTCGTGATAAACGGTTCACAAAAGCGGGATTGAAATCCCTTTCCCAGTCGTTTATACTATGTAGGAACTTTATTCTATCATTCATAACGGAGGGACCGATATGAAAAAATGGATCGTGTTGCTTCTTTGCATCACATTTGTGCTGAGCAGTGTCACATTCCCTGCCATGGCAGCTTATTCACTGGATGAACTGTTCCCGGCGAATCAGCGGCTCACGCCTTACAGCACCGATTCCCAGCGGAGCCCGGAGCAGGTCCATAAATGTCTGGATAACGATGTCAGTTCCAGCTTCCCGGTGACCTACCGGCCCGCTGACCTGAACGATGACAAGCCTGAGCTGGTCTTCCGTTTCCGTAACGTGACCATGAATGAGCTTTGGATCCGTATCGGCAACTACCGGTCCGACACCCATTACTATCAGAAATACGGTGTCCCGACGCTGTTGGATATCGTCTATGTCACCGCGTCCGGCACGACCCACTATAAATGCAACATGATCGATCAGTATGATCCTTCGACCGTCAGCAGCACCTGGAAATGCGGCTATCAGAAAGTCAATATCCCCGCAACAGCCGGTGTCAACGAGATCCGTATCTATTTCGAAGAAGTCCGTCTGGGCAGTGCGACCGCCAATGAAACAGTCCGTTATGCCAATATCGGCGATATCGTCTTCGTAGGCGCCACCGACCCCCACTACGTACCTCCGACCGCCGCGCCAACTGCGATCCCCACAGCGGTTCCCGTCCCTGTTTACACGCCCGTTCCTGTCACTCAGCCGCCTTATGGCGAACCCGTCAATGTGGTGCTGGATCGGTCCCTGACCGGTTATGCCGGCCCCGGCGTTTTCTATGAGAATCTGGGGTCATTCCTGAACGCCGGCTATACGGTCACCGCGCTTTCCCGTGCCTATGATGAAGTGCTTTCCAAATGGTATGTTCAGATCGAATTCTGGAACAATAACAACACCGTCATGCGTGCCTATGTGGATGCCGGTTCCCTGAGCCAGTTGAATATCAATCTGCTGAAGGTGGAAGGTCCGATCCGTACGGGTGTCACCGTGACGGGGAACTGCAATGCCTACCGCGGGCCCGGAGCCGCGTATGGCTATTATAGCATGGCGATCCCCTACAATACCGTCACGGATGTTTATGCCGAAGAGAACGGTTTTTCCCAGATCGAGGTCTACAATAACGCGGCTTACAAACTGGCCCGTGTTTGGGTGCCCTCTTCCATGCTCCGCTGATTGCCGGATAAAATGAGTTGTCTATAAAGGAGTCCTCCATGGTGAAAAGGATCGTCTGTCTTTGTCTGTTGTTCTCTTTGGTTCTTTCTTCCGTCGCCTTCGCGGAAAGCGTAAAGACCGATCTCCCCGCGGGCGTCCACCCCCTGCCGATTGATTTCACACCCGGCATCAAGCCAGGAGCGGAATATTACCTCAGCAAGACCGCGTACGAAGATCCTTCCATCAAAGTGGAGCTCTCGACCGGGCGCTACAACAATTGTGATTACTGGGTCGGCGATATCAAAATTGCTGACGCGTCCCAATTGCGGACCATTTCCGCCGGCGGTTTCACCTCCTCCGCTACGATGACCGGAGTGGCCATCGCCAAGCGGGCCAATGCCGTTTTGGCCATCGACGGAGATTATTTCTGCTATACTGGCAAAGGCTATATCCTTCGTCAGGGCGAACTGTTCCTGGATGATCTGGCCGGAGATCGCGATGTGCTGCTGGTGGATGCCAATGGCGATTTTCACGCCGTTTTCAATCCCGAAAAAGGCACCGTGACCGATACCGTGGACGGGATCCCCGTCATCAATGCTTTCTACTTCGGTCCGATCCTTGTCGATCACGGTGAAAAGATCGAGCAGCATTTTATCGACGGTATGGCTTACGATGAAGGCCGTCAGCGCATGGCCATCGGCCAGGTAGGGCCGCTCGAATACAAAGTCATGTGCTGTGCCGGTCCTTCGCGCGGTTCCAGAGGCATGACGCTGGATTGCTTTGCGACCTTTGTTGCGGAGCAGGGCGTCCAGGTCGCGTATAATCTCGATGGCGGCGATTCCAGTATGATCATTTTCAACGGTAAGAAGATCAACGATCCGCAGAATCCCAGCACCCGCCAGATCTGCGATATGATCTACTTCGCGTCCGCCTATGATGGATCGGAGGTCACGGATCAGTGATCGCCTATTTCGTGCTGATGGGAGCAGGGGCGTTACTTGCGACCCTGCTGTTTTCTCTCCGGTTGGGGAAAGGAAAGGCCTCGCAAGCGTTGCTGACGCTGGGTCTGATGATCCCCTTCGGTTTCTTCGGGGCCAAACTGGTCTACGTACTGGCCATGGCAGGCAGCCAGTTCCCCCGTTACGGTCTGGGCGCGCTGATCCGGATCAACGCCGAGGAATTTTCCGTTTTCGGAGGGGCTTTGGGCGTCATCGGTGCCGTTCTGCTGGCCGCCCGCCTGCTCCGGCAGGATGGGATCACCGCATTGGATCGGTTTGCGCCTGCCGGCATGCTGATGCTGGCCGTGACCCGGGCTTCCGAAGCCTTTTTGTCCACCTGGTACATCCATCACGGGCTGATCGGTCTTGGCCGCTATCTGCCGGATGACCATTGGGCCTGCTTCTTCCCCGTGGCCGTGCAGGATGAATGGGAAGTTTGGTTTATCGCCATTTTCACGTTTGAAACACTGATCGCGCTGATCAGCTTTCTGCTTTCCCTCAAGCGCCGCAAGCATAATTTCCTTCAGTCCGTATTTTTTGTCATGGCTTTCCAGATCATCTGCGAGAGTCTGCATTCACAGTCCATCCGCTGGGGATTCGTCCGCGTGGAACAGTTGCTCTGCGCGCTGGGCGTTCTGGCCGTCATCGCGATCCATGCCCGTGCCGCTGCCCGTCAGGGGGTGCCCGCAAAGAAGCGCGTTTCCCTGTTCGTGTGGATGTTCCTGATGATCGTGTTGGATGTCGCCGTTGAATTCGCGCTTGACAAGACTGCCTATATCATGAACTGGCTCGGACTGGATGTACCCGAAGATTTCCCGCTGGATCAGGTGATCCTGTACGGATCCTATGGCGTCATGCTGTTGTCCATCCTGGGCATGTTCCTGGTCGAGAAAAAAGCAATGCATCTCCGCAAAGATTGAGTCTGATGACCGGACTGAAAAAGGCTGCCGTACCAAACGGCAGCCTTTTTCAGTCCCTTAAGTCAGGGTTCAGGTTCAGATTCTTCAAAGGGCATATATACTCCGGTTTTGAAAACCTCATAGATGATATCATAATGCGGATGTTCCCGCCAACCGCCCATGGTGGAATAATGGGTCGAATCGATATAAGTGGAAGGCAATGCTTCTTTCAGGCCCGCCACAACATCCTTCGGGACCGGCTTGTCATCACTGTAGTTATTGCTGTTATAGATCCACAGGCGACCCAGCTTCTGGAGCGAATAGATCGGCGTCCAGTCCTTGATCCGGTTGAAGCAGATGTTCAGGTCCAGCATGGAAGTCAGGCCGGACAGGGGCGAGATATCCGTAATGTTGTTTTTGAACAGTTCCGCGTATTCCAGATGTTTCAGGGAAGCGATGGGCGTGATATCATCAATGGCGTTGCAGGCAAGGATCAGCAGCCGAAGTTCGGGCAGATCCTCCAGGAAGGTAAGATCTTTCACGTTGTTATGGCCGATATCCAGCGCTTTCAGATTCTTGCAGTATTTCAGGATGGCAAAGTCAGAGGAGCTGTGCTTGGTGGATTTGTTGTTGTGCAAGGTGGAAAAAGCGGTCGCGTCCGTGCGGACGGTATGCTTGTGATCCTTGCTCACGATCACCATGGTCCATCCGAACTCGACGTTCGGATACCGTTCTGCCAGTACATTGATTTCCTTCGCCCGGATCTTGGTCGCAAACATGTCGACCTTTTCAAGGTTCGGGAACTGATCCAGAAAGCGGCAAAATTCATTATAATCCTTGACGATCACATCCCCCAGATCCAGAGCGGTCGCCTCTGAATCCGCGGAGAAAGCGCCAAAGGTAACGGTTTCAGCATCCGCAACAGGCAAAACGGCAAGGATGAGCAGGATCACCAGTGCGAGCAGAAAAAAACGACGTGCATGCATGAAAGTCAACTCCTTTTGATTCATGGTTTGGCCGGAAGATACGGAAGATCGACGGTTCCCGTATCCGCATCCGGTTCAGGCAAAGAAAAAGCCGTGTCGTTCTGTACCAATGCCATCACTTTTTCAGCCTCCGACCCGGTCACGATAAACGGATGGAAATCATTGACCAGTTCATCGCCTGAAATATGAGCGGGATATAACGTGAATTGCTGACCCAAATAAGTTCCGTCATCAGAAAAGGTAAGGGTCGCCGATACGATCATCGATTCCAGCGCCCGGACCTTCCGGTTTCCGCCAAAGCAGAAATTACCGAGTGAATAGAAGACCGTACGGTTCCCGATCACGTCGATCCCCTGCAGCACATGGGGATGATGCATGATGATCAGATCCGCGCCCGCTCCGATCATTTTGGTCGCGGCCCAGGTCTGGGAAGAATTGTGTTGGGTACGGTATTCCGCTCCCATATGGAGCGAAACGATGACCGCGTTGAGTCCCTGTTCTTTCAGGGAAGCGATCTTTTTTTCGTAGAACTCGTGTTTATTGCCCAGTTCTTCCGACGGGATCGCGACAAAACCGATCCGCAACCCTTTGCCTTCCCAGATATAGACCTCGTTCCGACCGAAGTAACCGATCCCGGCTTTGTCCAGCACCTCGTGCGTAGAGCGGAATCCCTGATTTCCGAAATCCATCGTGTGGTTATTGGCGATACAGCAGGCTTCCACCGAGCTTCCGGTCAAAACATCGATCAGATCGGTATCCGCACGGAACCGATACGTTTTTTCTCTGTTTTCCTGTGCCGCCGAATCGGTCAGGGTCCCTTCCAGATTGATAACGGTAATATCATCCGCTGAAAAGAGGGACCTCACATTTTCAAGGAAATAATCGTGGCCCTCCCGATGTGCGAAGCCTGTGAAGGAATCGTCCAGCTCCTGAAGTCTGTTTTCTCCGCCCAGGGTCACATCACCGACAAAGGTCATGGTCAACTGTTGTTCCGCACCGGACCAGGCGGGACAAAAAAGCACGACCCCCAAAGCAATCAGGATCAGGATCGCGCTGATCTTTTTTGGATGCCTATGAGCCAAAGAATCCCTCCTATCCGCCAGATGACGTAAGTATGACAGGTTTTCCCCAAAATTTCAAGACCTCCTCCCCCCTTGCAATTGCGTATCCTGTATCATACAATATCCCATATCATCATGGCCGGAGGCACGATCTCATGGATGACCGGACCGAAAAAAGATTTCTGGAGCTGGCACATCGCTGTGACACACGCGGCATCCCACTCTTTACCGATTTTCTGGACCTTTCCGAGCAGGCAACGCTCCAGCGTCTGACCCCTTCCCTTCCACCCGTCCGCGCACTTTTCTTCGGCGGTGCGGAAGGGTGTGAACGCAGGATGGCCGGCTTTTTCCCGCTGTATGATGAGCCGGAAACGCCCTTCCCCATCGTCTGCCTCCGTGTGACCCCGACAGATACCCGTTTCACCGCCATGCCTGCCCACCGGGACGCGCTTGGCGCGTTGATGAGCCTCGGTTTTGATAGGTCTCTGCTGGGGGACATCACCGTCAGGGAAAAAGAGATCTGGCTTTTCTGCGCAGAACGGATCGCTTCCTTTATTTGTGATCACCTGACCGGGATCCGCAACGCCACCGTTCGGTGTGAAATAGCCAGTGAGATCCCCGAAGGGGCGCTTTTCGTGACCCGTTCCCAGATCCTTCAGGTCACCTCGGAGCGGTTGGATGCCGTGGTTGCCCACGCGATGGACCTCAGCCGGGCCGAAGCGCAAGCCCTTTTCGGAGCCGGCCGGATCTTTGTCAACGGCGCGGAATGTTCCCATCCGGACACAACACCGCTTCCCGGGCAGATCATTTCGGTCCGCGGTCTCGGGCGTTTCCGCTATGAGGGCCAACGCTCCGTCAGCAGGAAGGGCAAACTCTGTGTAGAAGTCGCGATCTATGTCTGATGATGTCCGCTTGACTTGACAGGAGCAAAAGCATATAATGATTTTATCTGTTTATGACCGGGGCCGTCTGCTCCGGTCATCATACCGAAGGAGGAAACGAACGTCATGAAATCCGGAAAGAATGGCAAGAAAAATGCCATTATCGTGTTGAGCATCCTGCTCGTGATCACGATCGTCCTGGGAATCATCGGGGTTACGGGTCTGGCTCTGCCTCCCCGCGGACTGTACAAGGTCCTGTCCTGGCTTCCCACCACTGATGCCCAAAATTGGCCCCAGAGCCTGCCTCTCGGTCTGGACCTGCGCGGCGGTCTGTATGTTGAATACTCCGCCAAGGCTCCCGAAGGATCCGAAGCCGATTTTGACTCTCTGATGAACGGTACCATCGGTATCATCACCCAGCGTCTGAGCGACAAGGGCTTTACCGAGTGCACCGTGCAGCCCATCGGTCTCAACGGCCTGCGTGTTGAGATCCCCACCAAGGAAGAAGTTGACAGCGACAGTGTGCTCGACCTGATCGGCGCCGCCGCCAAGCTGGAATTCCTGGATCCCGACGGCAACGTTTTCATGACGGGCGATATGGTCAAGACCGCCCAGTATTACTACGAAGAGGGCGACCATCAGATCGCTTTCACCCTGACTGACGAAGGCACCAAGGTCTTTGGCGATATGACCGCCAAGTCCATCGGCAAGACCATCGCCATCATGCTCGACGGCGAACAGCTGATCGCCCCCACCGTGCAGACCGCCATCAACGAAGGTCGCGGTGTGATCAACGGCCTCGGCTCCGCCGACCGTGCTTCCACCATCGCCGCCAAGATCCAGTCCGGCGCTCTGCCTCTGGAGCTGACCCAGCAGAAGGTGGATAAGGTTTCCGCCACGCTGGGTAAGGACGCCCTTTCCACCTCCATCCTGGCCGCCATCATCGGTATCGCGCTGGTCATGCTTCTCATGATCGTCCGCTACCGTCTCAACGGTCTCATGGCTTCCTGGGCGCTCTCCCTCTACATCATCGTCCTGTTCCTGCTCATCGCCCTGTTCAAGATCCAGCTGACCCTGCCCGGTCTGGCCGGTGTCGTTCTGGGCATCGGTATGGCTGTTGACGCCAACGTCATCATCTTCGAACGTTTCAACGAAGAGATCCGCGCCGGCAAGTCCCTCAAAGCGGCTGTCCGCGGCGGCTTCAAGAACGCCATGAGCGCCATTCTGGACTCCAACATCACCACCCTGATCGCCGCCATCGTGCTGCTGATCTTCGGCACCGGTTCCATCCAGGGCTTCGCGAAGACCCTGCTGCTGGGCGTGCTGGTTTCCATGTTCACCGCCATCGTCATCACCCGCTTGCTCGTGAACAACATCACCAAGCTGGTTCCTTCCATTCCTTGCTACACCAAGGTTGCGAATGACTCCGAAAAGGAGGTGGATGCGTAATGACCGTCCGTAATCATTCCAAGATTTGCCTCATCATTTCCGCTTCCATCATGGTCCTCGCGCTGATCCTCTCCATCTGCGGCGCCGGCATCAACATGGGTATCGACTTCGACGGCGGCCTTTCCATGCAGTATGACCTCAAGGCCACCGCGGACAAAGCCGCTGTGGAAAAAGTGCTCTCCGACATGGATCTTCCTTCCTACACTGTCACCGTACAGGGCGCCCAGGACAACGAGATCAATGTCCGCATCAAAGACGTTAAGGAAGAAGATATCCAGACCCTGCAGGCCAACTTTGAAGAAGGCCTGACCGCCACCTATCCCGAGCTGACCGGTATCGGCGATGTCAACTACGTCGGTCCCGTGGCCGGTGAGACGCTGGTCCGTAACGCCATCATCTCCGTGGCTCTGGCTGCCGCGCTGATGCTGATCTACATCGCCATCCGTTTCGACCTCAACAGCGGTATCGCCGCCGTGTTCGGTCTGATCCACGATGTGCTGATGATGCTGTCCTTCATGGTCCTGCTCCGCTCCTTCCTGCAGATGAACAGCTCTTTCATCGCGGCTATGCTGACCATCGTCGGTTACTCCATCAACAATACCATCGTGATCTTCGACCGCATCCGTGAAAATGCGAAGAAGATGCCCTCCGCTCCCAAGGCGGAAGTCACCAACATCTCCATCAAGGAATCTCTCGGCCGTACGATCTGCACCACTGCTACCACGCTGATCACCATCGTGGCCCTGAGCATCCTCGGCGTTGCCAGCATCCGCGAATTCTCCATCCCGATCATCATCGGTATCCTGAGCGGTGTCTACAGCGCGAATATGATCAACGGTTATGTCTGGGCTTTCCTCGAAGAAAAGCGCAAAGCGCGCAAGAAGAGCAAATAATCCGACGACTGACCGAAGGGGCTGTGAAAACAGCCCCTTTTGCGTTCACTGCCATTTTTCCCGACAATGCCTGATGAGGTGACGCCATGCTTCGTTGCACGCCCCGCTACAACGCCACCGGTTCCCTCTCCGGGGACTGGCCTTCCTGGTTTTCCGCCCTGTTGCTCGGCCGCGGTGTGGATACCGCGGAGAAAGCCGAGCGCTTCCTTCATCCGTCTCTTGCCCATCTGCACGATCCTTTTCGGATGCACGATATGGACCGCGCCGTTTCCATCATCCGCCGGGCCAGGGAAGAAAAGAAACGTGTGCTGGTCTACGGCGACTATGATGTGGACGGGATCTGTGCCTCCACGATCATGACGGAAGCCCTGCGGGAAATGGGCATGGATGTCCGCTACCGTCTGCCGGACCGGAATCGGGATGGGTATGGACTGCATACGGATATCGTGCGGGAAATAGCCACTGAGGTCGATCTGCTGATTACCGTGGACTGCGGCATCACCAACCACGAAGAAGTCGCTTTAGCCCGTTCTCTTGGGCTTACCGTCATCGTCACCGATCATCATGAGCCGGCCGAAACGCTGCCCGAAGCGGATGCCGTGCTCAATCCCCTGTTGGGAAATTATCCGTTTCCCCGTCTGTGCGGCGCCGGTGTCGCCCTGAAAGTCGTTCAGGCGCTGTTGGGCACAGAAGGGATCCTCACCCGTCTGGATCTTGCCGCGCTGGCCACAGTGGCCGATGTGGTCCCCCTGACCGATGAGAACCGTGTCCTTGTGACCGAAGGCCTGAAGCATATACAAACCCCTTCCCGTCCCGGCATCCGGGAGCTGCTGCGTGTTTCCGATCTTTCCGGAAATATCACGGCCACGGATATCGCTTTTCGGATTGCTCCGCGGCTGAACGCGGGAGGCCGGTTGGAGGATGCGTCCCAGTGTGTGGAGCTGTTGCTCACCCGGGACCCTGCGATCGCAACCGGGATCGCGTCCCATCTTCAGTCGCTCAACCAGCAGCGTCAGGAAACGGAACGCGCGATCCAGGCGGAAGCCGCCGCTATGCTTCCCTCCGTCACTGATTTCCGCCGGGATCGGATCCTGATCCTCTGCGGAAAGGAATGGAACAAAGGCATCATCGGTCTGGTTGCCGGGAAGCTCTGCGAGCGCTATCACTTTCCCGTCATCGTCCTCACGGATCACGACGGCGAATCGACCGGTTCCTGCCGTTCCATCCCCGGCGTCAATATCCACGCCATGCTGTCTCTTTGCGGTGACCTGTTTATCCGCTTCGGCGGCCATGAGCAGGCGGCAGGCCTTACCATCGCCACAGACCGGATCCCCGAACTGCGTCAGCGTCTGAACGAAGCGATCCGGACCCATTGTTCCGATGAATGCTATATTCCGGAGCAGGAATACGATCTGGCGCTGCGTCTGGATGAGATCACACCGGACATGGTCGACCGGCTCCGTCTGCTTGAGCCGTGCGGTTGCGGCAATCCGTCCCCGTTGTTTCTCATCCGCGACTGCCACGTGCAGGAAAGCCGCCCCGTGGGCAAGGATCGGAATCACCTGCGTCTTCGCGTCCTGCAAAGCGAAAAGACGCTCGACTGCATCGGTTTTTCCATGGTCTCCCGGGTGGACAGCGGCTGGACCCGCGTGGATCTTGTCGGTTCACCCGAAATGAACGAATTTATGGGCCGCTCCTCCCTGCAGATGCGTCTGGAAGCGGTACGTCCCACCGGCGGTGCCTGCGAATTGCCCGCCCCTGAAACGCTTTTCCCTGCTTTTTTGCAGGATTTGGTTCTTCCGGCAACGAATCAAAAAGAAACTCCTTTGCCGGAGTGCCTTTCCCGTGCCCGCGCCATTCAACTGCTGAAAAAGCCGATGGGCACGCTGCTCCTCACCACAGACCGGGATCTTGCCGTCTCCCTCAGTCAGGAAAGTGGCTGTGAGATCCTTGGCGGAAAGGTCCGCGATCCCCGCGGCTTCTCGTCCGTCCTTTGGTTCCCTGCCTTCTCCGCGCTCACGGACCTCTGGCAGGATATTCTGATTCCGGAGGCGGACTGTACTCCGGGGCTCCCCGCCTTTCTTGCGGAAAAGTGCCCGAACGCAAGCCTGCATCTTCTTCCCTCTGCCGATCCGGAGCCCGCGTTTTTCCGCGGTCTTTCCACGGATACAGATCTGCTTCGGAGGATCTATCTGGAAGTCCGCAAAGGGCCCCGTCCTCTTTCCGTCCTCGCGTCCGTCCTGTCGCTTCCGGAAGCCCAGATCCTGATCGCGCTCTTTGCGTTCCGGGATACCGGACTCATCACATCAGACAGGAACATCACTGATTTCCATCCGGTCCCCGCTCCGCCAAAGTGTTCCATGGAGGACAGCCCGCTGATCCGTCTGCTTCGTCAGCTCCGTCCTCTGCGCACTGAAAGCTGAACGCGGGATCCATGATTTCCCATTCCAAGCGGCTCAACACCAGAAAGGAGTCTGCCCAATGAGCGGATATAATGCCTATGAAGCCATGCCTCTGGATCAGATGCTCGCACGGGTCCAGAAATACCATCCCGGAGACGGCTATCTTCTGGTAGAAAACGCCTGGCATTTTGCCGAAGCCGCCCACGCCGGGCAGGTCCGCAAAAGCGGTGAGCCCTACTTCATCCATCCCTGCTTTGTCGCCAGCATCCTCACGGAGCTGATGATTGATCCGCCCACGATCGCTGCGGGTCTTCTCCACGATACGGTCGAAGACTGCGAAGGGATCAATATCTCCACCATCCGGGAAGCCTTCGGTGAAGAAGTCGCGCTGCTCGTGGACGGTGTGACCAAACTGAACAAACTGGATTTTGCCAATCGTGAGGAAGCGCAAGCCGAAAGTCTGCGAAAAATGATCCTGGCCATGAGCAAGGATATCCGCGTCGTGCTGATCAAGCTGGCGGACCGTCTCCACAACATGCGCACTCTGAAGCATCAGTCGGAGGACCGCCGTGCGGCCATCGCGCGGGAAACATTGGACATCTACGCGCCCTTGGCCCACCGTCTCGGTGTTTATAGCCTCAAGCAGGAGCTGGAAGATCTTTCCCTCCGGTATATTGACCCTGAGGGATACCAGAACATCGTCCGTCTTGTCGGCATGAAGCGCGCCGAACGGGAGGAACACATCCGCCTCGTGATCGGGGAATTGTCCGCCCGGCTGGACGAACAGCACATCCATTATGACATCGATGGCCGTCCCAAGCATTTCTACTCCATCTATCGCAAGATGGTCCTGCAGAACAAGCAGTTTGACCAGATCTATGACCTCATCGCCATCCGTGTCATCGTGGATACCATTCCGGACTGCTATACGGTTCTGGGCATCGTCCACACCCTGTGGAACCAGATCCCCGGCCGTTTCAAGGATTACATTTCCGTCCCCAAGGGCAACATGTACCAGTCCCTGCACACCACCGTGATCGGCGGCCGCAAGATGCCCTTCCCCTTTGAAGTGCAGATCCGCACCTGGGATATGCACCGTGTCGCCGAATACGGCATCGCGGCCCACTGGCGCTACAAGGAAGGCGGTGGCGCGGCCAACGATCTGGACGGGAAACTGACCTGGGTCCGCCAGATCCTGGACTGGCAGAGCGATACCCGCGACTCCAAGGAGTTTGTGGACACGCTGAAGACCGACCTTTTCGCCGAGGAAGTATTCGTCTTCACCCCCAAGGGCGATGTCGTCTCCATGTCCAAGGGCGCCACACCGCTGGATTTCGCTTATCATATCCACAGTGCGGTCGGCAACCGCTGTGTCGGTGCGAAGATCAACGGAAAGATCGTTCCGCTCGATACCGCGCTCGAAACCGGCGACCGGGTGGAGATCATGACTTCCTCCACCTGCAAAGGCCCCAGCACGGACTGGCTCCGGATCTGCAAGACCCCGCAGGCCAAAGCCAAGATCCGTCAGTTCCTGAAGAAGAACCTCAAAGCCGAAAACATCGAAATGGGCAAGTCCATGGTCGAAAAGGAATGTGCCCGCCGCGGTTTCCGCATGTCCGACCTGATGAAGCCGGAATACTATGACGGTCTGTTGAAGAAATACGGTTTCACGGATACGGATGATATCTTCGGCGCGGTCGGTTATGGCGGCATGGCTGCCATGTATGTCGTTTCCCGGCTGATTGAAGAACAGCGTGCCCGGGAAACGCCCGCCGTACCGGATCTCACCTCCCTGCCGGACAGCGTCACGGACGAGAAGCGCCTTTCCCAGCGTCGCGCCAATCATGGCATCGTCATGACCGGCAACGAGGACCTCAATATCCCGATCCGCTTCGCGAAATGCTGCAGCCCCGTGCCTGGGGATGACATCATCGGCTACATCACACGCGGCCGCGGTGTCACCGTCCATAAGACGGAGTGTCCCAATGTCGCAGGCGGCGAAAAGGAGCGTCAGGTAGCCGTCGAATGGGCCGATGTCGGCGACGGTTCCTTCCTGGCTTCCATCAAGGTGATCGCATACGACCGCGTCAACCTGCTCGGTGAGATTGCCACCATCATCGGCGAAATGAATGTTTCCATCCGCGCGGCCAACGCGACCGCGGCGGACAAGGATCGTCTCTGTACCCTCCGCCTCACGCTGGACGTCCATTCCAAGGAACAGATGGAAAAGGTCATTCAGGCCTTACGCCGCAAGTCCGATATCATGGATGTCTACCGCGTCACCGGTTAATGGACCGGGCCAACGAAAGAATCATACAGGAAATGAGGAATCACGGATGCGTTGTGTTGTTCAGCGGGTCTCTTCCGCCTCCGTCACTGTAAACGGAGAAACAGTCGGGGCGATCGGTCAGGGTCTGATGGTCCTGATCGGGGTCAGCGACGAGGATACCGAGGCCGATCTCAAATACATGGCCGAAAAAGTCCCGAATCTGCGGATCTTTGATGACGAAAACGGCGTCATGAACCGCTCCGTGCTGGATATTGGCGGCAGCATTCTGGCCGTCAGCCAGTTCACGCTGTACGGGGATGCCCGTGGTGGCCGCAGACCCAGCTATATCCACGCCGCCAAACCGGAGGAAGCGAGTGCCCTCTATGAAAAGCTTATCGCGGCCTGGCGCGCAAAGGGGATCCAGGTCGAAACCGGCCGTTTCCGCACGGAAATGGCGGTTTCCCTTGTCAATGACGGTCCAGTGACCATCCTCATGGACTCGACCAAACTGTTCTGACCCTGCTCACCGTAGCCTATTGATTCGGAGTGGATCTCATGCAAATACCCGATGCTTATCTGAACACCCTGCAGCCGGAATTTTTGGCCATGACCCGGACCTTTTCCCTCCCGGACAGCGTATGGAACGCTCAGGGCTTTACCATGACCTGTGACGAAAATGACGGTCTTTATGCCTGTATCTTCACCGGTTCCGGCCACACCGTCCGCAGAACGGTCCCGGTCCCCACGGACGCGGAAGGCGTCCTGTTGGACCTTCACCGTCGCCGGGCCGCACGCAGGCTGTGCAAGCAAACGCTGTACGATCTGTGTGTCGCCGTCACCGGCAAGCGTCCCCCGTGGGGCAGTATGACCGGCGTCCGGCCCACCCATCTGATGCTGGAAGCCTTAGCCTCCGGGCTGACTCCCGAGGAAGCCAAAGCCCGCCTCATCCGGGATTTTGATGTTTCTCCTGCCAAAGCCGATCTTCTGGCCGAAGTCGCGGATGTCCAGTCCGCCCTGCCGCCGCCCGCGGATGACCAGATCGACGTTTATATCGGCATCCCCTTCTGTACTACGCGTTGTACCTACTGCTCCTTCTCCAGCGGAGAACTGGGAGACGGCTCCCTGGTATACCCGTACCTGAAAGCCCTTGGCCGCGAAATGGAAGCCTGTGCCCAGATCCTGCAGACCACCGGCAAAAAGCTGCGTGCCGTTTATGTTGGCGGTGGCACACCGACAGCCCTTTCCGAGCGGCAGTTCGACATTCTGATGGGCATGATGACCACCTTCTTCCCGAATGCCACCGAGTACACCGTTGAAGCCGGGCGTCCGGATACGATCACATCCGAAAAGCTCCGTCTGATCCATGAAGCCGGCGTCCGCCGCATCAGCATCAACCCCCAAACCATGAACGACCGTACCCTGCGGGTCATCGGCCGGGCCCACACAGTGGATCAGGTCTATTACGCTTATGAAATGGCGCGGAAGGAAGGCTTCGATCATATCAATATGGATGTCATCGCGGGCCTTCCCGGCGAGGATACGGACGATTCCCGCCGTACCATGGACGGCGCGCTGGCCCTGAAGCCCGAAAGCCTCACCGTGCACACGCTGGCCCTGAAGCGGACTTCCGCGCTGACGATGTCCGGTTATCCGCTTCCGGATGGAAAGATCACCTCCGCCATGGTCGATATGGGACTGCAGACTGCCCGCGAGCTGGGCATGCGCCCCTACTATCTCTACCGGCAGAAGTATATGGCCGGCAATCTGGAAAACACCGGCTATGCCCTGCCCGGCCACGCCTGCCTGTACAACGTGGATATCATGGAGGAGACCACACATATCCTGGCCATGGGCGCCGGCGGGATCTCCAAGCGGGTCTTCCCGGATGAAGGACATATCGAGCGTGCCCCCAATATCAGCAATATTGAACTGTATATCAACCGTGTGGGCGAAATGATCGAGCGTAAGGCGCATTTGTTCACATGACATTTACAATTATTAGGCTTGCCATGCTCCAGTACACTTTGATATAATATAAGGAGTGTCTGGTTGTATATTTCAATGAAACGGAGATGTTTTTCATGAACAAGAAAGCATTGCTGGCTCTTATGCTGGCGCTCACGATGCTTCTGAGCGGTTGCACCCTGCTCGTCAAGGATCAGGATGTGGACAACGCCACCGAGATCGTCCGTCTGGGCGACACCGTCTATACCAAGGGCGAAGTCAA
>JAZUFB010000159.1:0-4032 GCA_045640475.1 Clostridia bacterium
TACGCGGATGCAAGGATAATCGCCCCTTTTACTTCATTCTTGAACATTGCAGTAACAGCATATCATATCATTAACAGCCTGTCAAGGAGTATAGCATAACCTCTGTTGGGCTTTGTAATAAACTTTCATTCATCCGCAAGATTTGCGCAATTCGCTCATATCTTTTCATCTTCGTGCGCTTTATCCTTCTTTAGCTAAGTAGACAAAGTCCTGTTCCGTATCATTTTGTATAGGTGAAGGCTGATACATTGAAGAAATGCCTCTTGTGTGGTATAATCATTATGTGTTTTTGTATTCGTAAGTAATGGAGGTGTTACAGGATGAACAACAGCGCACGTTGTTTGTATGATGACAGCGTTCATGGCTTCCTCAACACCGAAAAAGAGAAAATCTTCGGCATCCTGTGCGATAAGTACCATGGCGATGCACTGACAACCACGCGCGAAGCATGGAATGGCGAAATCACTATCCTGCAAAATGCGCTTAAGCCGTGGGAAAACTCTGACGGACGCATCATTTTTGAGTATGATATCCCACGTCTCGGCAAAAGGGTCGATGTTGTCCTGCTGCTGAAAGGGATTGTATTCTGCCTGGAGTTCAAGGTGGGCGAATCAAAAATCAATGAGCCCGATGTGGATCAGGTGCTGGATTATGCGCTCGATCTGAAAAATTTCCATAAATTCAGCGAGGATCGCATCATTGTCCCAACCCTGATTGCTACCCGATACAACAGGAGTTCTTCTGTCATTCAACAATCTATCTATGATGATCGTGTGCTTAATCCTTTGGTCACCGGCACGAATGGCATTGATGGCCTGATTACAGCTGTGTTGGAGCGATTCCCCAACGAAACCCCGATCAATGACAGATGGATTATTAGCCCTTATGCCCCTACACCCACTATCATCGAAGCAGCAAGAACGCTGTACGAAAGCCATTCCGTTGAGGATATTACCCGGCATGAAGCCGATGAAGTGACCACTGACCGGACGATTGCTTATATCCTGGATGTAATCAGGCATAGCAAAGAGAATCGGGAAAAGAGCATCTGCTTCGTTACCGGTGTCCCTGGTGCAGGTAAGACCTTGGTCGGATTGGATGTAGCGGTCAAACAGACCTATCAGGATTCAGATACCCCTGATACGGAGGAGGGTGCGGTATATCTGTCTGGCAATGGCCCGCTGGTGGCCGTTTTGACAGAAGCACTTGCCAAAGACAACCACGATAAATGCAAGAAACGTGGTGAGAAAAAGAATCTGACAGATTCCCGGCGTGAGGTCGGCAAATTCATCCAGATCATTCATCGCTACCGTGATAACATGCTGGCGAAAATCAAGAATCCCGTGGAGAACGGCAAACTTGAAATCGACCCGGAGAAAGCAGTCAGGTTGCAAAATACCGGTTACGGTGAAGTGGAGCATGTTGCCATTTTTGATGAAGCACAGCGTTCATGGACACATGAGAGACTGGCAAACTATCTGAAGCGTGGCGGCACTTACGGCAACAAATTGAAGGTGCCCAACTTCCCCATGTCAGAGGCATCGTTCCTGATCTGGTCACTTGATCAGCGCGAGGATTGGGCAACCATCATCTGCCTTGTTGGCGGCGGTCAGGAGATCAATACCGGCGAGGCTGGTATATCCGAATGGATCAGATCGCTGAACGAGATATTCACACATTGTAAGGTCTATATCTCGCCGCAGCTGACAGAACGGGAGTATGCCGAGGGCCGCGTCAAAGAGCTCCTTCAGGATAATCCCAATGTGACTTATGCAGAACATTTGCACCTTGGCGTTTCCTTGCGCTCCTATAGAGCAGAAAAACTATCCGCCTTTGTCCATGCGCTGCTGGCGCTGGATGACAATGCTGCTTCTATCTATGCCGACATCAAAGATAAATATCCGATTGTCCTGACGCGGGACATGGAAAAGGCTAAGAGATGGCTGCATCAGAAGGTGCGCGGCACAGAAAGAACAGGCGTATTGATTACTAAGGAATCTGCGAGATATAAGCCGCTCGGCATTCATGTGCTGGAATCCGGAGATGAAAATGCTGTACACTGGTTCCTGGAGGATAAGGTGGACACGAGGTCTTCCAACTATTTGGAAGATGCAGCCACGGAAATCCAGGTGCAGGGATTGGAGCTGGATTACGCCTGTTTGCTATGGGATGCCGATATGCGCTATGACAACGGCAATTGGCGCTATTTCCGGTTCAATAAGCAAACAAAATGGGTCGAGCAGAAACCTGACAGCGAGAGTAAGCAAGAACAGATTAAGTATATGCTCAATGCATACAGAGTGCTGTTGACCCGTGCCAGAGCAGGTATGGTCATTTGTGTGCCTGCTGGCAATGGACGCAAAACCCCCACCGGTTTCTGGGAAGACAGCACACGATTGCCGGAATACTATGACGGAACATATCGGTACCTCAAAAGTTTGGGAATCGATGAAATAGAGTAAAACCAACAACGGATGAAATGGGAATGACGTCATACTACTGTGATAGCGATGCGTGGAATCAGCGTATTTTCATCGCATTTCATCGCAAATTCATCGAATCGATTCCTATATGAGCCGGTAAAACATTGCTTTGCCTGCGCTGCACTTTTCAATAATGTGAAAAAATGGGCATTTGGTGCGAGATGCATCAGATGCCCATCTTGAGTTATTTGTAAACAATCATGCTCCAGATGATTTCCTCAACCTGTCCCTTGATAGCATTCATCATACCAACCCAACGCAGCTGGTCAGTCATCTTCATCTGTTCAGTCACGCCAGCCTCCTTGGCCATCTGTGGGATCATCGTGTCCAGCAAGTGCTGTGCCTGCACATCGGCCTGGTGCAGATCATCATTCAGCTTGCCGGAGAGCAGCAGCCTGGTGTACAATCCAGGTCTCTGCTCCTCCAGGTACTGCATCCGCGCCATTCCATACTTGCCCAAGGGATAACCGGGATCGACCTCCAAGTCAGGCAGATAATGATCGCCATGCAGAGTGTAATGGATACCGTTCTCGATCATTTCCTTACGCAGTTCACTCATTGCTGTTTTCCTCCTTGTCGATCATGTTACTCAATTGTTGTAGGATCCAACGGTGCTTTTTGCATTTGCCGCTGATGTTTCGAAATGGCTCACTGAGCAGATGCCGGATTACCAGTTCCTTTGGCGCATAGTACTGCATACCGTCGCGCAGCCACCGGATGTTGCCTATTGGTGTCCACTTATGTACTGTCGCTTCCGAATAGCCGGTCAGCTCAGAGATCATGTGGACGGTCATCAGATCTGGATAGGTTGCAGCTAAAGAACGAATCAGCTGTTCATAACACTTCATCACATGATCTGTGTATATGATCCTTGGTGCAACCTTCGGCTCGTATTTTGCGCCTGATGGCAACGTTACTTTGTAGGCTGCCGGAGAGGCCTCCCGTCTGCGGAGAAACTCGATCACATCTTCGGTTTTTATTGTATACTTGTGAGTGACATGACCGGAGTTCTGGCACGGGATAATATCATTATCGAGATAGTATTTTGACACCCGTTTGCTAATGTGGCAGACCTTGTAGAGCTGCTCCTTCGACATGACCGTGGGGTACCGTCTGCGGAGCTCCTGAAAATACGCTTCATCAAACATGAACTTCACCTCACCAATAAATTAGCTAACAGAACAAAGAGACAGAGACCGGCAGACAGGTTCGCCCGTTCTCTCCTGTTTTCTCTCCAAAATGCCGATTTTGACGCGTTTTTTGGAGAGAACAGGCCTCCGGTTCGAACCCTTGCGGTGCCTTGTCCCGAAGGCCTTTGTGTTTCTGAAAACCTTGATTTTACCGGCATTTCAGGTTCCCGTATGTTCTGTTATATTCCTCGTATTTCTGCGATGTTCTGTGTTTGATAAAACACTCGAAATCAGTTGGCCGGAAACGGCACGGGGGTTCGAATCCCTCCATCTCCGCCACATTCAGGGAAACGACATGTGTTGTTTCCCTCTTTTCTTTATGCTTTTAGGCAGTTGAGCGAAACAGAAAACCACCCGCT